>NZ_JBVKAT010000014.1:0-218181 GCF_055598485.1 Streptomyces sp. NPDC107521
GCTGGAACAACTCCCACAACTCGTCCGGCACCAGCCGCTCAACGATCCCCACCATGACTCACAGGCTACCGAGTCACCCAAATGAGATGTGCTCTAAGGGCGCGGGGTCTTCATGCGCGCCATCCAGCGGAGGCGCTGCCCCGTACAACGCCCGGCACCTCGCGCAGTCACGTGCCATCTCGAAACCGCCGGGTCCCGGCCGCCCGCAGCCTCCATGGCCGGTTCCGGACGAGGCCGACCGGGGCACGGCGCCGCTTGACCGGGGCGACATGGGTTCAGCGCGTTCACGCAGTGTGCCGTGACATTCCGGTCCCGACCGGACCGGCACGGCGGGCCCGCCCCCCGCTCCCCGTCCCGTACCTCCCGAAAGAGGGTGGAGAAGGGCCGCCGAAGGCGGGCGGGCGCATTTCATGGCACGGTCCATCCGCCTTCAGTAGTGCGTGAGTACGAAGTTGTATCCCTGGGCGTAGTGCGCACCGCCCGCCGGGCAGGCTCCATCGGTGGAGTAGCCCCAGAAGAACATCGAGAAGCACTTGCTGCAGAAACGCCACTTGCCCTGTCGGGTCGACGACTCCGAAATGTCGTGCGGGAGAGTGAAGTTGAACCCCTGCGCGGAGTGGGAGCCGCCGGCGGCGCACACGCCGTTGCTCGCGTAGCCCCAGAAGAACATCGCGAAACACTTGTTGCAGAAACGCCAGTTGCGCTGCTGGTTGGATGTCTCGGGCAGGTCGTACGGCAAGATGAAGTTGTATCCCTGGGCGTAGTGCGCACCGCCCGTCGGACAGGCTCCATCCGTGGAGTAGCCCCAGAAGAACATCGAGAAGCACTTGCTGCAGAAACGCCAGGCGTCCTGCGTCGACTGAGTACCGGACGCGGTCGCGGAGGCCGGGGCGGCGAAGGCTCCGGTGGCCACGGCGGCGCCGGCGAGGCCGGCCGCCACGCCGAGTGTCTTGGTCAGGAAGGTCCGTCTTCCTTGTTTCGTTCCCTCGGGTAAGGCCATGGAAAACCTCTCCTTCGAGATCATCGGCGACTGAAATGCACCGATGCTCCGACAAGAGTTCCATTCGCTGCCGAGGACGTCAATATGAATGGAAATAGGGAAGTTATCCATCCGTTTCCACCCTTCCTTCGAGGCTTGTGCCCGGCATGGCGGGAGCCGTTTCAGACGACCTGTCCCGCAACCGGTTCCGGGGCCCGACCGTGCCTGTGTTCTGGTCCGCGGCTTCCACTTGGGTTCAGTCGCTTCCGCCACGGCGGCCCGGAGGCGCCTCTGCGGGGCTGTCAGCTTCCCGGTGTGGTGGCGCTCCATCGTGCGAGTCGAGGTGCCACGCCCCGTAAGGCCCTTGCTGACCCTTTCGCCTGCGTGAGAAGGAATCCCACCTGCCCCCTTGCGGATTTCGGCGCGGGTCGGGCCAACATCTTCCACTCCGCTCGCTCAAGGGCCCCGGGTACCGGCCGGGGCGTGCATGGTCCCTGGAAACGCGTCCGAAGCCCGGAACAGACGGGCGGCTGGATCCGCGAGCACTCGCGCGTTCAGCCCGTGGTGCTTCTTCTTCCCGAGCAGTACGGCTGGTCGGCTGGTCGGCGGCGACGCGGTCGATCGGCAGCACGATGCCGTCGAGGACCGCATACGCCTTCTTCCGCACGGTCGTCATGGTCTGTTCCAGCGTGGGCGGTCGACGGCCTCGTGTACGCAGCGGCGGGCCGCGGCATTCCCGATGCGGAAGCCTGCCGCGAGACGGGCGCGGGTGTCGCCGCAGCGCAGGTGTGCCCGGACGGGCCGCATCTGCCGGCCGCAGGTCAGGCGACGCCCCCGGGAGCCGATTTGACGGCGGTGGCCTGCGAGAGGACCGGGGTGGTGCAGGACGCGGCTGGACGGATCGATGCCGGACGAATGGACGAGCACGCGAAAGCTCCCGGCGGACTGGTGACCCTGATCGTGAACCCCGTCCAAAAGGAGCCTTCTTCATGTCCGCCGCCGGGGTCGCCGTCCGACCTCACGCCGGTTGGCATCGGCTCGGTGCTCAACCCGTGCTGGAAAAGCGGTGCAACCCAGTCCTGTTGCGTCCCCGGGTCCTGAACCCCTCACCGCGCTATCCGGCTTGCGCCGGAAATGCCGAGTGCCTCACGCGCTGAGAAAAGCCAGCACCGCCAGGGCGCGGCGATGTCCGTCCGCGTCCACCGGCGGATCGGGCTGATTGAGGATATGACCGATGTGCTTGTTCACCGCGGCTCCGCTGATGAACAGTCGCGCCGCCATGTTCGCGTTGGAGCGTCCTTCGGCCATCGGGCCGAGAACCTCCTCTTCGCGGGCGCTGAGGCGCTCCAGCGGATCGTGACGCAGCCTGACGAGTTGGCGGATCACCTCCGGGTCCACCACGGTCCCGCCGGAGCCACGCGGTCCAGCGCCGTCATGAAGTCGGTGACGGCGCCGACGCGTTCCTTCAGCAGATGGCCCATCGCCGTGTCGTCGCACGAGCCGAGCAGCCGCATGGCGTAGGACCGCTCGACGTACTGGCCGAGCACCGGCACCGGCACCGGCAGCCCGGTGTACGTCTCCCGCAGTGCTACGGCTGCCCGCAGCCCGTCGTCCCCGCTGCCGGGCGGCATCCGTACGTCCGTGACCACCAGGTCCGGCCGCTCGGCGCGGACCGCCCCGACGAGCGCGTCCGCGTCGCCGACGGCGACGAGCGTCTCATGGCCGAACCGCCGCAACAGGCTGACCGGACCCTCGCGCGGCAGGACCGCCTCCTCCGCGACGATCACCCGAAGTGGCACGGGACTTCCCCATGGAGCAGGGTCGGGCCCCCGACCGGGCTGGACACACGCATGCGGCCCGCCGACGCGGTGAGCCGGTCCGCGAGGCCGGTCGGACCACTGCCCGAGTCCGGGTCCGCACCGCCATGTCCGTCGTCCGTCGTCCGTCGTCCGTCGTCCGTCGTCCGTCGTCTCCAGGACCAGCATGTCCGAGTGACAACGGCCGCGCAGTTCGGCGCTCTTGGCTCCGCTGTGCCGCGCGGCGCGCCCCCGCCCAGGACGTCAGGGTGTACGGCGAGGCCAGCAGCAGCACGAACGAACCGAAGGCCGCCCACGGCCAGGTCCCCGGGGCATCGAGCGCCTCGTGGGCGAGGACGGGCAGGAGGAAGCAGAAGGCGAGCACCAGCAGGTCGAGCCACCACGGCGCCGCCGCGGAGATGAACGTGAACGACAGCTCACGCCAGGTGGCCCGTTCGGCCAGGCGGGTCCGCACCCGGACGCGGAAGCCGGCGCCGTCGGGCGCCCGGTGCGGGTTCGGCATCACGTCGAGGTCGACCAGGCGCGTCCGCCGCCGTTCGACCGCGGCCACGGGTATCGAGGACAGCACGACGCCGACGAGCGGGACCGCACCGATCAGGACGATCAGGAGGAACAGCCCGGGACTTGGCGGACGTCGAGTCCGTTGCCGGTAGCGGCCTCCTCCGGACCGGGTGGGGAAGCCTCGACGGGTGAGTCGTCCCAGGCGGCTGCGGGTGATGTCGACGGACGCCTCGTGGGCGGGCATGCGGAGGAGTCCGTGCGGTTCACGCCCTGAACGCCTGGTCGGGGTGCTGGTCGAAGGCGTTCACGATGGTCTGGCAGGCGGTGTTCGCGTGGGTCGGACCGGGCTCGTCCCCGGTCGGCGCGAGTTCCGCGATGACCTTCCGGGCGGTGGTCAGATCCGCGAGCGCGCCTCGGTCTCGGCCCGAGCGGCGGTGAGGTGCTCGATCCGGCCACGTAGTTCCCCGGCTCGGGCGGCGGCCTCGTCGTGCTGGGTCCGGAGCCCGGCGAGGAGTTCGGCGACGTCCACGCGGCCAGTCCGACAGTGTCGCGCCGGGCGGGACTCGGTGTCGTGAGGCGGCGGTCGTGTTCGCGGTGGAGTCGAGGCCCAGTGGACGCGCGGGGCGGAGATGCCGGGCCGGTGGTCGTACTCACCGGTCAGACGCCGGTGCGGCATCCCCGTGCCGCTCGTCTCCTCGACCACCCACCGCTTGGGGTGCGGGACGAACCCTTTGCCCCGGTCAGCGGGGTTGCGGCGGACGACCTCGACGTCGATGTCCGGCAGGGCGCCGTGGGTGATGCCCAGAAACCGCCGTCACCCGGGCCGGCCAGGGCTTCCCTGTCGGTACGGGACAGGGCACCCGTCGCCGAAGCGCGGCACGGCAGACCCTGCTGGGCGGACCGCATCTGATGACAGCCACCGCCATCACCCGCGATCGGACACGCTCCGGCCCGGACGGAGCCGGAATCACCTCGACGTGGTGACTCCCGGCAAGCCCCTACAGGTGTTGAGCGAGCCTGCGGATGCCTTCGGCGATCTGGGGTCCTGTGGCGGCACCGTAGGAGAAGCGGAGGTGCGGCGCGGGCGGCTCGTCGACGAAGAAGTGCCGCCCGTCGCCGACGAGGACCCCGGCCGCGTAGGCCGCGGCGCTGACCTCTGCGCTGTCCAGTCCCTCCGGCAACCGGGCCCAGAGATGGAGTCCACCGGACGGGATCCGTGGGAGGCGCACGTCGGGCAGCGTGCTCCGGATCGCGTCAGCCATCGCGTCGCGCCTGTCGACGAGCGCGGCCCGCAACCGCCTCAGGTGCCGGGGCCAGGCGCTGGAGGAGAGAAGCTCGAGCGCGATCTCCTGCACGAGCGGCGAGACGCAGAGGTCATCGGCGGTGCGTGAGGCTCGCAGCCGCGCGCCGGCGGGTCCGCGCGCGAGGATCGCGCCGAGCCGGAGGCTGGGCGAGACGGGCTTCGAGAGCGTGAGGACCGACACCACGTGCCCGTCGGGATCCTCGGCGAAGAGCGGGTCCGGCGCGGAGCGGTCGAGCCAGAGGTGCCTGGCCCAGTCGTCCTCGACGATGAAGGCACCGTGCGCGGAGGCGAGGGCGAGGACCTGCGCGCGACGCCCCGCGCTCAGCACCGCACCGGTCGGGTTCGCACAGCTCGGCTGGAGATAGACCACACGCGCCTTCGTCCGTTCGAGTTCGTCGGCGAGACGGTCCACGAGGATGCCGTCGTCGTCGGCGGGGACCGCGGAGAGCCGCAGGCCCGCGCTCTGCGCCGCAAGGATCGCGCCCGGGTAGCTGGGGCTCTCGGTGATGACCGCGGCCCCGGGTTCGGCGAGCGTGCGCAGTGCGAAGACCAGCCCCTGCTGCCCGCCCGAGACCACGAGCACATCGCTCGGCTCGGCGCGGTACTCCGCCGCGAGAACCCGTCGCAGTTCGGGCGACCCCGCCGGCGGGGTCATCCCCCACCCCTGGCCGCTCCGCGCCGCCCGTGACCCGATCCGGCGCAGTTCCTCCCCCGGCTGCAGCTCCGGGGAGAGATACCCCCAGGAGAGCGGAAGGTGCTCGGGCGTGCCGTAGCTCCCCAGCCGCGAGGCCCGGTCCGCGTCGACCCTGACCCGCCCGAGCGCCTGGGACTGCCAGGAGAAGTCGGACTCGGGCATCCGCTCCTGCCCGGCCACGAACGTGCCTCGCCCCGGCTCGGCCCGCACGAGCCCCAGCACAGTCAGCGAGGACAGCGCGGACGAGATCGTCGCCGCGCTCGCCCGGTACTCCGCGGCAAGCGCCCTCACGCCCGGAAGCCTGTCCCCCGCGCGCATCCCCGCGATGCGACGCCTCATCAGCTCGGCGATCTCACGCGACCTGTTATCGTTACTCATGAGAATACACAGTAACGTTACTCCACTTCGATCTGCACCGTTACGCACTCTCCTTCCTCTCGCCGCCGCTCGCGCACCTCCGTTCTCGCGCCGCATCCCGCCCGTGAACGAAGACGGAAAGAGAACCCCATGACATCGAACACCCCGACCATCCGCCCCCTCGCCGCAGCGGACGAAGCCCGCTGGCGCGTGCTGTTCCGCCAGTACCGCGAGTTCTACCGACTGCGGGAGTCCGAGGAGGTCGTCTCCCGCGCCTGGGCCTGGCTGACGGATCCCGGGCACGAATGCGACGCCCTCGTCGCGGAGGTCGACGGAGCCGTCGTCGGATTCGCGCACCACCGCCCCATCCCCTCCCCGTACACCGGGACGACGGGCATCTTCCTCGATGACCTGTTCACCGATCCCGCGGTCCGCGGGCGGGGCGTCGGACGGGCGCTCGTCCAACGACTGGGAGAACTCGCCGCCGCTGAAGGGCGGTCCTTCGTCCAATGGGTCACCGCGGAGGACAACCACCAGGCCCAGGCCCTTTACGACACTGTCGCCACGCGCACGCACTGGGTCACGTACGAGAGCGGCGTCTAGGACTTCTCCGGCCGATCATGTGACTGTTCCGCGTCGGGGTCGTTGGCGTGGCCGTGGGGCGGGGTGATCTGACGGATGCCGACCGGCGGGAGCGGCCGCGGCCGCTCCCGCCGGTCGGCAGTCGGCGTTGGAGCCGGCGGCGTGATCACCGTCAGGTGATCGACGGGATTCTGTACCGGGTGCGGACCGGGGTTCACTCACACCGAAGTCCTGCGGCTTCTCGTCGCCCGGTGCGGCATCGACGCCCCCTCCCGGAGGCCGACGTCCGCGCCGTCACCGGACTCGGCCCGAACTGGCCAGGACGTCGCGCCGTGGCCTTCCTCGACCGGTTCGGCCTCCTCGTTCCCCTGGAGCGGACCAGCCCGGGGCAGGCCGCGCTGGAACGGCTTCCGCAGGGTGTGCCCGACGGCCTGCGGGACGAGGCGGACGCCTGGGGCCGCGTGCTCCGCGGGGAAGGCCGCAAGCTCTCCCCCACGAGGAACCGGGTCACCATCCGATGCCATGCGCACTACAAGGTCCCAGCCCTGAAGCAGTGGGGCCGGCAGGTCGGCGGTCTCCGTGAGATCACCCCGACGGACATCGCGGACGTACTCAGCAACCGTTCGGGAGAACAGGCCCGTTCGCTCCACGCAGGCCCGCGATCGTTCTTCCGCGCGTTGAAACACGAGCGCGTGATCTTCCGTGGTCCGGCCCGCGGTGCCTCCCTGGCCTCCGTCGTCAACGCGCCCAGGCGCGTGCCGCCGGACCGGCTCGCGCATCTGCCGGACAAGGCACCGACCGCGGTGGCGAAGGCCCTCGTTGCCTTGGTGACCATCTACGCGAGAGAGCTCGGTGTCCAGCCCCGGAGGCTCCGCATCGACCTGCTGCTCGATGAGACACACGAAACCGCCGACCCCGGGCGCCTGATGCGCGTCTTCGGGATCTCCGGCACGACCGCGCTGGAGTACGCCGGAACAGCCCACCCCCGCCGATTCGGGCCAGGGCCCGCCCAAGCCTGATCGGCAGGCCCGAACCCGCGGTACGGAACGGGCGGCCTCGCGCAATCGGCTGTCGCCCGTTCCTCGGTGCGTGAGGTTCCGCGGTGACTGTGTGCGGTCGTGCCACCAAGACGGTCGGCGGGGGGCGAGACGCCGTAACCGCAGCCTTCCAGGCCCCGGGCAGCCGTTGGGTGAGGCGGCACCTCGCCGGTCCGAGGCCGGGACCCGCGGCCGCTCCCGCCCCTTGATCGACGTCGATGTCATGCAGCGGGCGGACGCGCGACGACTGACGGGTTGAGGCGGGCGAAGCCTTCCTGGCGCTGGTAAGGGAAGTACGGGTAGGGCGCTGTCTTGTCGCTGGCCGCATCGAGTTTCGTCATCTGGTCGGGCGTGAGAGTCCAGCCGAGGGCACCGAGGTTCTGGCGAAGCTGGTTCTCGTCGCGGGCGCCGATGATGACGGAGGAGACGCTCGGTCGCTGCAGCAGCCAGTTGATGGCGATCTGCGGAATGCTCTTGCCGGTCTCTTGCGCGATCTCGTCGAGGGCGTCGACCACGCGGTAGAGGTGTTCGTCCTCGACCGGTGGACCGTAGTCCGCGGTGTGGTGCAGTCGGCTTTGGGCCGGTATCGGCTGGCCGCGGCGGATCTTGCCGGTGAGCCGTCCCCAGCCGAGCGGGCTCCAGACGAGGGCTCCGAGGCCCTGATCGAGCCCGAGGGGCATCAGCTCCCATTCGTAGTCGCGGCCGATGAGGGAGTAGTAGACCTGATGTGCGACATAGCGCGGGTGGCCGTGCTTCTCCGCGCTCGCGAGGGACTTCATCGCCTGCCAGCCGGAGAAGTTGGAGACGCCGAGGTAACGGACCTTCCCCGCTCGTACGAGATCGTCGAGCGTGGACAGGACTTCCTCGATCGGCGTGCCGGCGTCAAAGGCGTGCAGCTGGAACAGGTCGATGTAGTCGGTGCCGAGCCTGCGCAGGGCGTCCTCGCACGCGGCGATCAGGCGCGAACGAGAGGAGCCCGCGTCGCCCGGGCCGTCGCCCATGGGCAGGCTCGTCTTGGTGGACACGATCACCTGGTCCCTGCGGCCCTTGATCGCTTCGCCCAGCACCTCCTCGGAGGCCCCGCCGGAATAGACGTCAGCGGTGTCGAACATCGTGATCCCGGCGTCGAGGCAGATGTCCACGAGACGGCGGGCTTCTCGCGCGTCGGTGTTGCCCCAGGCACCGAACAGCGGCCCTTGGCCGCCGAAAGTGCCGGCGCCGAAGCTCAGTGCGGGGACCTTGAGGCCGGATGCGCCCAGCCGCCTGTATTCCATGACTGTTCCTCTCTTGTCACCTGACCTGGCTAACGGTGCTGAAGTTCCGTTAGTGTGGTCTCACCATAGCAGGTGTGCATGATTAACGAAACTGGAGTCCCGTTATGGGGATTGAGGGTGCGGATCCGGGGACCGTCCGTCCTGGAGGGCGCACGGCGCGGGTGCGGGCGTCGGTGCTGCAGGCGGCTGGGGACGCCTTGGCGGAGCACGGCTTCGCCGGCCTGGACCTCTCCGACATCGCGCGCCGTGCCGAGGTGGGCAAGACCACCGTCTACCGGCGCTGGGGAACGGTGACCATCCTGGTGGCCGACCTGCTGATGGACATGGCCGAGCAATCACTGCCGCGCACCGAGACCGGCTCGCTCCTCGGTGATCTCAAGGCCAACGCCCGGCTCGTGCAGCGCACCTTGGCCGATCCGCGGCAAGGAGCGCTGTTCAAGGCAGTGATCGCCGCCGCCACCTGTGAGGCGAAGACAGCCGAAGCACTGCACCGCTTCTACGACATCCGCGTCGAGGAATGGGCACCCTGTGTCCAGCAGGCCATCGACCGGGGCGAGGTGCCCGAGGGCACCGATGTCCACGAGGTGATCCGTGCTGTTTCCGCCCCCCTCTACTACCGGCTGCTGACCACCGGCGGGGGCCTCGACGAGGCCGCCGCAGATCGGGCCGCCGAGGCCGCCGTGGCCGCGGCGCGTGCGGGAGCGTACCTGCGGGGCGACGAAGGCCATGCGTGACCGGCTTTCCGTATCCGTCGCCGAGCGCGGGCCACCGACCGTGATCTCCGGGGCGCAGCGTTTCCAGGTCCCCCGGCCTCGACGGCGAGTTGGGCGGTGGCGTCGTCGCGGCAGCCGACCACCGGGGCCGGAGCCTGGAGGACAAGGTGGCGGATCGCCGCCGTGCGGCCTCTCCGGGTGGGAAGCCCCGGCGGAAGCGGACCTCAAGGGATGTGAGGTCATGGGCTGCCCGGCTCGGCGGCCGGCAAAGAGCCACCGCGTGTCGAGGGTGGTCGCGGTCGAAATGCTCGGCCGCTGGTCGACGAACGCCCGCGACTCGTCGTCCCCGCACGCGCGGACGCCGACCTCGCGCCGGGCGCCCTCGAGTACGCCCTCGCGTCCCGGGAGGGCGAAACCGGCCAGCAGATCCACCATGCGGACCACGGTTGTCATGACACATCCGCGAGGCACACAACACCCCTGGTGCGGGCAGGAATTGAGGCATCCATGGGCCCTGCCGGGGACTCGTACGACAACGCCCTCGCGGAGAACCTCTGGGCGCTCATCACGACCGGGGCCTCCGCGGCCGCACCTTCGCCATCCGGGCCGAGGCGAACCTCGCGCTCTTCGAGTACATCGACGGGTGCTGTAGCGGTCGGCGGATCCAGAAACGCCTCGGCGACCTCAGCCCCGTCGAGTTCGATGAGAAGCACTACGCCGAGCAGGCGGCGTCCCGACGAGCGAACCTGAAACCCCGCCGACCCGCTCCGACCAGCTGATCAGCCCCTCCCGAGCAACAAGGGGAACCTCAAAGCCGCCGGTCCGGAGTGGCCGGGCCGGTGAACAGGTGGGCGGGCTTTCAGCCCAGCAGCGCGAGCAGCCGGCCCAGCGCCTCCACGACGGGCCTTCCCACATCCCCCACGGTCGCCGCGATCTGCGCGACGGAAGCCAGGATCACGCCGCGCTCGCGCAGGGCGTCCCGGTCGGGAGCGAGTGCGGGCAGCGCGTTCTCCACGGACCGGTCCTGCTCCGCAGTGAGCGACGGGCGAAGGTCGTTGAGGAGACGGACGAGGTCAGCCACGGCGGCTCGGAGTCCGGCGTCATGGGCGGTGCCGTCGCCGTGGACGACGGTGCCGTGGTTGATGCCGACGATTCTTTCGCCGCCGTTGATGTTGACGACGTCCCTGAAGTTGTTCGTGGTGTCGCTCATAGCCGGAACCCCGTGTTTCCCCTGCCGCCGTTCATGTTGACGACGGAACCGAAGTTGTTCGTGGTGTTGTGCTGCTCGAGGAAGGAGGTGAACTCGTGTTCCGGGTGGTCGATCGCGTACACGATCTGCCCGCCTGTCCCGCGCAGTTCTTCCATGGTCGGCAGGGTCAGGACCACCCTGGACCCGCTGTTCATCTCGATGACCAGCATCGGCTTCCTCGACTGGAACAGGACGGCGCAGACCACGGTCAGGACGGTCACGAGCAGGACGGCCAGGGTGCGGCCGTCGGCCCTGCCCGTGGAGGAGAGCCAGAGGGCGAGCAGGGCCGCCAACAGGAGGAAGAAGCTGCCGCCCGTGCCCAAGGAGGGCTTCAGCCTGAACACCTCGACCCAGCTGATGTTGCGTAGCGGTACCGCCGCCGAGTCCACCCACAGGATCTGCCGCTCGACCCGGAGCTCCAGCCGCTTCCCCCTGCGGGGAGGACTCGGCATCGGCGGTATCTGAGCAGGCACCGACGGTGGCTGAGACGGAGGCCCGAGTGGCGTCCCGGAAGGGGGTATGCCGCTGCTGCCCGTGTGATCCATGATCCCCCCGTGCTGTCGTCACAGCCCCCGCGCAGTGGGTGCCGCAGGAACATCATTAAGCCTGTGTGGCGTCGCGGGACGGCAGACGAGAAACGGCCAACTTTGCCTTCGCGCAGCCGCTCGCGATGCCTACCGCTCCGGCCTCCGTCCGTGGTGCATCACGGCCGGCCCTGACCGGAGCCGGGCCACTGATGCCACTGCTCGTGCTCCTGACAGCTCCGGTCGACCGAACCGGCCGGGTCGGCGGCCAGCCCTCAATGGCGCGGCCGCTGGACACACCGGCGCGGTGCGGACCTCGGGGGTTTGTCTCCGGCTCGCCCTCTGTGGTGTGGGTCCGGAGCTTCCTGCCGCCGGCCGCGTCGAAGGCGTACGGCTCGCCGTTCCACATCCCGAGGCAGACGACCCCGTCGGCGAGGACGGGCGAGTGGGCGGCCACCGCCGACTGGGGATTCCCGGAACGTTCCGACGTCTCAACTTGCCTTGTCCACCGTGCTTCTGATGTCTCGTTCGGTGTCGAGACGGCTACGCCGGGGCAGGCCGTCCCTGGAAGGGAGCCGGCCATGTCGTTCAGCTACTACGTGTACGTCAGCGACAGCAAGGTCGACATGCTGTTGCCGCAGATCGACCCCGGGTCCGGGGCGAAGCGTACGACGGAACTGGGGATCGGCCTGTCGGTGCTGTCGGCGAAGCGCACGACCGAGAGGCCGTCCGGCGACCGGTTCAGCCGACTGGAGACCGTCGTCGAGTATCTGCGTGATCACGGCGATCTCGGCTCGGTGGACGAGCCCGGCCAGTTCTTCTGGGGGGCGCTGCCCATGCGCTGGGGAGCGTTCCCCGGTGATCCCACCTCCTCGCTCGTCTTCTTCGGCGGGCGGAGCGACGACACCGTCGTCGGGCTGGGCGGCTCGTACCGGCATGTGGTCGACTCCGTACCGGACGCCCTGGCGCACGGGGTGGGACGCTCGATGATGTCGTCGATGCTCGACGGGCTGGGAGCCACCTCGGACCTGGAGGACGAGTACGTCGCCGACGCGGTGGACGGCGACCTCGACCGGGCCGACCACGCCGCGCTCGCCCGGGTGCGGCACGCCGTGGTGAGCCTGCGGTGGCCGGCGCAGAACGTCGAGTTCGTGGCCAAGCGTCTGCTGCACGGCGGCGATCCGGCCGGCCCGGCCGGATCGGTGCTGCTCGGGACGCCGGTCTACGTCGCCGTCGTCGGTTGACGGCGATGGAGACGTGGCGCCGCGGGGATCTGATCCTCGGCCTCTACGAGGTCCTGGACGTGGTGCGCACCGGGGGCATGGGGCTGGTGCACCGGGTCCGGCACCGCGGCTGGGACATCGACCTGGCGGTGAAGACCCCGCGCCGGGCCCTGGTCCGCTCACCGGACGCGCTGCGGGACTTCGCGCGGGAGGCCGAGGTGTGGGTCGGGCTGGGCCTGCATCCGCACCTCGCGAACTGTGTGTACGTCCGCACCGTCGACGGTGTGCCCCGGGTCTTCGCGGAGTGGGCGGACGGCGGCAGCCTCGCCGAAGCCGTCCGGGACCGGAGTCTCTACGCCGGGACCGGCGAAACCGACGGCAGCGACGGCAGCGACGGCGACTGCGGCGACCACGGATCCGTCGAACGCGGCGGGAACGTCGCCCTGGGGAGGGTGCTGGACGTCGCCATCCAGTCGGCGTGGGGGCTCGACCACGCGCACGAGAACGGGATCGTGCACCAGGACGTCAAACCCGCCAACGTGATGCTCACCCGGGACGGCACCGTCAAGGTCACCGATTTCGGCATGGCGCGGGCCCGCATGGTCGGCGGGACGGACGCCAGGGACCCGGATCCGTTCGTCAGCCGCGGCGGATTGACCCCCGCGTACTGCTCACCCGAGCAGGCCCGTTCGCCGGGCGGGCTCACGACGGCCACGGACACCTGGTCCTGGGCGGTCACCGTCCTGGAGATGTTCCTCGGCCGGCCGCCGGCCCCGGACGGGACCGCGGCGGGCGGCGTTCTCGACAGTCTCCCGCGCTCCGGGGCCCCGGACGCGATGCTGCCGGTGCCGGTCGAGGTGGCGGAGCTGCTCGGCGCGTGCTTCACCGAGGACCCGGCCGCGCGCCCCGGCCGGCTCGGGCCGCTCGCGGAGCGTCTGATCCGGTTGTACGAGCGGGACGTCGGCCCGTATCCCCGGCGTGCGCCGACCGCGGCCATCCTGCTCGCCGACGGCCTGTCGAACCACGCCCTGTCCCTGCTGGACCTCGGCCACCGCGACAGCGCCGAGGAGCTGTGGGCCCGGGCCCTGCGGGCGGATCCGCACCACCCGCACGCCCGCTACAACCGCGGGCTGCACCGGTGGCGGACCGGGGTGATCACCGACACCGAACTGGTCGACGAACTGGAGTCCGTGGCGGCCGGGGATCCGGGTGACGGGGTGGGGGCGCATCTGCTCGCGCTGGTCCACCGGGAACGCGGCGACCCGGACGCGGCCGCCGCTCTGCTGCGGGAGGTGGTCGCGCGCACGCCCGACGACGCGCAGGCCGCCGTCGCGCTCGCATCGGTCGAGGGCGTGCCCACGCCCGGACAGGCCGTCCTGCCGGGCGAGCACGACGACTGGATCACCGCCCTCGCGCTGACGCCGGACGGCCGGGTCGCGGTCTCGGCCGACGGATCCGGCGGGCTGCGGGTCTGGGACGTACCGGCGCGAGAATGCCGGCAGCGGCTGCGCATCGCGTATCAGCACGCCTCGTCCCTGGCGCTCCGCGACGACGGACGGCTCGTGGTCGTCGGCGGGGACACGAGACGGGCACTCGTGCTCGACCTCGACACCGGGACCGCGTGCGAACTGGGCGGGCACCCGGGCAGGACGGGGCCGGTCGCGCTGACGGCCGATCAGCGGCACGCGGTCACCGGCGGTTCCGGAGGGGAGACGGTCACGTGGGACCTGGAGACACTCCGGCCCCTGGACATCCGGCGGTTCGAGCGGCAGGCGGAAGTCCTGGGCGCCCGGGGCACCTTGTGCTCCCTCGTCGACCACCAGCGCCGCACAAGCGCCGTGTACGACGTGCGCACGGGTGAGCTGGTCCGGCGGTTCGACGGTACGCGAGAGGCCGCGCGGTTCAGCGGCGACGGCCGGCTCGCCGCGATCGGCGTCAGTGGCACCGGCGTCCGGCTAGTCGATCTCGCGTCCGGCGCGTCCCGGGGAGAACTGGGCACCGGGTACGGCCGGTTCGCCCTCGACCAGGACGGCACGGTCGGCTTCTCCAGCGGCGGACGCGACGAGCCGTCGCGGGTGTGGGACCTGGACAGTGGCCGGTGCCGCCTGTCCCTGGACCGGGCGCCCGACACGAAGGACGTCGTCCTGAGCGCGGCCGGGCGGGTCGCGGTGACCGCCGAGGGGAAGTCCGTGCGGGTGTGGTGGCTGCCGCCCCCGGGGCCGCCCGCCCCGTGGAGTCACGTCCGCCCGCACGGGGCTTCCGCCGTCACCGAGGCCGCCGGCCGAGCCGCGGCACTGCTGGCGGAGGCGGCCACGCTGGCGGGAGACGGGCGGCTCAGTGAGGCGGCGGACCGGATCCGCGCCGCTCGCGCGCTGCCGGGGCACCGGCGTCATGCCGAGCCGGTGCGCCTCTGGCGCCGCCTCGGTTCCCTCGGCCGCCGGACCGCACTCGTCGACGCCTGGCCCGCGGGCCGGATCGAGCCCGCGGAAAGCCGGTCGTGGGCTCTGGAGTTCAGCGGTCGCAGCCCCACCGTGCTGGCCCGCAACGGGAACGCCGCCGAGGCGTGGGTCTTCGACACCGTCACCGGACGGCTGCTGCACACCCTCAGCCTGCACACCGGCCACGTCGGTGCCGTGGCCATGACCGCCGACGGCCGGCTCGCGGTGTCCGGGGGCGACGACGGCCGGGTCGTCGTCTGGCAGCCGCGCGACGGACGGATCCTCCGGCTGTTCACCAGTCCCCGCGCCCCGGTGTACTTCGTCGCGGTCGGCGAGGACGGCCAGGTGGCGCTCGCGGGGACCGCCGACGGCCTGCTCTCCGCCTGGGACATCCCCGGCGGGCGGCACATCGGCTCCTGGGAGGCGCATACGGGGGCGATCGTGGGGGTGGCGGTCGGCGCCGATCACCGCTACGGGCTCTCACGCGGCCAGGACGCCGACGTGAAGATCTGGGATCTCACCGAAGGTGAACTCCGGTGGGTGCTGCCCGGGCACGGCGAGTGGACCGGTACCGCGCGGCTGAGCGACGACGGCCGGTTCGTGGTCACCGGTGGCGCCGACGCCGCGGTACGGGTCTGGCGGATCGCCGACGGGCGGTGCGCGGTGGCGCTCACCGGGCACACCGATGCCGTGACCGAGGTCCTGCCGAGTCCGGACAGCCGCCGGATACTGTCCTGTTCGGTCGACGGCACCGTCCGGCTCTGGGACGCCGAGGAGGCGCGGTGTGTCCACGTCCTGGCCGGGCACACCGGCGCCGTGCTCGGTCTGGCCGTCACCCCGGACTTCCGGCTCGCGGCGTCGGGCGGACAGGACCGGACGGTCCGGCTGTGGGACCTCACGACCGGCCGGCGGCTGCGCGCCTTCACGGGCCTCGCGCAGGACGTCACCCGGGTCGCCCTGGCCCCCGACGGGACACTGCTGCTCGCCGGTGACCAGAGTGGCCGCCTGCTGACCTGGGCCCTGGACTGGGAGTACGACTTCTCGGGTGCCGGCTCGCTGCGCCCCGGCACCGCGGACGCGCTCGACGAGCTGCGGGACGAGGTCACCGTCGCACTGCCCTCCCGCGAGGACGACCGCCCGGCGCTCGTCGAGGCGTGTGCCCGCCTCGGCGACCGGCAGCGGGACGCCGTCGTCCGTACGCTGGAGCTGGTCCGGGAACTGGAGAGGGTCCTCTCGCGCACCGACGCCGGATACCGGATCTACCTGCACGAGGTGGCCGAGGACGCGGCGAGCAGGGAACCCACGAGCACACCGAGCACGGCCGAGCGACTCGTGCTGCTGCTGCGCCCGGAGGCGGAGCTGGACCGGTCCGAGGAGTTCTGGGCCGGGTTCTTCGCCGATCAGCTCCTGGACGACCTCGTCACACTCTCCGAGGCCGCCCCGACACTGAGCCGCGAGGGCGATCCGGTCTCGGCGGAGCACGCGTGGCGACTCGTCGTCGACGTCCGCTCCCACCTCTGGGACGCCGGGTACCTCGACACGCAGGAGGCCATGCTCGGCTGGGCCGCGGTCCTCGCCGACCTGCGCCGGGAGCCGGAGGCCCTGGCGCTGGTCCGGGCGGTCGCAGAAGAGCGCGTCCAGGACCTGGGCCCGGACCACCCCGCCACTCTGGTGGCGAACACGACCCTCGCGGCCCTGCTCTCGGCGAGCGGCGAACAGGCGGAGGCGGAAGGGCTGTACGGCGACCTGCTGCCCCGGCTCGTGGAGCTCTTCGGTCGCGACGACGGCCGCACGCTCGACGCCCGGGTGGGGCTGGCGCGCGTACATCACCGGCTCGGGCGGCCGGACGGGGCCGAGCCGGTCCTGCGGGAGGTACTGGCGAAGCGGCGGCTGCTGCTGGGCGACGACCACCCGGACACCCTCGCGGTCCAGGCCGAGCTGGAGAGCCTACGAGAGTCCGTTCCGGAGCCGGGGAACCCGGCACGGCGACGAGGAAGGTGGCGGCGATGGAGGAAGCGATGATCCCGGGCCGGTCCAGTCTCGCGGCCCTGACCACCGGCAAGGCGTTCATGTCCCAGATCGGGGCGTTCTTTCCCGTGCGGATGGCCTTGCGGGACGGCGAGTTCACGGCCGTGCTCATGATGCGTGCCGACGACCTCGGGCATCGCACCAGCGGGCCGTACACACCCCAGCGGCCCCCGTCCGACGCGACGGACTGGGCCGGGCTGCGGGCGGGCAACGCCCTGGCGGGGCATCTTCCCCGCTTCCGCATCGACGCGAGCGGCCTGTGGCCGCGTATCCACGTCGAACTGCTCGGCACCGCCGTCCACGGGCTGATCGTCATGCCGGAGGAGGTGACCGCCGCGTCGGTGAACGCGCCGTACCTCGGCGCGTGGCAGGAACAGGTCTCGCTGTCCGTGCGGGTCGCGCTCGACCTGATCACCGAGTGGCTCACGGACTGTCACCACCGGGCCGGAGGCGCCGAACCGTCGATCGACCTCGATCTGGTCTACCGGCCGGACGACGCCTACGAGACCCGGCTCGCCCGGGCCGACCAGCGGATCCGGGACCTCGTCCCGCCGGTACGAGCGGTCCTCGAACTGCGCTGGCGCTCCGCCGGCCGGGCCCAGCGCCGGGCCTTCACGAAGAACCTGAGAGACGCCCGAAGGACCGGACCCCGGTCCGGCCGGCGGCTGAGTCTCTGGCTCGGCGACATCCAACTGGAGGTGCCGGCCTGAGACCCAGCCGCCGGGCCGGCGAGCGCGGACCACGACAGGGGTGCCCGGTCATCGCGAGCTCCGGCGCGGAAGCCGAGGCCGGGCTGCCGGATACGCCCCCTGGTGCGTCCGGCTGGCGACCTGAGTCAGAGAGTCGTCGGGCAGCAGGCGGCGGCTGTGCCGAGGATCTCGTCGGCTGTCTTCGTCCGGACGAACGGTCCGGGGTGCTCGTTCCGGTCGACGAGCCAGGACCGGATGTCGCGTGCGGGAGCTTGGACGGAGCGGTGGACGGAGCGGTGGACGGAGCGCCTGAGCCTCTTCCGGGTCGGCTCGGCGAACCACCGCTCGACCAGGTCCAGCCAGTACGCGCCCGTCGGCGTGAAGTGCGGGTGGAACCGCGGGTGGGCCGGCGGCCACTTCCTGGTGTCGGGTGCCTCGTGGGCCGCGTGGTCGTCCGGGATCAGGTGGACGTGTGGAGCAGCCGGGACCTCCTTGTCCGGCTTCGTGCGGAACTCTAGAACTCCGCTGCCCGGTGGCGGCGGTGCGGGGAGCCGACGACCTTGCCGGTGGCGGCCTCCAGGGCGGTGAAGGGGGTGGTGGTGCCGGCGCGGACGTGGTCGTGGCCGCGGCGTCCGGGAACGCCGGGCATCATCGGCGGGACCGGCCGGGACCTGTTCAGGGCCTGGATCCGCGACTTCTCGTCCACACGGAGCACCAGGGCCTTCTCCGGCGGGTCGGGGCAGAGGGCGGCGAGGTCGCGGACCGTGTCGATGAACAGCGGGTCGGTGGACGGCTTGAACGTCGGCGACCGGTGAGGTGCCGGGGCGAACGCCCGCCGGATCCGCGAGATGGTCGACTGCGACAGGCCCGTGGCCGCGGCCGTCGACCTGGCCGACCAGTGCGTGGCGTCCTTCGGCGTCCACTCAAGGCTCCTGACGACGACCCGCTCGACGTCCGCATCGGTGATCCCGCGTGGGACGCCCGGGCGCGGGTCGTCGCACAAGCCGTCCGGACCTCGCTCGATGAAGCGGCGCCGCCACGTGCGGACCGTGTCCGGCGTGACCCGCAGCCCGCGGGGCACCTCCGTGACCGAGTACCCCCCGGCGGGCGTACTCCGGCACGATCCGCGACCGCTGAGCCAGGGCCCGGGCCGCCGTCCGGCGGCGCAGCCGGCCCTCCCGCACCGTCCGCTGGGCATCGGTCACCGACAACGGCGGAGTCCTCGGGCCCGGACGGCTCATGCCCGACCAACGGCAGATCTTCGACCCGGGTCACTGGCGCCCGGCGACCTCGGCGTCGGCCCAGGCGAGGAGGTCGACGGTGAGGGGTTCACCTGCGGTCCCGACGCCGCGCTCCACCGCGTCGAGGCCGAGCAGGTGGACCGAGGTCCGGTCGCGGCCGTGACGCCGCATGAACAGGCCGCCGCCGTCCCCGTCGTCGCCCACGAGCACCCAGTGGGGCGCGCGGGCCCCGACGCCGTGGGCGGCGTTGTGCTCCCGGATGACGTGCGGCCCGTAGAGGCGCCCGCCGCCGGGCAGCAGGACGCCGGGGGCGGAGCGCCACAGCCGGGCCACCGTGGGGTTGGGGCCGTCGCGCAGGCCGAGGGCGAGGGCGGTGCGCACGGTCAGGAACCCGGCGAAGGAGTCCGCGATCCGCTCCTCCTCGCCGGTGAAGGGGTCCCGGCGGACCACGGCGCACTCCTCGCCCTCCCACTGGTCCAGCGCGAGGAGACAGGCGCCCTCGCAGCCGTCGTCCCAGAGGCCGATCCGGTCGCCCTCGCGGCGTCCGACGAGGTCGTCGGCGTCGAGGCGCACCCCGGCCGGCGCGACGGTCACGACGTCGGTGCCGTCCACCGTCCCGGAGCCGTACTCCGCGAGCCACCACCGGAACGACGCGGGCAGCGGGCCCACCTCGGCCTCGGCCGCGCGGATCGCCGGTTCCGGGCAGCCGCGCCCCGCCATCGCGCGGACGGCCGGTGACATGTCGATCAGTTCGCGCAGGAGCGAGGGGTCGGGGCGCACCGGCGCGATGATGCCACACGAGGCCGGCGCACGGTCGCCGACGGTCGGGGCACCCCGCCCGCACGGGCCGTTCACGGTACGAGCCGCGCGCCCCGCCCACCGCCGCCCGGGGCTCGCCGAACCGCTCCTCGCCGGGCCGACCCGGAAGAGTGCCGCGCACCGCCCAGCGCGCGGCACCCTGTCCGAGCCGCCCGCCGCGCACCCGCCCGCAGACGGGTGCGGCCCCGGTTCCGGCCCCGGCCCGGCCCCGGGCTCGCCGTCGCCGCCGCCATCGCCTCGGCGCACGGCGGACGTCCGGAACCGGACAGCCGTCCCGGCGAGGGCCGCGTCCCGCCCGCCGCCGCCCATCGCCTCCGCCGTGTTCCACGGCGTACCGCACGGGCACGCCTCCGACCCCGCGTCCGGTCCGGTGTCCGGCGGCCCGGGACACGGCCGACCGGCGCGCGCCGGAGCCGTACCGGGGTGCGCCGCGGGGGCCCCGGTCTCCCGCCCACCGCCGCCCCCCACCGCCGGACGCGTCGCGCCGCGCAGCCACGGATGGCCGGAAACCGACGGTCCGCCGTCCGCTGGCACCGGATGCCAGCGGAATGACAGCGGCAGGCACCCGGAACGGTGAGCGGTGCCCGCTGCAATGGTCCCGTACCCCCTCGGAGCCGCCGCCGGGCGGCCCGGGCCCACTCAACGGGAGGCGTCATGAACAAGGACCTGAGCACCCTCGCGGACGAGATCCTCGAGCTGGAGGCCGAGACCTTCGAGATCTCCGACTACTCGGACGCCAGCGAGGTCGTGCTGGCCGGCTGCACGAGCACCAGCTCCACCTCGACCTCCAGCTCCACCTGCAGCACCACCTCCTGCTCGGCCTGACGCCGGGACCGGCGCGGTGAACGCCCGGTCGGCACCTCCCAACACGGGGGTGCCGACCGGGCCTTCGGCATGTCTTCGGACGAACTCCCGCACATGGCCGGAAACTTGATCACCGCGCGGTGAACATTGACCGAACACTGTCGTCCGCCCCGCGCACGCCCCCGGTAGAACCCTTCCTTCACCGCGCGCCCCGGCCAACCCTTCTCACCAGTAACAACGCTGTTTTCCAGGGCACTTGACGCCCGGCCGGGAATCGCAGCCCGTCGGGAACGTCTCCATGACCTCCTCTTGACCCGCGTTCTACGCAGGTAGACACTCACCACTGCCGCAAGGCCGATCGATGTCGTGCGCACCCGGCATCCACTTTTTCGGACAGATCACGATGAGTCGGTTCGGCAGGTGTTTCGAAGGTCTCGGGGGAAGCATTGCGATTTCAATTGCTCGGCCCGCTCAGCATCACCGACGGCGGTGACGCGGTCGTCCTTCCGACCGCCAAGCCGACCTCGCTGCTGGCGGCGCTGCTGCTCCGTCCCGGCGAGGTGGTCCCCGTGGACCGGCTGCGCCAGGCCGTCTGGGGCGAGGACCAGCCGGCCACGGCCAAGGCCGCCCTGCAGAGCTGTGTCCTGCGGCTGCGGCGGCTGTTCGCCAAGTACGACATCGAGGACCAGGCGGTCGTGGCGGTCGCGGGCGGCTACCGGCTCCCGGCCGACGACGACACCCTGGACCTGCTGCACTTCCGGAGCCTGGTGGCCCGCGCGGCCGTCGGCGGGGAGTCCGAACTCCCCCTCTTGCGCGGAGCGCTCGCCCTGTGGCGGGGGCCGCTGCTCGCCAACGTCTCCTCCGATCTGCTGCACCGCGACGAGGTGCCCCGGCTGGCCGAGGAGCGACTGCGGGTGCTGGAGCGCGTCTGCGAGATCCAGCTCGCCCAGGGGCGATGTCGGGAGGTCCTGGTGGACCTCTGGGAGGCGACCCGGGACCACCCCCAGCACGAGGGGCTGACCGCCCAGTTGATGCGCGCGCTGTACCGCGAGGGACGGCAGATGGAGGCCCTGGCCGAATACCGCAGGATCAGGACCCGGCTGCGCGACGAGCTGGGCGTCGATCCCGGCGCCGAACTGCGCCGCCTGGAACTGGCCATCCTGCGCGGCGACGAACCGCGCGGACCCGTCCGGGAGGCGGCCCTGACCGTCCGGGGACCGCGCCCGGCCGCCGGGACCGACGGCCCGCACCCCCCGGCCGGGCCGACCGACGGCCCCGCCGCGGCGGAGGACCCCGCCGTGAGCCGTCCCGCCACCGCCCCCGAGGGCGGCCCGGTCACCCGCTCCCCCGGTGCCGCCCCCCGCTCCCCCGGTCCCGCGGCCTCGCCCGGCCCCCGACTCCCGCACGTCCCCGGCTTCACCGGGCGCGCCCCGGCCAGCGCCGATCTGGTGGACCGTCTCCGGAGCGCCGGACACCGGGACGGGCCGGCCGCCGCCCCGGTGACGGCGCTGGTCTCGGGCGGCCCCGGCATGGGCAAGACCGCGCTCGCCCTGCACGCCGCGCACGCGGTGGCCGACCGCTACCCCGTCGCCGTCCTGCTCCCGCTGACCGGCCCGGACGGGACCCCCCGGCGCGCCGTCGAGGCGGCGAGGGAGCTGGCCGGGGCGCTGCCCCCGGCCGCCCCGCCCGAGGACTGCCTGGTGATCCTGGACGACGCCGTCCACCCGGACCAGGTGCGCGGGGTGCTGGACCTGGCCCGCTGCGGCGCGGCGGTCGTCACCAGCAGGATGGGGCTGGCCGCCCTGGTCGCCACCCACGGTCCGGCCGTGCTGCACCTGGGCGCACTGCCGCCGCGGGAGTCCCACGCGCTCCTCACCACCGTCCTCGGCACCGAGCGGGTCGCGGCCGAACCCGCCGCCGCCCGGAGCCTGGCCGCCCTGTGCGGACACGTTCCGCTGGCCCTGCGGATCGCCGCGGCCCGGCTGCTGACCCGTCCCAAGCTGCGTCTCGCGGACTGCGCCGCCTGGCTGCGGCGGGACCTCCCGGCCCGGCTGGCGCTGCCCGACGACCCCCGGATGTCCGTGCCGCAGGCCCTCGACGGGGCGCTGGATCGGCTGCCCGATCCGCTGGCAGGGACGTATCTGCGCCTGGCCCGGCTGGACGGGCGGATCACGGCGCCGGAGGCGGCCACCGTCCTGTCCGTCCCCGAGACCCAGGCCGAGGTGCTGCTCGAACGGCTGCTGGACACCGGGCTGCTGGACGAGGAGCAGCCCGGGGACCTCCGGATGAACCCCCTGTTCCGCGCGCACGCGCGGCTCAGGGCCGCCCGGGCCGGGGGCGTCCCCCGGCCCGTCGCCGCCACCGCGCGGCACGCCCTCCCCTCCGGGGCCGTGTGACGCGCACGGCCCCGGAGGACGCGCCGCGGCGGGCCTCCCCGTCCCGCCCGGCCGCCGTCCGCTCCCCCGCCCCTCGACTCCTCCCGCTCCCCCGTCCCCCGCTCCCGCTCCTCGGCCCGGCCCCCGCCCCCGCTTCCCCGCCCCGCTCGCTCGTCCGACCCCCACCCCGCCCCGCTCGCTCGTCCGACCCTCCCGTCCGGCCCGCCGGGCCCGACTTCGCTGCCCGACTCCCCCGTTCGACTCCCCCGTTCAGCTCCCCCGTTCAGACCCAGCGGCCACCGGCCGCGCTCCGGAGGTGTGACCCCCGCATGCCCACGACGCCGTACGAGGAGACCGCCGGCACCCGTCCCCGGGTGCGACGCGACGTGCTGTTCACCGAGACCCCGGGCGGGGTGATCTTCCACAACGCCGACGGCGGATTCCAGGTCAGCTCGCCGTCCGCCTACCGCTTCGCCACCCTCCTCGTCCCGCACCTCGACGGGAGCCGCACGGTGGCGGAGATCTGCCGGGGCTTCAAGGACCCGCAGAAGGCGATGGTGGGGGGCCTGGTCAAGGCGCTCTACTCACGGGGCTTCGCCCGGCCCGTGACCGGACCCTCCGGAGACGGCACGGACGTCGCCCCCGTGGCCGGGGCGGTCGCCGCCCGCTTCGCCCAGCAGATCGCCTACCTCGACCACTACGCGGACGGCGCCGAGCGGAGGTTCGCCGCGTTCCGCGCCACCCGGGTGGCCGTCCTGGGCGACGGTCCGGTGGCCCGCTGGTGCGCCCTCTCCCTGATCCGCAACGGCGGCGCCCATGTCGCCGTGGAGTCCGCCCTGGCCGAGGGTTCCGCCACCGCGGGGGAGTTCGGCGCCCTGCGGGACGAGGCGGCGGGGCTCACCGGGGAGGGCAGCCCGGCCGAGGTCGTGGTACTGCCGGACGCCGCGGCCGGGGCGGAGGCCGGCTGGGAGGCGTACGAGGGGTACGACGTGGTGGTGGCCGCCTGCGGCCGGGACGCGTTCCGGACCGCGGTCTCCCTGCTCCGCCGGGGGGTCCCGGACGGACGCGTACTGCTCCCGGCCTGGACCCTGGGCGGCCGCGCGGTGGTCGGGCCGGTCACCGCCCCGGGCTCCGGGGCGTGCGCGGTCTGCGCGGCGCTGCGGCTGGGCGCGAACGGCGACCCCGCGGTCGCGGCGGACCTCTGGAGCGGGCTGGCCCTCGGCCGCGGCGCCACCGGTCCGGCACCGCGCGGGCCACTCGCCGCGATGCTCGGAAACCTGCTCGGCTACGAGGTCTTCCGGCTCGTCACCGGGGCGCTGCCGGCCGAGACCCGGGACCAGGTGCTGCTCCAGGACATGGCCTCCTTCGACGTGCTGGCGGAGCGGCTGCTGCCGCACCCGCGCTGCCCGTTCTGCCGGACGCCGTCCGCCGCGCCGGAGCCCGTCGACCTGACGGCGGCGCCCGCCCGGCCGGTGTTCGAGCCGGTCGTCGCCGCCGCCCCGGACGACGGCGCGACCGAGGGTCCGCTCGCGGAACTCGACCGGCGCTCGCTCGCCGTCCGGCCGTCGGTCGGCGTGTTCACCCGGTACGCCGACGAGCCGGTCACCCAGCTCCCGCTGAAGGTGGGGGCCGTGGAGGTCGGTCTCGGCGCGGCCGGGACACGGACCGTCGCCGCCTTCGACGTCCAGCACACGGCGGGCGCGCGGCTGCGGGCACTGAACGCCGCCGCCGGGGTCTACGCGGAGCACGTGGTGCCCCCGGCCCCGGCCGGGCCCGACCACGGCACGCTCCCGGAGGTCGCCCCGGAGCGGCTGACGGCGGCCACCGGCGCGGGCGACGGTCCGGTCGCCTCCTGGTCGGCGGCCGTCTCCCTGGTGACCAAGGAGCAGGCGCGGGTGCCGTCCGGTGCGGTGCGGCCCTTCGGCCCGGACAACGCGGACCGCCGGTTCGAGCCCTCCCGGGCCGGGACCGGGGCGGGCGGCGGCCTGCCGGAGGCCGCGGCGGCCGGTCTGCTCTCCGCGCTCGCCCAGGACGCCCTGCGGCGGGCCGTGCGGGGGACGGGCCACACGTCGGTGATCCCGCCGGAGGCGTTCGGCGACGATCCCGAGGCCACCTTCCTGCTGCGGTCCGCCGGGCACCTGGGACACGCGGTCGAACTCCTCGACCTCGGGGAGGCCGGGCACAGCGGGGCGTCCGTGGTCCTGGCCCGGACGGTGCCGCCGCCGGCGGCCGTACCCGGGGGGACGGAGGCGGAGGCCGGAACGGGCGGGGCGGAGGCCGGAACGGGCGGCGGACCGGCGAGCGCCGCCGGGCGGGACGCCGGTGCCGGGACCGGCGGGGGGCGGGCGCCGGTCCGGTGGGCCGTCGGTGCCGCCCTGGAGCGGACCGCCGCGGCCACCGACGCCCTCCGTGATCTGCTGGGTGCCCTGCAACTCGACGCGGAGGGCGTGCTGGAGGGCGCCGACACCGGGGACCCGCTGCTGGTGGACCTGGACGCGGCGCTGGTCCCGGTCACCGGCCCGGCCGGTGCCGCCGCACCGGCCGCCGACGGCGCACCGGTGGCCTGGGCGGACGTGCTGGAGCGGCTGGCCGCCGCCGGGCGGGACGCGTTCGTGGTGCCGACCCACGCCGCCGACCTGCCCGCCGCCGGCATCCGCACCGTGCGGGTGCTGCTCACGCAGGCGGCCGCCGATGACCGCTGACCTCGCCGCCGCCACCGATGACCGCGCCGTGCCCGGCCGGCCGGGCACGGTCCCCGAGGCACGCGTCGCCGCGCCCGCCGTCGTCGCGCCCTCCGTCGTCGCGGCGGACGCCGACGGACCCGGGGCGGCCCGGCAGGAGGCGTGCCGCCTCTTCGCCGAGGACCTCCGCCGGGCCCTGGCGGAGCTGCCCGCCGCGCCGGGCGGCCCTCCGCTGCCCGGTGTCACGGTCGCCGCGCTCGGGGTGCGGGACGCCTTCACCGCTCCCGCCACCGCCGAGCGGGCGGCGCGCACGACCCTGCCGGTGCACCTGTACGGCCGCCAGGTGATCGTCGGGCCCCGGCCCGCCCCGGGACGGCCCGGCTGCGGCGGATGCCTGCGCCGCCGCTGGCAGGGGGTGCGCTCGGTCGGACTGCGGGAGGGACTCGAACTGCGCGGCGGGACGAGGGAGTCGGGGCCGTGGCCGTACCGGTCGCCGTTCGCCGCCCAGGCCGTGGCCGCCCTGATCGCCCGGCTCGGCGCCGCTCCGCCGGAGGCCGGGGGCCCCTTCCCGGACGTCTGGCTGCTGGACCTGGACACCCTGACGGTACGTCACCATCCGCTGGTGCCCGAGCCGGACTGCCCCGGCTGCGGTGAACCGGAGCCGGTGACCGCGGAGTCGGCCGCCCTGGTGCTGCGGTCCGCGCCGAAGTACCGGCCGGGCGTCAGCCGGGTCCGGCCGGTGGAGGCGTACCGGCTGCCGGTCGACGCGTTCGCCAACCCGCACTGGGGGGCGGTCGGTCCGTCGGTGGTGTGCGACGTGACCTCGCCGACCACCTCGGCCACCGTGGGCTGCTTCTCCAGCCGTTCCGGCGAGTACCTGCGGGAGACCTTCTGGGGCGGTCACGCCGACACCTACCACGACAGCACCCGCATCGGCGTGCTGGAGGGCCTGGAGCGGTTCGCGGGGATGCGGGCCCGGGGCCGCGACCTCACCCTGACGGCGGCCCTGGACGACCTCGGGCCGGACGCCGTGGACCCGCGCGAGACGGGGCTCTACACGGACGCCTTCCACCGGGACAACCCCTGGGTGCCGCCCTTCTCACCCACCCATCCGGTCCCCTGGGTGTGGGGCTGGTCGCTGCGGGACGGGCGGCCCCGCCCCGTTCCGGAGGTCCTGGCCTTCTACCACAAGCCCGGAATCGAGCACCGGTTCGTCCAGGAGAGCTCCAACGGCTGCGCCTCCGGGGGCAGTCCGGAGGAGGCGGTGCTCGGCGGACTCATGGAGGTGCTGGAGCGGGACGCGTTCCTGCTGGCCTGGCACGGGATGCAGCCGCTGCCCGAGATCGACCCGGCGACCAGCGCCGACCCGCACACCCGGGTGATGGTGGACCGGATGGCCATGTACGGGTACCGGGCCCGGTTCTTCGACACCCGGATCACCTTCCCGGTGCCCGTCGTCACGGGGGTCGCGGAGCGGTTCGACGGCGGTCCGGCCCGGATGTGCTTCGGGGCCGGGGCCGCCCTCGACCCGGAGGCGGCACTGGCCGCCGCGCTGTGCGAGATCGCCACCGACTCGGTGCAGCTCCTCCAGCGCTTCCGGCGCGACGAGGCCGCCTACCGGGGCATGGCCGAGGACTTCGGGCGGATCACCGGCCTGCACGACCATCCGCTGGTCTACGCCGTGCCGGAGATGGGCCGCCACGCCGACTTCCTGCTCCGCCGCCCCTCCCCGCCCGCGCCGGTGGCGGTCTCCGACCTGCGCTGGGAACGCGCCGACGGCTCGGGCCCCGACATCCGCGACGACCTGCTGCGCGCGGTGGAGGCGGTGACCGGGGCCGGGTTCGACGTGGTCGTCGTCGACCAGACGACACCCGAGCAGCGCGCGCTCGGCCTGACCACCGTGAAGGTGCTGGTGCCCGGACTGCTGCCGCTCGACTTCGGCTGGACCCGGCAGCGCGCCCGGCACATGCCCCGCACCCGCACCGCGCTGCGCGAGGCGGGGCTGCGGCCGGACGACCTGACCGCGGCCGGTCTCAACCCCGGCCCGCACCCGTTCCCGTGACCGGCCGGCCGCCCGGCCGGAACGGCGCCGCGCGCAATCCGCGCGGCCCGCACCGCCGGACCGCCCCGGCGCCCGCCCGGCGCACCGCGCCGGCGGCCCCACCGCCCGACCGCCCCACCGCCCGAGGAAAGGAGGACCCCCATGGGATACGCCCATGAGTACGCGCAGGCGATCCTGCATCGCGGCCGGGTCCCGATGGAGCCCACCGACCACGTCGTGAACTGGGCCGACGGCCCGCGCAAGGGCAAGTACTACCCGGACGCCGAGGCGTTCGCGCTGCCCGGCACCGAGGATCTCGCCGACGTGCCGGTCGCCCCGGGGCTGCTGCCCGGCACCGCCCCCGCCCCGGAGCCGGGCGCCGGTTTCGACCTGCGCCTGCTGTCCGCGATGCTCCGGGACTCCTACGGGCTGACCGGGCGCCGCCTCGGCGTCCAGGCCAACACCGATCTGCCCGGGCTGCCCTTCTACACCCACGCCAACTGGTCGCGCGGCACCTCGGGCGGCGGCGGGCTCTACCCGGTGACCATCCACTGGGCCTGCGGCCCCTCCGGTCCCCTCACCCCCGGGCTGCACCACTACGACGTCCACCGGCACGCCATGCAGCGGCTCCTGGCGGGCGACGTCACCGACCGGGTCCGCGAGGCACTCGGCCCGGACGCGCCCGGCTGGGCGCGGGACACGGACCAGTACCTGGTCCTCGGCGTCAAGTACTGGCAGAACTCCTTCAAGTACAACAGCTTCTCCTTCCACGTGGTCTCCACCGACCTCGGCACCCTCGTGCAGACCTGGCGGATCTGGGCGCTGGCCCGGGGGCTGCGGCTCGCCCCCGTACTCTGGTTCGACGAGCCCCGGCTGAACGAACTCCTCGGTGTGCGGGGCGGGGACGAGACGGTGTTCGGCGTCGTGCCGCTGCGCTGGGCCGTGCCCGGCGGGGACACCGCGCCCGCCGCCGGCGGTTCCGCCACCCCGCACCGTCCGGCCCCGGCGCCCGTCACCGCCCCTGACCCTGCGCCCGCCGCCGCCCCGGGCGCCGGCGGCCCGTCCTCCCGTCCGGCCGGGGCACCGCGCACCGACCCGGGCCACCGCCCCTCCGTCCGCCACCGGGACGCCGAGCGCTCCCGCACCCTGCTGGGCTTCGACGCCCTGGACGCCATGCACCGGGCGACCCTCGCCGGTGCCGCCGACCGGCCGCCCGCCGGTGCCCTGGCCCCGGCGGCGGCGCTGCCCACCGGGGACGGCGGCACCCGCGCCCCGCTCCCCCCTCCCCGGTTCCCGGCGACCGGACTGCGCCGGGCGCTGCGGGACCGGCGCTCCAGCTTCGGCCGCTTCGACGCCCGGCGGCCGGTCGGCGCCGGGGAGCTGTCCGCCGTCCTCGCCGCCTGCGCCGGGACCCGGCTGGCCGGGGACACCGATCCGCTGGACACCGTGCGCCTCGCCCGGCTCCACGCCTTCGTCGGCCACGTGGACGGCGTGGAGCCCGGCGCGTACGCCTACGACGCCGAGCGGGGCGACCTGCGGCTGGTCGCGGCCGGGCCGCAGGGCTCCTTCCTGCAGCGGAACTACTTCCTGGCCAACTACAACCTGGAGCAGGCCGGAGCCGTCCTGGTGCCCACCGTGCGCACCACCGCCGTGCTGGACGCCGTCGGGGACCGCGGCTACCGGCTCGCGGTCGGCACCGCCGGGGCCGTCGCACAGAGCTTCTACCTGGCCGCCGCGGCCCTGGGCCTGGGCGCCGGTGTGGCCCTGGGCTTCGACAACGTCTCCTACGTCGAGCGGCTCGGTCTCGCCGACGGGGACGAGGCCCCGCTGCTCATCATGGCCCTCGGTCACGAACGCCCCGGGCCCGCCGACTTCCGCCACGAGATCGCCTGACGGCCGCTAAGGACTCCCCATGACTTCCACAGACCCCGGCGCGCCCGTGCCCGCCACCGAGTCCGGGACCCACTGGGAACCCGGCCGCCGCTTCCTGCTGCGCGCCGCCGGACTGCCCATCGAGACCGTGCGCGGACTGCGCTGCCCGGAGACCCGCCGCTGGGCCGACGACGTCCTGGCCGAGGAGGAACGGCTGGCCGCGCAGGGGGCCGCGCTCAGCGACCTGCTGCACACCCTGGTCAAGGCCACCACCGGCCCCGACGGCGGGCAGGACGACCCCGCCGCGCGCCGCCGCCTGCTCGCCCTGCGGCGGCAGATCTTCAACAACCGGCTGCCCGCCGACCCCGGGGCCGCCGAACTGCTGGTGTCGGAGCGGGATCCGGAGGCCGGGCGACGCGTCGGGCGGTGGCTCCTGGACCGCGCCCGGCTGGACGGACGGCGCGCCGAGGGGGCGGAGCTGCTCGCCGGTGAACTCCGCGAGAGCCGGCGGTCGCTGCGCGCGTCGCTGGCCGACGACCGGCTGCGCCTCGGCCTGCTGCTCGCCTCGCCCGCCCTCGACGGGCGGCTGGACACCTATCTGCGCGACACGGCTGAGCGGCCGGGCAACCGGCTGCGCAAGATCGAGCGCGCCGCGCTGACCTATCTGTACCGGACGGCCTGCAAGACCAGCCCCTTCAGCACCTTCACCGGCATCGGCCTCGGCACCTTCGCCGGTGACCCGGCGGACGACGGGACCGAGCTGCGCACCGACGGGGACTGGGTCAGCCAGGTGCGGCTGAACGTGGTGGTGCTGGCCCGGATCACCGAACTGGTGATGGCCGACCCGCTGCGCCGCCGGGACCTCCCGGTGGTCCTCTCCCCCGGCTGGGGACGCGACGCCGACCGCATCCGCTACGTGCGCCACGTGACGACGGCGGGCGACGACAGCGCCGCCGTCACCTTCGACGCCGTCCGTGACCGGCTGTTCTACCTGCGCAGCAGCGGCACCCTGGAACGCCTCCTGGAGTGGCTCGGCGGCCGGGAGGCCCCGGTGCGCCACCGGGACCTGGTGGACTGGCTGGCGGCCGAGCACGACACCGGGCGCGAGGAGTGCGAGCGCTACGCCTCGGCCCTGGTCGACCTCGGCATGGTGCAGGTGCCGGTGCTGCGCGCGGACGTGCACGGCGGCGATCCGCTGCGCTCCTACCAGGACGCGCTGCGCTCGCTCCGGGTGCCGTGGGCCGACCGGCTGGCGGAGCTGCTGGACGGCCCGGCGGACTGCCTCGCCCGCTATCCGGGCGCCGGGGTCCGCGAGCGCCGGGACCTGCTGGACTCGCTGCGGAACCGGCTCCTGGAGGTGCAGCGGGAGCTGGGCGCGGACGGGTCGGCGGCCCTGCCGCAGACCCTGATGTACGAGGACGTGCGCACGGACGGGGAGGCGGTGTGCGGTCCCGCCGTGCTGGGCGGGGAGACGGGCCGGGCGCTGCGCGCGGTCGAGGGCGTCCTGCCGCTGTTCGACCTCACGCTGCCGCAGCGCGTCACCCTGCTGGGGTTCTTCCTCGCCCGCTACGGCCGGGGCGGGCGGTGCGACGACCTGCTCGGTCTGGTCCACGACTTCCACGAGGACTTCTTCGACCAGTACGTCTCCTTCACCTCCAAGCGGTCCGCCTTCGACGAGGAGGGCGGCTACCGGCCCGAGGAGAACTGGCTCGGGCAGCCCGAGATGAAGGCCCTCGACCGGGCCCGGCGCCACTTCCACGAGGGCATGCGCGCCCTCTGGCGGGAGGGCGGCACAGAGGCCGCGGAGATCGAGCTGCCCCGCGCGCTGCTGGACGGAGCCGCCGCCGAACTCGGCACGCTCAGCGGCCACTTCACCCCGCAGAGCCACCACCTCCAGCTCTCCCGCCCGCCCGGCGGCCCGCCCCTGGTGGTCCTCAACAAGTCCTACGGCGGACTGGCCTTCCCGTTCAGCCGCTTCACCCACCTCTACGACGGCCCCGGGGCGCAGGAACCGCCGCTGTCCGGCGCCCTGCGCGAGGAGATGGCGGCCCGGCGCCCCCGGGGAGCGGTGTTCGCCGAGGTCACCGGCGGCCCGGTCAGCAGCAACCTCAACCTGCACGGCCGCCTGACCGACCACCAGATCGTCTGCCCCGGCGAGACCAGTTCGGTGCCGGAGGAGGACCGCATCCACCTCGACGACCTCTACGTCGAGCACGACGAGGAGGCGGACCGCCTGGTGCTGCGCTCCCGCCGCCTGGGCCGGGAGGTCGTCCCGGCCTACTTCGGCTATCTGGTGCCGATCGCGCTGCCCGAGATCCCCCGCACCCTGCTCCTGCTCTCCCCCAGCACCATGGCCCCGTTCGACGTCTGGGCGGGCGTGCCGGAGGGCCCGGCCGAGGGCGGGGTCACCCGCAGGCCCCGGGTGCGGCACGGCGGCGTGGTGGTGTCGCGGCGGAGCTGGACCGCCGACGCCGGGGCGCTGCCGGTCCGCCGCGCCGGGAGCGGCGAGGAGGAGTACTACCTGGAGTTCCTGCGCTGGCGGCGCGCGCACGGGCTGCCCGACCGCTGCTTCGCCACGGCCTCCCGCTCCGGCCGGGGGCCCGTCGGGGCCAAGCCCGTGTACGTGGACTTCGACAGCCCGCTCTCGCTGGCCGCGTTCGACGCCCTGGTGGACCGCGAGCCCGGTACCCGGGTGGTCCTCCGGGAGATGCTCCCGTCCGAGGACGGCCTCCACCTCACCTCCCCGCGCGGCCGGCACGTGGCCGAACTCGCCGTGGAGACCTTCACCACCCGCCCCCTGCCGCACTCCGACCGGGAGGTCGCCCCGCCATGCCCGAACTGACCGAACCCGCGGCCTTCCCGGCTCCCCGGGACACCCCGGCGGCGGACGCCGCGGGGGACGCGCCCTGGCTGGCGCTGCACGTCTTCTACGCCGCCAACCCGCAGCCGCTCCTGGTCAACTGCGTCCGGCCGCTGGTGGACTCGCTCACCGGGGACGGCCTGCTGTCCGGCTACTTCTTCATCAACTACTGGCTGGAGGGGCCGCACGTGCGCCTGCGGCTGCGGCCCAGCGGCCCGGGGGCCGAGGCGGAGGTGCGGCGCCGGGCGGAGGAGGCGATCCGCTCCTTCCTCGCCTCCCGCCCGGCCCTGTACGAGGTCGACTCGGGCTTCCTGAAGGACTTCTACAACGCGCTCTTCGACATCGAGTTCCCCGACGGGGACCGGGACGCGTACATGGGTGCCGACGGCCGGATGAACCTGCGGCCCAACAACTCCTTCTCCTACGAGCCGTACGCCCCCGAGTACGCCAAGTACGGCGGCCCGGCCGGGGTCCGGCTCGCCGAGTGGCACTTCCGGCACTCCAGCGACCTGGTCCTGGAGGCGTACCGCGGCATGAACCTGCACCTGCGGACGGTGCTGCTGGGCACCTCCGCCCAGCTCATGATGGTGATGGCGAGCTGCTTCCTGCCCGAGGAGGAGCGGCTCGCGGACTACCTGGACTCCTACTACGCCTTCTGGCACCGGCTGTTCCCCGGCACCGGCTTCATCGGCTCGACCGAGTACGAGCGGACGTACGAGCGGATGGCGCCCACGCTGGGGGCCCGGTTCTCGCGGATCCGGCAGGCCGTGGACGGCGGTGACCTCAGCAGGCTCCCGGCGTTCCTGCGCCGCTGGGCCGAGCACTGCCTGGAACTGCGCGCGAGGGTGGAGGAGCTGGCCGGGCGCGGCGAGCTGGCCTTCCCCGCCTGGGAGGGCCCGGCCCGCGAGGACAGCGGGCAGCGGCGGACCCAGGAGCCGGACGCGGCGCCGCTGGTACCCGTCACCCATGTGCCGGCGGTGCTGCCCCGCCTGCTCTCGCCGTACATGCACATGACCAACAACCGGCTGCACGTGACCATCCGGGACGAGGCGTATCTGGCCTTCGTCCTGGGCAGGGTGCTGCGGGAACCGGCCGCCGGACGACAGGGGGCCTCATGAGCGCCACCGATCGCTCCGCCGGGAGACCCTCCGCGGCGGCCCCGGCCGCGGGCGGCTCCCCCACCGGCCGTGCCCCCGGCGGCCGTTCGGCGCCGGCGGCCCCCGCGGCCCCCTCCGCCGCCGAGCGTGCCGCCGCCGTGCGGGCCTACCGGCCGGCCCTGCGCCCGGGGGTGCTGATGAGCCCACCGCTGCTGCGCGGTCCGCGCACCGTGCACCTGATCAAACACCCGGTCAGCGGGGCCGCGTTCGAGGTCGGCCCCAAGGAGCACTTCGTCATCAGCCGCCTCGACGGCAGCCGGAACCTGGACGACCTGGTGTCCGCGTACGCGGACCGGTTCCGCCTGCGGCTCCCCGAGGAGCAGTGGACGCGGCTGCTGGGCCTGCTCGGCACCCGGGGCCTGCTCGCCGGATCCCCCGACCCCGCCCCGCCCGAGCCGGCGCCGGCCCGCACCGGGGGCTTCTGGAAGGGCAGCCGCCGCACCGTGGCGAACGCCCACGCGACCACCGGCCGCCTCTACCGCCCGCTGCGCCCGCTGCTGCGGCCATGGGTCCAACTGCCCTTGCTGGCCGCCGTCCTGGTGATGACGGGCGCTCTGCTGGCCCGTCCGGCGGCGCTCGTCGACGGGACGCTGGAGCTGCTGGCCCGGCCCCTGGCGCTGGTGCCGTTCGCCGTGTTCCTCTGGTTCAGCATCTGCCTGCACGAGCTGGCCCACGGCGTCGCCGCCCGGCACTACGGCGGCGTGGTCTCCGAGATCGGACTGCGCTGGCGCTTCCCGACCCTGATGATGTACTGCACCGTCGACAACTACCTGTTCCTGCCCGGCCTGCGGGCGAAACTGGTGGTCGCCGGGGCCGGGGCGTACGTCAACCTCGTGCTCCTGCTGCCCTTCGGGCTGTGGTGGTCCCTGCTGGACCCCTCCGACCCCGTGCGCCCGGTGCTGACCGGGATGCTGTTCGTCGGCACCGTCCAGGCCCTGAGCAACCTGGTGCCGCTGCCCCCGCTGGACGGCTACCGGATGCTCTGCCACCTGCTGGGCGCCGCCAGCCTCGCCCCGGAGACCCGGGCCTATCTGGCGCTGCGGCGCGGCGGCCGGGACGCCGTCGCCGCCTACCCGCCGCGGGCCCGCCGGGTCTACACCGGCTACGCCGTCTCCTGGACCGCCCTGGTGCTGCTCGCGGTGGCCGGCTCCGTCACCTGCGCCGTACTGCTGCTGCTCCGATGACCGCGGCCCCGAAGGACCACGCGACCATGAATGAGGTACCCGTATGAGCACCACCTCCCCCACACCGGCCGAGGGAGAGCGACCCGCCGTCGCCGTCAGCGGTGTGACGAAGAGCTACGGCGGCCGGCGGGCCGTCGACGAGGTCACGCTGGAGGTCCGCCGCGGCGAGTTCTTCGGGCTGCTGGGCCCCAACGGGGCGGGGAAGTCGACCCTGGTGGAGATCATGGAGGGGCTGCGCCGGGCGGACTCCGGCACCGTCTCGGTGTTCGGCGCGTCCCCGTGGCCCCGCAACACCGCGCTGCTGCCCCGCATGGGGGTGCAGACCCAGTCCTCGGCGTTCTTCGTGCGGCAGACCGTCCACGAGCACCTGCGCACCGTGGCCGCCCTGTTCGGCGCCGATCCCGCGGCCGTCGACACCACCCTGGAGTCCGTCGGCCTGGGCGGGCGGCACGGGGTGCGGGTCGACAGCCTCTCCGGCGGCCAGCGCCAGCGGCTCGCCATCGCCTCCGCCCTGGTCCACGGACCCGAACTGATCTTCCTGGACGAACCGACCGCCGCCCTCGACCCGGAGGGCCGACGGGACCTGTGGGAGGTGCTGCGCGGGCTGAAGGCGCGGGGCCGGACCATCGTCTACACCACGCACCACCTCGACGAGGCCGAGGCGCTCTGCGACCGCGTCGGCATCCTGGTGGACGGCCGGCTCGTCGTCACCGACGAACCCCAGCACCTCATCGGCACCTTCGGCGCCGGCAGCCGGATGCTGGTCCCGCTCGGCCGGATCGGCGAACGCGAGGCCGCGGCCCTGCCGGGCGTGGAGGCCGTCACCGTGCAGGGCGGCCACCTGGTGCTGGAGACCCGCGCCACCGGCCGGGTCCTCGCCGCGCTCGACGCCGTGACCGGACTGGAGGGTGTGCAGACCCGCACCCCCAGCCTGGAGGACGTCTACCTCGACATCACCGCCCGGCGGCCGGGCCGGACTCCCGCCGCCGCCGAGAACCAGGAGCAGCAGGCATGAGCGCCTACTCCGCGCTGACCGCGGCGGGCTACCGCGCCCAGGTCCGGGACCGGACGACCGTCTTCTTCACCTTCGCCTTCCCGCTGATCTTCCTCGTCGTCTTCGGGCTGATCTTCCGCGGGCGCGACGTGGAGGAGAGCGGCTACTCGTACCTCTCCTACACCGCCTCCGGGGTGCTCTCCTGGGGCGTCGCCAACGCGGCCGTCTTCGGCATCGGCTTCACCCTGATGCAGTGGCGGGTCGACGACATCCTGCGCATGATCCGCATGTCGCCCGCCCCGCTCTCCTCCGTCATCGGCTCCCGCTTCGTGCTCGCCCTGGTGGTGGGGGCGGTGCAGTCCGTGCTCTTCGTCGGGGTGGCGATGCTCCCCGGGTTCGACCTCGTGCCGGACTCCCGATGGCCGCTGCTGATCCCCGTGATGATCCTCGGGATCATCACCTTCCTGATGCTCGGCGTCATCATCGGCAGCGTCGCCGACACCCCGGAGTCGGTCGCCGGGATCGCCAACTTCCTGATGCTGCCGATGGCGTTCCTGTCCGGTTCGTTCTTCCCGCTGGACTCGATGCCGGACTGGCTGCGGAAGCTCTCCCTGGTCATGCCGCTGCGCTATCTGAACGACGCGGTCTCGGGCTCGCTGACCGGGCGCGGCGACCTCTCCGACATCGCGGCCGGCTGCGCCGGGCTGCTCGTCTTCACCGTCGTCCTCGGCGCGGTGGCGATGCGCACCTTCCGCTGGACGAAGACCTCATGAGCACCGCGACGCGCCCGCTGCCGGGCCCCGGCTCCCCGGACGCGCGCCCCGCGCCGCCGCTCCCGCATCCGATGGAGGAGGCCCGCGGCGCCCTCCAGACCTTCCTGGACGGCCGCTTCGGCACCGGGGCCCCGCGCGTGGTGCCGGTCGGCGCCGTCGGCACCGGGGCCGGGGACGCCGGTGCCGCGGACCCGTGGGCGGCGGAGCGCCCGGCGGCGCGGGTGCACCTCACCGCCTCCGCGGTCCTGCTCGGCCCCTGGGGCGGCGACGGCACCGCCCCCGCCTGCGGACGCTGCCTCGCCGTCCGCTGGCAACGGCTGCGCAGCCGCAGCGAGCGCAACGCCCTGGAGACCGGCGGCCCCGACGGCCCCCGCCCGGCCGGGGCGTGGCCGCTGCTCACCGGACACCTCCGGGACACCGTGGCCGCGCTGTGCGAGGCCCTGCGGGGCGCCGCCGGGCCCACGCCCCCGGCGACCGGACCGGCGGACCGGGCACTGCCCCAGGTGACCCGGGTCGACGCGACCACCCTGCTGGTCAGGACGTTCCCGCTGCTCGCCGATCCGCTCTGCCCGGACTGCGGGCCCCCGGCCCGGCGCCAGCCCCCGGACACCACCGGGCCGTTCGCCGGGGACCCGGTCCTCAAGCCGGACCCCGGCACCTACCGGGTCCGCTCCGCCTTCGCCCACCCGCTGCCCACCGACGCCCTGGCCAACCCGGTCTGCGGCGCCCTCGGGGCGGGCACCTGGACCGACGTCACCTCGTCCACCACCGCGCCGGTGGCGGGCAGCGTCTTCATCCGCGGGTACGCGGGGCTCCACGACGTGACGTGGAGCGGACAGGAGAGCTCCTTCGACACCAGCCGCCGACTGGCCTACCTGGAGGGCCTGGAGCGGTACGCGGGCACCCACCGCCGGGGCGGCGCCGCCCCGGTCGTCGGCTCCTACGACGAACTGCGGGCCGACGCCGTCGACCCCGCCGTGTGCGGTCTGTACGCCGAGGAGACCTACCGGGACGATCCCGCCGTGGCCCCCTTCGACCCGGGCCGCCCCATCCCCTGGGAGTGGGGCTGGTCGCTGCGCGACGAACGCCCGGTGCTGGTGCCGTCCCGGCTCGTCTACTACAGCATCCCGTTGGCCGGCGACAACTTCGTCTTCGAGTGCTCCAACGGCTGCGCCATCGGCGGCGGTGCCCAGGAGGCGGTGCTGGGCGGGCTGCTGGAACTGGTCGAGCGCGACTCGTTCCTCAACGGCTGGTACGGGGCGGCCCCGCTGACCCGCGTCGACCTGCGGACGGTGGGCGGGTCCGCCTCCGCCGCCCTGGCCGAACGCGCCGCCCTGCAGGGCTACGACGTACGGGTCTTCGACAACCGGATCGACCTGGCGGTCCCGGCCGTCACCGTCGTCGGCGTCCGCCGGGACGGGGGCCCCGGCACCCTCTCCTTCGCCGCGGCGGCCTCCCTGGACCCGAGGTCCGCCATCGAGGGCGCCCTGTCCGAGGTGCTGAGCTACATCCCGCACCTGGCCCGGCAGACCGCGGAGCGCCGCGCCGAACTGGAGGCGATGGCGGACGACTTCTCCCTGGTGCGGCATCTCAAGGACCACCCCCAGCTCTACGGGCTGCCCCGGATGGCCGAGTACGCGCGCGCCTATCTGGAGCCGTCCGAGGCGCTCCCCTTCGACGAGGTGTACCGGGACTGGGAGGACCGGCTCCGGCCGCGCACCCGCGACCTTAGCGACGATGTCGCCGTGGTCCGGGACGAGTTGGTGCGGGCGGGCCACGACGTCATCGTCGTCGACCAGACCTCGCCCGAGCAGGAGCGGATGGGGCTGCGCACCGTCAGCACCGTCGTTCCGGGGCTGCTGCCGATCGACTTCGGCTGGAACCGTCAACGCGCCCCGCACATGCCCCGGTTGCGCATTGCCCAGCGCCGGGGCGGCCTCCGGGACCGGGACCTCACGGACGCGGAGATCCGCCGCGCCCCGCATCCCTTCCCCTGAACCCCCTTCCGTCTCCCGGGCCTTGGCCGTGTTCCGGCCGGGCCCGGCCGTCCCCCGGAGCGGCCGATGACCCCGCCGTCCCCCCCGCACCCTCCCCCGCCGCGGCCACCGGCCGGCCGCGCCACCGCGCTCCCGCCCGGCACCGCGCCCGGCGGGACACCGCCCCGCCTCCTCCCGGCGGCCGCCCTACCGCGCCCGGGAGCGGGGCGGGCCGGTCCGCCGCCGGCCGCCCCGTCAGCGGCGGAGCCGTCCACGGGCGGCCCTTCACCGGTCAGCCCCTCACCGGGCGGTCCGTCGTCGGGCGGCCCTTCACCGGGCGGTCCGTCAGCGGCCGTTCCGGCGCCGGACGGGAGCCGGCCGGAGGCCGCCCGGACGGGCGGGGGGCCGAAGGGCGGTCCGTCCGGGGGCGCGGCGCCGACGGCCGGGGCATGCCTCCTCACCCGGGCCGGAGAGGTGCTGCGGCCCGCCCTGGCCCTCTACCTCGACCTGCACGCCCACCCGGAGACCTCCGGGCACGAGGCGCGCACCGCGGGCCGGTTCGCCGAACGGCTCGCGGCGGCGGGCTGCGAGGTCACCCGGGGCGTGGGCGGGCACGGAGTCGTCGGCGTCCTGCGCAACGGCGACGGCCCCCGTGTCTGGCTGCGGGCGGAACTCGACGCCCTCCCGGTCCGTGAGCGGACCGGGCTGCCCTACGCCAGCGACTCCGGCGCCATGCACGCCTGCGGGCACGATCTGCACCTGGCCGCGGCGGCCGGCGCCACCGATCTGCTCGCCCGGCTCCGCGACCGCTGGCGGGGCACCCTGGTGGTGCTCGGCCAGCCCGCCGAGGAGACCCTGACCGGTGCCGAGGCCATGCTCCGCGACGGCCTGTACGAGCGGTTCGGCCGGCCCGGGGCCGTCCTCGCCCAGCACGCCGCGCCGCTGCCCTCCGGCACGGTGGCGCACACCCCGGACGGGACCCCGGTGACGGGGGCGGGCGCGGTGCTGGAGGTGGTGCTGCACGGCCGGGGCGGTCACGCCGCCACCCCGGGGCTCGCCCTGGACCCGGTGGTCACCGCCGCCGCCGTCATCACCCGGCTGCACAACCTGACCGCCCGCACGGGCCCGCACGCCGACCGGATGGCCCTCAACGTGGGGATGGTCCGGGCCGGTACGGCGGCCAACGTCGTCCCGGAGAGCGCCGCGCTCGGCGTCGGGCTCCGCGCCCGTGCCGACGCCGACCTCGACCGGCTGCTGACGGCGGTGCACCGCGCCGTCCACGCGGAGAGCGCCGCCTCGGGGGCACCCCGGGAACCGGAGGTGCGGGTGGTGTCCCGCTCGGCGGCCCTGCGCTCCGACCTGACGGCCACCGAGTCGGTGCGCCGGGCCCAGGCCGGACTGCTGGGGGCCTCCCGCGTGCTGCCCTGGCCAGGCTCGCTGGCCACGGAGGACTTCCCCCTGTTCGGCGACGCCGGGGCCCGGTTCCACGGGCAGCGCGGGATCCCGCTGGTCTACTGGATGCTGGGCGTCGCGGACCCCGGACGCCCGGCCCCGGACCGGGCCGCCGCCCCGGCGGGCGCACCGACGGACACACCGGCGCCGGGCCGGGAGGCCCCGCCCGGCACGTCGGCCGCACCGGCCCCGCCGGCCCCGAACCACTCCCCCCGGTTCGCGCCCCACATCGGCAGCGCGCTGCGCCCCGCCGTCGCCGGGCTGGCCGCCGCGGCGCTGGACCGGTTCGCGGCGGGGTGAGCGGGCGCGGCGAACGGCCGGAGGGGCGAGCGAGCGGAAGGGACCGGTGACCGGAAGGGGCGGGTCCGCGACGCGTGGGCCCGCCCCTGCGGAGCGGCCGGACGGACCGGCGGAACGCCCCCGCGAACCGGACCCCGAGCCGCGTCCGCCGCCCCCGCGGACCCGGCCTCACCCTCCCCCACCTGGGGCGGAACACTTTTCCCCAGGCGTACGGCCCCGTTCGTCCACAGGGCTCGAACGGCGTTGTCAGTGTCCTGTCCTAGAGTTCCCCGCACTTGATCACTGCGGTGCGGGGAGGCACGTATGGGGTGGGTCTCGGCGGGCGACTACGAGGTCGCTCTGGAGGACGGGAGGGTGGTCTGCCGCAACGCGGCGGGGCGGCGGCTGAAGTCGGTGCCCGCCAAGCTCGCGGACGACCCGGCGGTCGTCGGTCTGCGGCAGCTCACCGAATGGCTGGAGCGGCACGAGCGCCAGTGCCTGGCCGACGTGGAGCGCTGGATGGTGCGTTCCCTCCCGGTGCCCCTCGACGTCCTCACCCGCGTCTGGCCCGACCCCGCCTGGCGCTCGGCCCTGCGCGACCTCGTGGTCAGCGGCGCCGACGGCCGGGTCGCCGGCTTCCTGCGCGACGCCGACCCCGAGCGCGGCCTCGGCCTCGTCGACCTCGACGGGGACACCGTGCGCATCGCCCCCGGCCTCGTCCGGCTGCCCCACCCGGTCCTGCTGGAGGACCTGGAGGAGCTGCGGGAGTTCGCCGTGGAGCTGGGCGTCGAGCAGCGGGCCCAGCAGCTCTTCCGCGAGGTGTGGTCCCGCCCCGCCGCGCTGGACGCCGAGGCGACCTCCGTCGAGGAGTACGCGGGCGGCGCCTTCAAGCAGCAGCGGTTCCTGCACGGCCGGGTCGCCCAGCTCGGCTACCGCGTGCGCGGCGGCAACGCGATCTGCTCCGTGCGCGAGGACGGCCGGGCGGTCGAGGCCCGCGTCTGGGTCGGCGACTACGACGGCTACGACGACGCGGAGACCGGTCCCCTGATGTGGACCGACCCCGCGGGACGGGTGCTGAAGCTCGGTCTGATCGGGCCGGTGGCCTGGTCCGAGGGCATGCGCATGGCGGCGGCGCTGTACGCCGGACGGGACATCGAGGACGAGGAGCGGGCGGCATGAGCGTCACCCAGGACCAGAGCACGGCCGGCACCGCCCGGCGACCCGCCGCCCCCGACGACGCGGCCGTCGCCGCGCTGCTGGACGCCGGGGCCGTCCTGCCCTCCGGCAGCAGCACCGGCGAGGACGCCGACGTCCTCACCGTCCGCGCCTACACCCACCCGGCGCTGGGCGACCGCCGCGTCGTGCGGCTCGTGCCGGGCACCCTCGGCGAGGCCGAGGACCTCGCGCTGGACTTCCTCGGCCTCGTCCGCGAGCGGGAGACCCCCGAGGTGGGGCAGGTCCGCCGGGAGACCCTCGGCTTCCCCGCGTGGGCGCTGGTCAACGACCCGGCCAACGGACACCACGCGCTGGCCCTGGTCAAGGACGTCGAGCGGCTCGCGCGGCAGGCCAAGTCCCGTCCCGGCACGGCGAAGGAGGGCTTCGAGGCGCTCGGGGACCGGCTCGGCCGGGCCGTCCCGCACTTCCTGCCCACCTTCTACGAGCAGGCCGCCCGGGTCTTCCTCGAACACGACAACTCCACCTACGCCGCGGCCTTCTTCGGCAAGGCCCGAGACGCCGAGCGGGTGCACGCCCTCACCGTCGACGAGGAGCGGCAGCGCGCCGTCTTCCTGGAGTTCGCCTTCGCGGGCGCGCTGACGGTCAAGGCGCTGAAGCAGCACGTGCGGGACCTGTCGGGCCGGCTGCGGGCCGAGGACGCCTGGACGCAGTTCCGGCAGCTCACCGTGGAGCGCTGCGCCGCCGGCATGCCGCCCTACGCCTCGCTGCCGCAGGACGCCCGTGCGCTGATCAAGGCCGCCGGACTGGACCGGGCCGAGGCGGAGGGCGACCTCGTCGCCGATCTGCTGGCCTCGCCCGCCGCCGTCCGGGCGCCCGAGTCCTTCTGGACCGCCTACCGAGGGGTGCTGCCGGCGCTGGCCGCGCGGCGCCCGGAGGTGCGCGCCCGGCTCCTGGAGATCATGCCCGCCGCTCTGGACCGGGACGGCAGGGCGGACGAGTTCTGGCTGGAGCTGCTCGCCGAGTGCGGCGCGGACCGCCTGCTCACCGACGAGGACGGGACCGCCGTGGACGACCGGGGGAACCCGCCGGAGATCGACCCCGCGGGCTGGCTCACCCGCTGGGCCACCCACCGCAAGCACGGCGGCTCCCAGTCCGACCGCTCCCCCGCCACCCTCGCCCTGGTGGCGCGCATGGCGCCGCGGCTGCGTGCCGACGGACGCCCCGTCGACCTGTTCTCGGGCCGCTGGCGCGCGGGCGCCGACCTCGACCTGCTGGACCTGTGCGCGGCCGAGCGGATCCCGCTCACCCTCCCGGAGCCCGGCACCGACATCAGACTGGGTCTGGACCGCTGGGTGCGGGACAATCCGCCCGGCCACCGCGACCTGACCGCCTCGGCGGCGGACCCGAGGCTGCGGCCGATGCTGCTCGACGCCGTCGGCGGAGCCGGCCGCGACCGGGACACCTCGCGGGTGCTGAAGCACCTGGCCGGCCACCCCGTGCTCCGCGACGTGCTGCGCGAATGGCTGGACGGCACGGTCGCGCGGCTCACCGGCGCGGTGGGCCTGCCGGACGCGCGGACCACGCTGAACCTGCTCGCCCCCTACCGGGCGGTGGCCGCCGCGGTGAACCCGGAGGCGGTCGCCCGGGTCGCCGCGTACGAGATCGCGCCCCTGCTGGGCCGCACCCTGCGGGCCGGCATCATGGACGAACTGCACTGGCCCGCCCTGGAGCAGGCCCTGGGCCGGCTGCACGCCGAGGCGCCGCCGAAGGACCACGACAACACGCTGATCGTGAACGAGGCGTGGCCGAACCTGATCGTGAGCCGCGGCCGCAAGGCGATCGTCGTCGGCCCCGAGGGCATCCTCCTCGACCACGACCTGCGGCTCCCGGCCGACCTGGACCGCTGGCAGCGCCCGCAGTTCCGCTACACCGACGGTGAACTGCTGGTGCTGTGGTGGAAGGACTCCAAGCAGCAGGGCTACTGGTCCACCCGCCCGTCCGAGGTCGTCGCGCTCACCGGCGAGCAGGTGGCCTACCGTCGCTTCGACACCGGCGCGTCCTCGGTCCCGCTGGCCGCCGGGGGCCGGGCCACCGGCGGACGCGCCCTGCACGCCGGGGACACCGTGCTGCCCGCGTCCCGTTCGGTGCTCTCCGACGGCACGCTGCACTGGCGCCAGGGCTACCAGGGCAAGCGGCCCCTCTGGCTGGAGTACGACCCCGCGACCGGCACGCACGGCCGCGCGTCCCTGCCCGCCTTCCTCCGCTCCGGCGTGCTGGACGACACCACGCTCCTCCAGGACCGCTGCGAGATGCTGCCGCTGCTGCCGGGGCTGGAGGGCAGCCCGTTCGGCACCGACGGCACCGTCCTGGGCCGCTGGGTGCGCTCCGAGGACACCGGCGGCGAACAGCGCACCACCACGGGCACGCCCGACGGACGCACCGTCACCCTCGTCTCCTCCGGGCAGCGGCAGGTGCCGCTCGGTGCCCTGCGGCTGCCCGGTGGCGCGGAGCCCGTGGTCGCCCTGCGGCGGCGCGACGTCCGCCTGCTCGCCCCCGGCGAGGAGGGCAGCGAGCTGGGCTCGGTGACCCCCGGCGAGGAGGGCGGCTCCTACGCCGGAGGCACCCGGATGGTGCCCCCGATCGCCTTCTGGCACGCGCTGCGCCCCCGGGACGAGGAGGCGTCGGCGGTGCTGCGCGCCCTCGGCGACGACCGCGCGGCGGAGCTGCTGACCGAGGCGGCGCGGGCCCTGGACGAGCGCCGGGCGCTGGTCGCCGCCGCCAAGGAGAGCACGGCCGCGCGGCAGGACGGCGCCCGGGCCCCGGAGTCCGCCGGCCAGGGGAGCGTCCCCAGCGCCGAGGCCACCCTCCGGAGCGCGGTCTCCCGCACCCTGCCCGAGCTGTCCGACAAGCGGCTGGTCGCCGGGGTGGCGTCGCTGGTGAACCTGGCCCTCCAGGCCGCCGGTTCGGCCACCACGTTCGCGACCCCGCCCGTCGAGCGTCCCCAGCAGGAGCGCAAGCGGACCGAGGGCATGTTCGCGGAGTACCGCCCCGAGCACGGCGACGACCGGACGCTGCTCTCGGCCGTCGCCGGGATGACCTCCCTGTGGGGAGCGCACCGGAGCGACACCCAGTGGTACACGCTGCGCCAGATCCGCGCGGTGAACCACGTGTTCTCCGGCGGCCCCGCCGACGGAGTGCCGCTGCCCGGCCAGGCCCGGCACACCGCGTCCTCGGACGGCTGGGTCAGCGACGACCACACCGCGCCCCGGGCGGGTGTGCCCTGGCAGGCGCTGCTCCCCGCGCTGCGCGGGCTGGTCGTCCGGGCCGCGTCGCCGACCCTGCCGCAGGCCGAACGGGAGGCGCTGGTCCTGCTGTTCGAGGCGCTCGCCGAGGGGCCGCTCGCCTCGCCGGGAGGGGTGCTGCGCGAGATCGAACTGAGCGAGCCGCACGACCGGCAGCAGCGCGCGGGCCAGGTGCTGCGCCGTGACGGCCGCACGGTGGTCGTCCTCGACTCCGAGCGGGTCGACTACCGCACCGACCGCGTCCACTGGCAGGCCGTCGAGTACGACCCCGAGGGGCGGTTCGGCGCCGTCGCCCACTTCGCGCTGGAGCGGGAGGTCCGGTTCACCACCGTCCTGCCGGACGGCGGTCCGGCCGTCGCGGCCCGGCTGCTCCGGGAGAAGGGCACTGTCCCCTGGCAGGACGCCGCGCCGGCCGCGCTGATGGCCGAGACCGGCGACGCGGTGGGCCGCCTGCAGGCCACCGCGCTCCTCGCCGGACAGCCCGAGAAGCTCTCCCCCGAGGCGCTCCTCCTGGTGGGCCTGAAGCCCCGCCAGCTCGACGCGGCCAACGAGATGCTGGACACCCTGAGCGTCCAGGAACGGGCGGAGCTGGTCGGCGCCCTGCTGCCCGAGGAGACCGCCGGGCTCTGGACCGACGGTCCCGACCTGGCCCGGGCGGGCCGGGTGTGGGCCGAGCGCCACGGTTCCCTCGTCCGGGTGCCCGAGGAGCTGGCCGTGGGCCTGGACGGACTGTCGCTCGGCTCCGCCGAGGCGGTGCTCAACCCGGACCGCACCGCGTGGCTGAGCCGGATCACCACGCAGCGGCCGGACGAGGACGGGAATCTGGTCGCCGCGGACCCGCAGGCGATCCCCGCGGGCCGCACCGTGGAGCAGGCGGTCGCCGCCCTGGCCACCCTCGCCTACGCCCTGCCCTACGGGCATCCGATGCGCTCCGTGCTCCCCGAGGGCCTGGCCGCGCTGCGCCGTCGCTTCGAGGACCCGGGGCTGCTGCTCGACATGGGCATCGCGTGGACGGAGAAGGGCGGTTCCACCTCCGTCGAGATCCGCAAGGCGTACGGTCTGCCGGCCACCGGCGGCGCCGACGCGCACGGCACCACCTGGGCGGGTGCCGCGCTCGCCCTGCGCCCCTGGTACGGCGACCACGAGTCGGTGCTGATCCGGCCGTCGGCGCTGACCGGGCCGGACGACCCGGCCCTCGGGCTGCTCGACGGGCTCCTGGGCGCCGGACACGCGGCCCCGCGGACGCTGCGGGCGGTCCTCGGGGACGGTCTGGCCGACGCGGTCGCGGTCGGCCGGCCGGGTTCCGGCGGGCCGACGGGCGTCCCGCAGGACCCCACGGTCAGCGTGCCGGAACTCGTCGCCGAGGTCGCCTCGGCCCACGGTCTGGGCGAGGACGCGGCGGCGCTCTACCTCCAGCTGCTCGCCCTGCCCGATCCGACGGACCGCAACTGCGCCCGCTGGACGGGCTGGCGGCCCGCGCGGCTGAAGAAGGCCCGTGCCGAACTGGCCGCCAGCGGCCTGGTCGTGGAGGCGAAGCGGACGCGGGCCGGCCGCACCCTGTTCCTGCCCTGCGGATGGCACGACCTCAGGTCCCCGGCGCTGCCGCTGGAGATGTGGAAGGAGGGGCTGTACCCGATAGCCACCGGCCGCCGCACCGTGCCCGCGCTGCCGGTGCCCGAGCTGTTCACCCGCGCGTGGGCCCGGGTCCGCGCCGGTGACGCGCCCTCGTACGAGCAGCTCGTCACCCGCGCCACGCGCAAGGGCCGCCGCCGGTGAGCGCGGCCCGTGCCGGAGCCGTCCCGCGCTCCGGCGATGACCACCGTCCAGAATCCACCGGAAGTACGCCGATGACCACCACCGCCCCCGGTCCCGCCCGGCAGATCGTGCCGCCCGAGGACCTGTTCGCCACCGAACTGGCCTTCCTCGCGGCCCATGACGACGGGCCGCGACCGCCCTCCTGGCGGCTCACGCCGCGTGCCGTCGTCACGTTCGTGATGGGCAGCGGCGGCCGGGCGCTGCGGCTGCCGGACGACGCGGAGGTGCCCGAGGGCGTGCCGCGGCGACTGGTGGTCGGGGGCAAGTTCGTCGGCGACCGGGCACTGGTGGAGCGGTGTGTCGTCACCCTCGCCGGGGAGCGGGGCCTGCTGCTCGTCGGCGAGCCGGGAACGGCGAAGTCGATGCTGTCGGAGCTGCTGTCCGCGGCGGTGTGCGGGACGAGCGGCCTGGTCGTCCAGGGCACCGCGGGCACCACCGAGGACCAGCTCAAGTACGGGTGGAACTACTCCCTGCTGCTCGCGCAGGGTCCGAGCCGGCAGGCGCTGGTGCCGTCGCCCGTGCTGACGGCCATGACCCGGGGCGGCATCGCCCGCGTCGAGGAGGTCACCCGCTGTCTGCCGGAGGTGCAGGACTCCCTGGTGTCGCTGCTGTCCGAGCGGCGCATCGCGGTCCCCGAACTCGCGGGCGGCGAGGACTCCCTGGCCCACGCGGCGCCGGGGTTCAACCTGATCGCCACCGCGAACCTGCGCGACCGGGGCGTCTCCGAGATGTCCGCCGCGCTCAAGCGCCGTTTCAACTTCGAGACGGTCGGCCCCATCGGGGACCTGGACGCGGAGACGGCGCTGGTGCGCGGCCAGGCGCGGGCCTGTGTGGAGCGGGCGGGCGCCCCGTTCCGGGTCGACGACGCGGTGCTGGAGGCCCTGGTCGTGGCCTTCCGGGACCTGCGGGAGGGGCGGTCGGCCGAGGGCTGGGAGATCGAGCGGCCGTCGACGGTGATGAGCACCGCCGAGGCGGTGGCGGTGGCGGGCGCCCTGGGGCTGGCGGCGGCCTACTTCCCGGGTGACCGGGACGTGCTGGAGCTGCTGCCCGGGCATCTGCTCGGGGTGGTGCGCAAGGACGATCCCGCCGACGCGGCCCGGCTGCGCGGCTACTGGGACGGTCCGGTGCGGCGGCGCGCGGAGCAGGGTTCGGCCACCTGGCGCACCCTGTGGGACCTGCGCACGGTCCTGGAGGACTGACGCCCGTGTCCCCGATCCCGCGCCCCCGCCCCGCCCCGTCCGCGCCGCTCTCCCCGGAGGAGGCGGTGGCCGTCCTCGCGGACGACCCGGCGGCGCCGTACCTCATCGGCGTGCGGCACCACGCGCCCTCCCTGGCGGCGGCCGTGCCCGCGCTGCTGGACGCGGCCGGTCCGGACGTGCTGCTGGTCGAGCTGCCCGCCGAGATGCAGGAGTGGCTGCCCTGGCTGGGCCACGAGGAGACCCGGGCGCCCGTCGCCCTGGCCGCGGCGCCCTCGTCCGCGGCGGGGGGCGCGGGTCCGGCGTTCTACCCGTTCGCCGACTTCTCCCCCGAGCTGGCCGCGGTGCGCTGGGCCTCGCGGCACGGTGTGCCGGTCGTGGCCTGCGACCTGCCGCTGGCCGACCGGGCGTGGGCGGCGGGCCGCCGGGGCCCGGACGGCGGCCCGCCCGGGCCCTCCGGCCCCCCGTCCGCGGTGCCGGGTCCCCCGGAGGACGGGAGCACCGGGGAGCCGGAGGACGGGAGCGCCGCGGCCGCCGAGCCGTGGCGGGCGGGGGTGGGGGCCGCGCTGCGGTCTCGGCTCACCGGCCGCCCCGGCGAGGACCTCTGGGACCGGCTGGTGGAGGCCACCGCCCCGGGGTCACCGCCCGAGGCGCTGCGCAGGGCCGCCCTCCTGACCGGGTGGGCGCTGCGCGAGGAGGCCGCGGCGGCGGGCGGGGTGCCCGAGCTGGATCTGCGCCGGGAGGAGTGGATGCGCTCCCGGCTGTCCGCCGCCACCGCGCGCGGGGAGCGCGCCGCCGTCGTCGTCGGCGCCTTCCACGCCCCGGCCCTGGCGGCCGTCGCGGTCCGGGAGGCGGGGCAGGCGCGGGCCGCGGCCGGGGAGCCCGGGGCCGGGGTCTCGGGCGCGGTCCGGGACGCGGGGTGGACGACCTCGCTGATCCCGTACGCCTACGCGCTGCTGGACGAGCGGTCGGGTTATCCGGCGGGCATCCGGGACCCGGAGTGGCAGCACCGGGTGCTGCGGGCCGCGGGCGATCCCGCCGCCCTGGAGGAGGCGCTGACCGGCGCCGCCGTACGGGTGTGCGCGGAGCTGCGCGGTCTCGGCCACCCCTCGGGACCGGCGGACGCACGGGAGATCGCCCGTTTCGCCGCCGACCTCGCCCGGCTGCGGGGGCTGCCCGCGGCGGGCCGGGGCGAGCTGGTGGAAGCGGTGCAGACGGTGCTCGCCCAGGGCGAGCCGTACGGCAGGGGCCGGGCCGTCGCGCGGGCCATGGAGCGGGTGCTCGTCGGCACCCGCACCGGGCGCCCCGCGCCCGGCGCCCCCCGCAGCGGTCTGGTCCCCGCGGTCGAGGCCGAGGTCGCGGAGCTGGGCCTGCCCGGCCCCGGCACCACCGGCCCCGCCCGGGACCTGCGGCTGGACCCGCTCCGGTCCGGTACGGACCGGCGGCGCGATCTGCTGCTGCGGCGGCTGTCGGTGTGCGGGGTGCCGTACGCGGAACCGAAGGAGGTGGCCGGGGCGGGCGGCGCGGAGGCGCTGACCACCCGCTGGGAGGTGCGCTGGACACCGGCGACCGCGGCGATGCTGTCGGCGGCCGGGGTCCGGGGTGTCACGCCCGCGCAGGCGGCCGAGGGCGTCCTGCGGGAGCGGTGGCGGGCGGAACGGGACGAGGGCGGCCCGACGGCGGAGCAGACCCTGGAGGGCCTTCACCGGGCGGCCGGGTGCGGCCTCCCGGAGCTGACGGACGCGCGGCTCGCGGAGGCGGCCGAGGTGCTGCCCCGGGCGGCCTCCCTGTCCGGACTGCTGGGCGGGCTCGCGCTGCTGGACCGGCTGCGGGCGGGCCATGTCGCCGGGCTGCCCGCGTCGGAGGACCGGACGGCGCGGGCCGTCGCCCTGGCCGAGCTGCTGACGGCGGCGGCGGTGCGCCAGGTGGACGGTCTCACCGGTTCCGAGGACCCGGCGGACGCGCACGCCCTGCTGGAGCTGGCCCACCGGGCGGACGTGTCCGGCGGGGTGCGGCTGGCCGGCGCGCTGGCCCGGCTGGCCCGGGACGGCTCCCCGCTGATGCGGGGCGCGGCCGGAGCCGTCCGGGTGCTGCTGGGCCACGAGGACCCCCGGGTCCTGGGCGACCGGGTCGCCGCCTGGCTCGACACGGCGGGCGACGCGGTGTCGCGGTCGGCGCTGACCGCCCGGCTGACCGGGCTGCTGACGGCCGCCGGTCCGCTGCTGGAGTCGGCCGCTCCCGCGCTGGACCCGCTGCTCGACCGGGTGTCCGAGCTGGCCGACCGGGAGTTCCTGGACCGGCTCCCGGCGTTGCGCGGCGGCTTCGACGCACTGAGTCCGGCCGCCCGGGAACGGCTGCTGTCCGCCGTCGAGGAGCGGCTGGACACCGGACATCTCGCCGACACCGCAGGGGTGGATCCCGTCGCCCTGGCGCTGTGGACCGGGGCGGACCTCACCGCCCGGACGGCCCTCGGCGCCCTGGGGCTGCTGCCCGCGCCGGCCACCGCCGGGCCCGCCCCGGCGGACGACACGGCGTCCGTCCCGGGCACCGCGCCCGACGGGACCGTCACCACCGCGGCGGCCGCCATCGGGGCGGCTCCTCCCGCCGGGCCCGGCGCGTCGGGCGGTCCGGCCCCGTCCGCCACGGCCGCTGTTCCCGGCGAGGCCGCCGTCCCCGGCATGTCCGGCGGTCCGGAGGGGTCCGGCACCGGTGCCCCCGGGCGCGGGGGTGTCGATGCTCCCGGCACCGGTGCCGAGGATGCCTCAGGTGCCACAGGGGCCGGGGCTGCCGCCGCCGAGGAGCGGTGGCTGGCCCCCGCCGACCGCTGGCGGCTGGTGCTGGGCCGCCGTTCCGACCGGCTGCCGCCGTCCGCGGCGGCCCTCGCCACCGCCCTGGACGAGCTGTACGGCAACGGCCGCGGCGAGGGCAGCAGGGGCGAGCTGACCGGCCGCGGGGGCGTGGGCGGCCGGGAGGCCCCCTACCCCGGGGTCCGGGAGTGGTCGGAGGAGCTGGCGGCGCTGTTCGGTCCGGGCATCCGTGAGGAGGTCCTCGCGGCGGCGGCCGACGCGGGCCGCTCGGACGTCCTGGCCGAACTGGACGCGGAGAGCGTCCGCCCCTCCGTCGACCTGCTGCGCACGGTGCTGCGGCACGCGGGCGGCCTGCCCGAGGCGCGGCTGGCCGCGCTGCGACCCCTGGTGCGGCGGCTGGTCGAGGCGCTGACCCGGCAGTTGTCGACCCGGCTGCGCCCCGCGCTGCACGGCACGGTGCTGCCGCGCCCCAGCCGCCGGCCGGGCGGCGGTCTGGACCTGCCCAGGACACTGCGGGCCAACCTGGCCTCGGCGCGCCGTGCGCCGGACGGCACGGTCCGGGTGGTCCCGGAGCGTCCCGTCTTCCGCAGCCGGGCCCGGCGGGCCGCCGACTGGCGGCTGGTGCTGGTGACGGACGTGTCGGGCTCGATGGAGGCGTCCACGGTGTGGGCCGCGCTGACGGCGTCGGTGCTGGCCGGGGTGCCCACGCTGTCCACGCACTTCCTGGCCTTCTCGACGGAGGTCATCGACCTCACGGACCACGTCGAGGACCCGCTGTCGCTGCTGCTGGAGGTCAGCGTGGGCGGCGGCACCCACATCGCGGCGGGGCTGCGGCACGCCCGGGAGCTGGTCACCGTGCCCTCGCGCACGCTCGTCGTGGTCGTCAGCGACTTCGAGGAGGGGTATCCGCTGGGCGGTCTGCTCGCCGAGGTGCGGGCGCTGGTCGGGGCCGGGTGCCACGTGCTGGGCTGCGCCAGCCTCGACGACTCCGGGCGCCCCCGGTACTCCACCGGCGTGGCGGGGCAGCTCGTCGCGGCGGGCATGCCGGTCGCCGCCCTCAGTCCGCTGGAACTCGCCCGCTGGGTAGGGGAGAAGATCTCATGAACGCGCACCTTCCGCCGGTCGATCCGGCGGTCACCGCCGAACTCGTCGCGGCGCTGACGCCCCGGCTGCGCAAGCGGCTGGACGCGGGCGTCGCCAAGGTGGCCGCCCGGCCCGCGGTCCGGGACGGGGACGTGGTGCGGATCGCCGTCGACAACGACACGGACCTCGAACTCCACGCGCCCGGCGGCGCGGTGACGGACGCCGGGGCGATCCGCTGCGGGTGCCTGCTGGCGCCGGACTGCCTGCACCGCGCGGCGGCTGCCTCGGCGGCGCCGGTCGCGGACCCCGCCGAGTACCCGGCCGCCGAGGGCGCGGGAGGGGACGCGGCCGGCGCCCCGGCGGCGGAGCCTTCGCCGTCCGGGGCGCCGGGCCCCCCGGACGGGACCGCACCCGGCCCGGGGGAACCGGCGGCCACCGCACCGGGTCCGGCCGACGGCGCGCCGGGCCCGGACCGGGTGCCGTCGACGGCACCCGGGCGCGCAGCCTCCGCCGCGGGCACGGGCGCGGCGGGCCGGACCCGTGCCGGCTCCCCCGGCTGCCCCCGCTCCCCCGGCTCTCCCGACTCCCCCCACTCTCCCGGTACGGACCCGGCCGACCCCGGACCCGGCCCCGGGGCGACCCCCGCGCAGCGGGACGCCGCCCGGGCCCTGCGCGACGCGGCGACCGCCGTCCTGGAGGCCGGCGCGGACGGGGCCGGTGCCGTGCTCCAGGCCGAGCTGCTGCGCGCGGCGCACACCGCGCGGCTCGCGGGACTGCCGAGAGCGGCCGGACGCGCCGTCGCCGTCGTCACGGCGGTGCGCGCGGCCCGGAGCGGCGATCCCTCCCACCGGCTGGCGGACCTGGCCGCCGGGCTCCGCGACGTCCTGGCCGCCGCCCACCGCCTCCCCCTCGCGACCGGCCCGGAGCTGGCCGAGTTGCGCGGCGCGGCGCGGCAGCCGTACACCCCGGACGGCTCGCTGCGGCTGTACGGGCTGTTCTCCGAACCCGTCCTCACCACCAGCGGGTACGCGGGCGCGGTCACCTGGACCGCCGACGCCCGGGGCAGGCTCTGCACGGTGTCCGACGTCGCCCCGGGCGGCGCGGGCCGGGCGACGGGCGCCGCCGACCGCGCGGTGCGGATCGGGGACACCACCCTGACCCACCGGGAGCTCTCCCGCGCGGGGCTCGCGGTGTCCGGCGCGACGGTCTCCCCGACGGGGCGGCTCGGAGCGGGTGCGGGCGTACGGGCGGTGCGCGCCTCCGGGGTCGCCTGGCACGAGGAGCCCCTGGACCGGCTGTGGGCGGTGCCGGTGGCCGAGCAGGTCTCCCGGGCCCTGACGTCCGGTCAGGACCTGCTGTTCCTCGACGTGACGACGGCCGGGACGGTGCGCGAGGCGGCGGGCGAGTGCCTGGTGGCCCACTGCGGCGAAGTGGCGGTGCGGCTGGCCGCCGCCCACGACGACCCGGCGCTGCCGTACCGGGAGAACCTGCGGCTGCTCGCCTCCGCCGGTGGCCTCCGGCTGCGGGTGATCGCCCGTCTCACCCCCGGTCCGGTGCCGCGGGCGCTGCTGCTGGCGGCCGGTCATCCCACCGACCCCGGTGTCCGGGTGGACCTGGGGCTCGACCGGCTGCGCCGCGCGGACCTCCCGCCATCCCCGGCACCGGCGGCGCCCCTCGCGCCGCCGGGCGACGAGGCGCCCCTGCATCTGCTGCGCCGCCGGGTCCATCAGGCCGTCTCCGGCGGACGGCGGGTGCTGGCCTTCTCCGGCCACCGCGAGGACGCGGACGGCGCGCGGCTGCGCCGCAACGGTCTCACGACCGCCGGTGACCTCCTGGACGAGCTGCGCGGGGCCGCCGCGGACCGCGGGCGGGACCCCTTCGGCCGGCTGCTGCCCGCCGACGCCGGGCGGTTCTCCCGGGCGTGGCTGGCCGCCTCGGTGTACACCGAGGAGCTGGACCGCGCGCTCTGCGCCGCCTCCTGGGGCACGGCGCCCCTCCGCCCGACGCCCCTCCACCCGGCGGCCCCCGTTCCGGCGGGGCGGGACGCGGCACCGGGTGCGGCCGGGGCACCGCCGCCGGCGGTGCCGGGAACGGACGGCTGACCGGCGGGGACGACGGTCCGCGTCGCACCCCGCGACACGGACCGCCACCGGACCGTCCCGCCGGAGGGCAGCGGCACGTCCGGGCTCCACCGCCGGGTCCCGGTTCACCTGGACGTCCGGGCCCCGCCGCCGCGTCCCTGTTCGCCCCCCGCCCCCGTCCCCACGGACAACGGCTTCCCCGGGGCCCTCGGCCCGCCGCCCCCGGGGCCGGGGAGGGGCACCGCGCGGTGCCGCTCCGGCCCCCGCCGGACCGGGCGGCGGGCGTCCGGCCTCACATGCCGGTTACGAATCGCTCAACCCCTGGTTGCCGGGCGGTGATCCGGCCACGATGGGGGCATGACTCTGGCTCAGCACGCCCTGGAGCGGCTGCAGGCCTGGCCCGACCTCACCACGAGCAGGGCCAGCTGCGGGACGGGGCGGGCTCTCCGCTCCGTCCGCGACGACATCGTCCACTTCCACTCGGACCGGGATGTGGACCTCCATCTCACCCGGCGGGCCATCCAACGCTTCCACTACGACCTCGGGGGCTCCAGCGCGATACGCCTGGTGCCGGACTCCCCGTGGGCGACCGTGCACCTGGACTGCGGAACCGACATAGACCTCCTGCTCAGCCTGACGAGCGTCGCGCTCAAGGCCCATCTGACCTACCCGCCCACCGACACCCCGTCCGGCTGCAACTACCGCCGCGTCACCGTCCTGCGCCGCGACGGCGTCCGCTGATCCGACGGCCGTCCGCGGCCCCGCGCCGACCACTCGGGCCACCGGCACCTCCGGGGCCGTCGGCACCGCCGGGACCGCAACGCCGTCGCAACGTCCCCCGTGGTGGCATGCACCGCATGCCCCACATCCCCGAGACACCCCCCACACCCGAGACACCCCGCCCGTCGGAGGCTCCCGAGGCACCCGGTCCGTCCAGGGCCCCGGGGACGTCCGGCGACACCGTGCGCGTCGCACTCACCCCGGAGGCCGCCGGGCTGCTGCGCCGACTGCGCGCGGAACACGGTCCGCTGATGTTCCACCAGTCCGGGGGATGCTGCGACGGCAGCGCCCCCATGTGCTTCCCGGCCGGTGAGTTCCGCACCGGCGCCGCGGACGTGCTGCTGGCGGAGCTGGCGGTGGAGGGCGTCGCCGAGCCCGTGCCGTTCTGGATGTCCCGTGCCCAGTTCGCGGTGTGGAGCCACACCGCGCTGACCGTGGACGTGGTGCCCGGCCGGGGCAGCGGCTTCTCCCTGGAGGCCCCCGAAGGCGTCCGCTTCCTCATCCGCTCCCGGGTCGTCGGCGCCTGACGGCGCCCCGTGTCACGGTCGCAGGCTGCTGACGATGTCCGCCGTCGCCGCCAGGCCGCTGCTGATGGTGGGGGCCATGCTGGAACTCGCCAGATAGAAGCCGAGCAGCAGGCAGACCAGCGCGTGCGAGATCTTCAGCCCGCCGTTGCGCAGGAAGATCACCGCGAAGATGAACAGCAACAGCACCACAGAGATGGAAATGGCCATCGTCCGCCTCCTTCACCACGTCCGCTTCGCGGCGTTCGGCGGCAAGTGTGGCCCAGCGGAGGGTTCGTCCGGGCGGATGACCTGTCCGCCGAACGTGTGGTGTCCGGTGCCGCTCCCCCGCCCGTGCACGGCTCGCGCACGGGCCGGGCGCGGCCGCGGGGCCTAGGGACCCGGCCCGTCCGGCGACGGCGGGCGCTCACCCGTGGAGTCAATTCCCCGACGTTCAGACGGTGTTATGGAGCAGTCGCCATACACCGGTCGTCGCCGCCGGGCATCCCCGGCCGTGCGCCGGACCCGCTCCCGACCCCGGGAGACCGACCGTACCGGGGGCGGTACGCCGGTCGCCGCCCCGCCCGGACACGGCGCCCGCTTCCGCGTCCCGGCCCCGGGGAGAGCCCCACCGCGCCCGGTCCGACGCCCGGCACCCCGGCCGGCCCGCCCGGGACCGCTCCGTTCCACCGCCGGTCCGACCCGCAGCGTCACGGACCGGCAGCGTCACCGCCCGGCGGGGCCCTCGGGACGGGCGGGGCCCTCGGGACGTGCGGGCCGGGCGCGGATGTGCATCCGCTCGCCCTGCGGGCCGAACAGGCTGAGGAACTCCACCGGCCCCTCCCCCGTCGACCCGAACCAGTGCGGGACCCGGGTGTCGAACTCGGCGGCCTCGCCCGCGCCCAGCACCACGTCGTGCTCGCCGAGGACCAGCCGCAGCCGTCCGGAGAGCACGTACAGCCACTCGTAGCCCTCGTGGCTGCGCGGGTCCGGTTCCCGGGAGCGGCGGGGCTCCAGCACCTTGAACGCCTGGAGTCCGCCGGGCTGGCGGGTGAGCGGCCAGTGGGTGCGCCCCTCGCGCACGACCGGTTCGGCACGCACCCGGGGATCGCCGACCGGCGGCGCGCCGACCAACTCGTCCAGGGGCACCTGATGGGCACCGGCCAGGGGCAGCAGCAGTTCCAGGGTCGGTCTGCGCAGTCCGGACTCCAGCCGGGAGAGGGTGCTGACCGAGATCCCGGTCGCCTCGGACAGGGCGGCGAGGGTGATCTCGCGCTCCTTGCGGAGCTGCCGGAGCCTGGGGCCGACCCGGGCGAGGACGTCGTCTGCGGTCATGACCCCATTGTGCGGAACCGGCGGGGGCACCCGTCACCCCGGAGCCCCGGCCCGGCGGCGGCCCGCAGCCCGCACCGGCGGCCAGCACCGCTCCGCCGCACCGCCCGGCCGCGCCACCACGGCACCCGCCCGCACCCCGTCGCCCGCCACGCCCCGGCCCCGCACCGCACCGCACCGCACCGCACCGCACCGGCGGGGATGTGGACCCGGCGGGCCCGGTGCACCATGGGGGCATGCTGTTCGCCCGGGTGGCCGAGGTGTCGCGGGAGGTCGGCGCGGTGTCGGCCCGGTCGCGCAAGACCGCGCTGCTCGCGGAGCTGTTCGGGGAGGCGGACCCCGAGGACGTGCCCGTCGTCATCCCGTATCTCGCGGGGCGCCTCCCCCAGGGCCGCATCGGCGTCGGCTGGAAGACGCTGGCACGGCCGGTGGAACCCGCCGCCGGACCGTCGCTGACGGTGCGCGCGGTGGACGCCCTGCTGACCCGGCTCGCCGGGGTGTCGGGGCCCGGTGCGCAGGCCGGGCGGGCCCGGCTGGTCGAGGAGCTGATGGGCGCGGCGACCGCGGAGGAGCAGCGCTTCCTGCGCGGCCTGCTCACCGGTGAGGTCCGCCAGGGCGCCCTGGAGGCGGTGGCCGTCGAGGGACTGGCACTGGCCACCGGGGCGCCCCCGGCGGGGGTCCGGCGCGCGGTGATGCTCGCGGGTTCGCTGCCCGCGGTGGCCGCGGCGCTGCTCGCCGACGGCCCGGGGGCCCTGGACCGGTTCCGGCTCACCGTGGGCCGTCCGGTGCTGCCGATGCTGGCGCACAGCGCGTCCTCGGTCACGGAGGCGGTGGATCGGCTGGGCGACTGCGCGGTCGAGGAGAAGCTCGACGGCATCCGCGTCCAGGTGCACCGCGACGGCGCGGCCGTGGGCGTGTACACCCGGACCCTGGACGACATCACGGACCGGCTCCCGGAGGTCGCCGCGACGGCCCGGTCGCTGCCCGGTGAGCGGTTCGTCCTGGACGGCGAGGTGATCTCGCTGACCGCCGGCGGGCGGCCCCGCTCCTTCCAGGAGACCGCCGGACGCGTCGGCTCCCGTGCCGACGTGGCCACGGCGGCGCGGGCGGTGCCGGTCTCCGCGGTGTTCTTCGACGCCCTCTCCGTCGACGGCCGCGACCTGCTGGACCTGCCGCTGTCGGAGCGGCACGCGGAGCTGGCCCGGCTGGTGCCGGACGCCGCCCGGGTGCGCCGCGCCGTGGTGCGGGGGCCGGACGGCGCGCCCGCCGGGGAGCGGTTCCTCGCCGGGGCACTGGAGCGCGGCCACGAGGGCGTCGTCGTCAAGGCCCTGGACGCCCCGTACGGCGCGGGGCGGCGCGGCGCGTCCTGGCTGAAGGTCAAGCCCGTGCACACCCTCGACCTGGTGGTGCTGGCCGCCGAGTGGGGGCACGGCCGCCGCACCGGCCGGCTCTCCAACCTGCATCTGGGCGCCCGCGCGGCCGACGGCTCCTTCGTGATGCTGGGCAAGACGTTCAAGGGGATGACGGACGCCCTGCTGGCCTGGCAGACGGGACGGCTGCGGGAACTGGCCGTGACGGAGCACCCCTGGGGGGTCACCGTCCGGCCCGAACTCGTCGTCGAGATCGCCTACGACGGCCTCCAGCGCTCCACCCGCTACCCGGCCGGCGTCACCCTCCGCTTCGCCCGCGTCCTGCGCTACCGGAAGGACAAGCGTCCCGAGGAGGCGGACTCGGTGGAGGCGCTGCTCGCCGCCCACCCCGGGGCCGCGCCGTGAGGCGGAGTGCGGGGCTGCTGCTGCACCGGCCGGGACGGGACGGCACCGAGGTCCTGCTCGGCCACATGGGCGGTCCCTTCCACGCCCGCCGCGACGCCGGTTCCTGGACCCTCCCCAAGGGCGAGTACGAGGGCGGGGAGAGCGCCTGGGACGCGGCCCGGCGCGAGTTCGCCGAGGAGCTGGGGCTGCCGCCGCCGGAGGGGCCCGCCGTGCCGCTCGGGGAGGTCCGGCAGGCGGGCGGCAAGGTCGTCACGGCCTGGGCGGTGGAGGCGGATCTGGACCCGGCGGCCGTCGTCCCCGGGACGTTCCGCATGGAGTGGCCGCCCCGTTCGGGCCGGACGGCGGAGTTCCCGGAGCTGGACCGGGTGGCGTGGTTCGGGCTGGAACGGGCCCGCGAGGTGATCGTCGGGGCGCAGTCCGCGTTTCTCGACCGGCTGGCTGAGCACTCGTCCCGGTGACGACGCGCCCCGTCCGCGTTGCGGTGCGCCGCGACGCGGGGCAGGGGTCGAAGCAGACACGCGCACCCAGGGAGGACGGCCATGCCCATCGCGACGGTGAACCCGGCGACCGGCGACACGCTCCGGACGTACGAGGCCATGGGCGAGGAGGAGATCGAACGGCGGCTCCGGCTCGCCGAGGCCACCTTCCGCACCTACCGGACGACGGGGTTCGACGAGCGGGCCCGGCTGATGCGCCGCGCCGCCGACCTGCTGGACGAGGACCGGGACGCGATCGGCGGGGTCATCACCACGGAGATGGGCAAGCCGGTCGCCCAGGCCCGCGCGGAGGCCGCCAAGTGCGCCGGGGCGATGCGCTGGTACGCCGAGCGGGCGGCCGGCCTGCTCGCAGACGAGGAGCCCGGGGCCGCGGACGTGGCGGACTCGGGCGCCTCCCGGGCCCTGGTCCGCTACCGGCCGCTGGGCCCGGTGCTCGCCGTGATGCCGTGGAACTTCCCGCTCTGGCAGGTGGTCCGGTTCGCCGCCCCGGCGCTGATGGCGGGCAACGTCGGACTGCTCAAGCACGCCTCGAACGTGCCGGAGACCGCCCTGTACCTGGAGGACCTGTTCCACCGGGCGGGCTTTCCCGAGGGCTGCTTCCAGACCCTGCTGATCGGCTCGGCCGCGGTCGACGCCGTCCTGCGCGACGAGCGCGTGCGGGCCGCCACCCTCACCGGCAGCGAGCCCGCCGGGCGGGCGGTCGCCTCCACCGCCGGGGAGATGATCAAGAAGACGGTGCTGGAGCTGGGCGGCAGCGACCCGTTCGTGGTGATGCCCTCGGCCGACCTCGACCGGGCCGCGCGGGTGGCGGTGACCGCCCGGGTGCAGAACGCGGGTCAGTCCTGCATCGCCGCCAAGCGGTTCATCGTGCACACCGAGGTGTACGACGCGTTCGCGGAGCGCTTCACCGAGGGCATGCGGGCGCTGCGGGTGGGTGATCCGATGGACGAGGGGACGGACGTCGGGCCGCTCTCCAGCGAGCGGGGGGTGACGGATCTGGCGGAGCTGGTCGAGGACGCGGTGCGCGGCGGGGCGGCCGTCCTGTGCGGCGGCGAGCGCCCCGAGGGGCCGGGCTGGTACTACCCGCCGACGGTGCTGGCGGACATCACCCGGGAGATGCGGATCCACCGCGAGGAGGCGTTCGGGCCGGTCGCCACGCTGTACCGGGCGGCCGACCTGGACGAGGCGGTGCTGATCGCCAACGACACGGACTTCGGGCTCAGTTCGAACGTGTGGACCCGCGACGAGGCCGATGTGGAGCGCTTCGTGCGGGACCTGGAGGCGGGCGGCGTGTACGTGAACGGGATGACCGCGTCCCATCCGGCGTTCCCGTTCGGCGGGGTCAAGCGGTCGGGCTACGGACGTGAGCTGTCCGGGCACGGAATCCGGGAGTTCTGCAACATCACCACCGTATGGCACGGGGCGTAGGGGGTGGCGGGTCTACGATCCCTTCCTGTGACGCGCGAAGTGACCCTGCCTCTGATCGTCGACCACCGCGGCACCCTGCGGGTGTCCGCGGCCGATGTGAGCAAGCTGCTGCGCACGGTCGGCGGCCGGTGGCTGCGGCTGGTGGAGGCCGGTGACGAGGGTCTGGACGAGGACACCGTCGCGGCCCTGACCATCGAGCTGGCCAAGCTGGCCGACCGGATCGACGTGGCGTGCATCGCCCACAGCAGCGGCCGGTCCTCCTGACCGGTCCCGTGCCGCGCCCTCCCGCCGCGCCGGGCGGGCGCGGCCCCCTCCCGTCCGCCGGGCGCGCGGTCCGCGCCGCCGGTACCCGCCGGCGGTCCCCGGTACGGAGTAGCCCGACGAGAGATCGCCGTCCGGCCGGGTGATCGTGGGGGAACACCCCCGGACGAGGGGAGCGGCCCTCCGGCCGGTGGGCCGAGGGCCTTCCGCGAGGCGAAAGCAGGCACGGTCCATGGCGACGTTGCGCAGATCCTCGGGGTCCGTGCCGGAGTACGTGATCACGAGGGAGGAGACGCTCCCGCCGGCACGGGAACGGCGTGCCGGTCACCCCCGACCGCCCCTGTTCCCGCGGATGGCCGCGGACACGGGGGTCCGGGCCGGGCACTTCGCGCAGTCCACCGGGAGAGCCCCGGGGCACTCCGGCTCCGAGGACCGCGACCGGCTCCACGACGTCAGGGCGACCGGATTCCGCCTCCTGCCGGGCAGACGGGTGCCGACGGCCACGGAGCCGCTCGCTCCGGCCCTCGCGGAGCCGGCCGGACGGTACGGCCGGGACGCGGGCGACCCGGACTTCTCGGCCCGCCCGCGCGGGCGGGCCGAGGACCCGGGGCAGGGTGTGAGGAACGCATGAGCGAAGAGACGGTCTCCCGGCCGCTGCCGCCCGTGCGGGAGTGGCCCGTCGCGGACCTGCCGGGCTCGGAGTTCGACCCGGTCCTCGCCGAGCTGATGCGCGAGGGCCCGGTCACCCGGATCGCCCTGCCCGACGGCGAGGGCTGGGCCTGGCTCGTCACCGGCCACGACGATGTGCGGCTGGTCACCAACGACCCGCGGTTCGGCCGCGAGGCGGTGATGGAACGGCAGGTCACCCGGCTCGCCCGGCACTTCGTCCCGGCGCGCGGCGCGGTCGGCTTCCTCGACCCGCCGGACCACACCCGGCTGCGCGGCGCGGTGGCCGCCGCGTTCACGGCCCGGGGCGTGGAGCGGGTCCGGGAGCGGGCGCGGGCCCTGCTGGCCGGGCTGGTGGACGACATGGTGGCGGCGGGACCGCCCGCCGACCTCACCGCGGCCGTGCTGGGCCCGTTCCCCGTCGCCGTCGTCTGCGAGCTGATGGGGGTGCCGGACGCCGACCGTGGCTCGCTGCACACCTGGACGCGTCTCATCCTGTCCGCCGCGCACGGCCCGGACGTCGGCGAGCGGGCCACGCGGGAGCTGAGCGCCTACTTCGCCGATCTGATCGGCTCACGCGCCCGGAGCACCGCCGAGGACGTCACCTCGCTGCTCGGTGCCGCCGTGGGACGGGGCGGGATCACCATGGAGGAGGCGGTGGGCCTCGCGGTCCTGTTGCAGATCGGCGGCGAGGCGGTCACCAACAACAGCGGCCAGATGTTCCACCTCCTGCTCACCCGGCCCGGACTGGCCGAGCGGCTGCGGTCGGCGCCGGAGCTGCGGCCCGCCGCCGTCGACGAACTGCTGCGCTGGATTCCGCACCGCAACGCGGTGGGGCTGGCCCGGATCGCGCTGGAGGACGTGGAGCTGCACGGGGCGCGGATCCGGGCGGGCGACGCGGTCTACGTGTCGTACCTGGCCGCCAACCGCGACCCCGGGGTCTTCCCCGACCCCGACACGATCGACCTCTCCCGCAGCCCCAATCCGCATGTGTCCTTCGGCTCCGGCCCGCACCACTGCCCCGGCGGGATGCTGGCCCGGCTGGAGTCGGAGCTGCTGGTGGACATCCTGCTGGACCGGGTGCCGGGGATGAGGCTCGCGGTACCGCCGGAGGAGGTCCCCTTCAAGCGGGGCGCGCTGATCCGCGGGCCCGAGGCCCTGCCCGTGACGTGGTGAGCGGGCCGGGTGAGGGCGGCGGCCCTAGCGCCTCTCGTTTGGATCATGCCGGGCTCGCGGGGTCCGGCACCGCTCCCTGATCCGGCCTGATCCAAACGAAAGACCCTAGTGACCTGAGTCAGAGAAATTCGGGTGGTTCTCGCGAGCTGCCCGGCGTGCCGGAGGCCGGATATCAGCAGGCCGGGCCGGAACCCTGTCGGCCGCACGGCATCCGGCTGATGGCCGCGATCTGACGAAGAGTCTCTGACTCAGGTCACTAGCGAATCGGTACGCCCGACAGGGTGCGGGCGATGACCAGCCGCTGGATCTCACTGGTGCCCTCGAAGATCGTGTAGATCGCCGCGTCCCTGTGCATCCGCTCCACCGGGTACTCCCGGGTGTAGCCGTTTCCGCCGAGGATCTGCACGGCCCGGGCGGTGACCTTCTTCGCCGTCTCGCTGGCGAACAGCTTGGACATGGAGCCCTCGGCGGCCGTGAACGGCCGCCCGTTGACCGCCATCCAGGAGGCCCGCCACACCAGCAGCCGGGCCGCGTCGATGGAGGTCCGCATGTCGGCCAGCTGGAAGGCGACGCCCTGGTTGTCGATGACGGGCCGGCCGAACTGCTCCCGGGTGCGGGCGTATTCGAGGGCGACCTCGTAGGCGGCGCGGGCGGTGCCGACGGCCATGGCGCCGACGGCCGGGCGGGACGCCTCGAAGGTCGCCATGGCCGCGTTCCGTACCCGTTCGCCCCCGGCGCGGGCCTTCTCCCGGGCGCGGGCGAGGCGCTCGTCGAGCCGCTCCTTGCCGCCGAGCAGACAGGAACCGGGGACCCGGACTCCGTCCAGGACGACCTCGGCGGTGTGCGAGGCGCGGATGCCGTGCTTCCTGAACTTCTGCCCCTGGGACAGCCCCCGGGTCCCGGGCGGGACGATGAAGGAGGCGTGGCCCTTGGAGCCCAGCTCCGGGTCGACGACGGCGACGACCACGTGGACGTTGGCGATGCCGCCGTTGGTGGCCCAGGTCTTGGTGCCGTCGAGCACCCACTCGTCCCTCGCCCCGTCGTAGACGGCGCGGGTGCGCATCGCGGCCACGTCGGAGCCGGCGTCGGGTTCCGAGGAGCAGAAGGCGGCGAGCTTCACGTCGTCGGCGTCGCCGTACATCTGGGGGATCCAGGTGCCGATCTGCTCCTCGGTGCCGTTGGCGAGGACGCCGACGGCGGCGAGGCCGGTGCCGACGATGGACAGGGCGATCCCGGCGTCGCCCCAGAACAGCTCCTCCATCGCCAGCGGGATGCCGAGGCCGGTGGGGTCGAAGTACTGGCGCGCGTAGAAGTCGAGGGAGTAGACGCCGATCCTGGCCGCCTCCTGGATGACCGGCCAGGGAGTCTCCTCACGCTCGTCCCATTCGGCGGCCGCGGGGCGGATGACGTCGGCCGCGAAGCCGTGCAGCCAGTCCCGGACCTCCTTCTGTTCGTCGTTGAGCTCCATGGTGAACCCGGACATGTCCCCCCCCAGTGACGCGCCTACGCATGTTACCTACGGTAACTCACCTTCTGTTACCGGCTGGTAGAGAAAGTCAACCCGCGCCGGGGCGCTCCATCCGGTTCGCCGGGCCCCGTCCGCCGAGTGCTACTTTGCGCAGGCGTCACCGAAACAGCACGGGGTGGGGAGAGCAGATGGACACCACGCAGCGGACCGAGCAGCAACGGTCCGCCGACCGCCGACGGCGCGAACTGCTGGAGGCAGCCGACCGAGTGGTGCTGCGCGACGGACCGCGTGCCTCCATGAACGCCATCGCCGCCGAGGCCGGCATCACCAAGCCGATCCTCTACCGGCACTTCGGTGACAAGAGCGGACTCTATGCCGCCCTCGCCCAGCGCCACACCGACGCCCTGCTCGACTCGCTGCGCGCCGCACTGGACGCCCCGGCGGACCGCCGCAGCCGGGTCGAGGCCACCCTGGACACCTACCTCGCGGCCATCGAGGCCCGCCCCCAGGTCTACCGCTTCCTGATGCACCCGGCCGACGGCGCCACCGGCCCCGGCGACCAGGGCGAGCAGGGCTTCGACGTCGGCAGGCACCTGGCACCCCTGCTGCGCCGGATGGGCGAGGAACTCGGCAAGGTCGTCGAGGAGCGGCTCGACCTCGGCCCCGACACGGCGCTGCGGGCCCGGGTGTGGGGACACGGCATCGTCGGCATGATGCACGCCGCCGGGGACTGGTGGCTCGGCGAACGCCCCTGCTCCCGCGAGGTGTTGGTGCGCAGCCTGGCCGACCTGCTGTGGGGGCGGCTGGCCGGGGCGGGCGACCGGGTGGGCGGCCCCGGCTTCTGACGACGGCAGGGCCCTGACGACGTCAGAGGTCTGACGACAGCCGGACTCCGGCGACGGCGGGGGCGCGGCGGCGGCACCCGGGCTCCGGCGGCGGCCTGCGGTGACGGGGAGGGGCGGGGACGACGGGCGGCCCCGGGCCCCCGGCCCGGCACAGCCTCCGGCCCGGCACAAGCCCTAGCCCGGCCCGGCCCGTCCGCAGAGGCGTCGCCACCCCGAGGGCCCTACCCCGGGGTGCCCCCGCTCCACGGCGCCCGGGCCGCCCTCCGCAGCAGCCTGCGCCGCCGCCACCCGGTGAGGCGGTCGCTGTAGACCCCGCCGTCCAGGTGGTCGCACTCGTGCTGGAGGCAGCGCGCGAAGAACCCGGTGCCGCGCACCCGCACCGGCTCACCGGTGACCGTGAACCCCTCCACCGCGGCCTCGTCGTACCGCTCCGTCCCGGCCTCCAGGCCCGGCAGCGACAGACAGCCCTCGGGCCCGCGCAGCACCAGTCCGCCGCGCTCCACCAGCCGGGGGTTCACCACGTGGCCCCGGTGCTGGACGTCCTCGTCGTCCGGGCAGTCGTAGACGAAGACCCGGACCGGTTCACCCGTCTGGTTGGCCGCCAGCCCCACTCCGTTCGCCGCGTACATGGTGGCGAACAAGTCCTCCACCAGCGCGGCCAGTTGCGGACCGAACTCGGTGACCTCGGCGCAGGGCGCGTGCAGGACGGGGTCGCCGAGGAGCCGGAGGGGCCGTACGCGCCCGCGGACGCCGGGGATGGGGCCTTGTCGCATACGGGCAAGAGTAAGGTCCCTGTGTCCACGGCGGTCAGCGCCCTCCGCCGGGGCCGCGCGGCCGGTGCCGCGATTCGGGAGTGCGAAGGGATCTGGATAGGCTGACGTTCACACCACGTGGCCGGCAGGCTTCAGGCGCGGCGCGTACGCAAGGAGGATCGAGAACTGATGGCAGGCAACTCGGACCCGCTCACGCCGCGGGCCAAGCTGGCCGTGACCGCGGGCAAGGCGGTCGCGGCGGCGTCCCGCGCCGCGGGGCGCGGCAGCGGTTCGGTGATCGGCGGCCGGGTCGCGCTGAAGCTCGACCCCGACCTCCTCGCCCGGCTCGCCCAGCACCTGGACGTGACCCTGGTCTCCGCGACCAACGGCAAGACCACCACCACCCGGCTGATCGCCGAGGCGCTCAAGGCGGCCGGCCCGGTCGTCTCCAACGCGCTCGGCGCCAACATGCCGGCCGGCATCACCTCGGCCCTCGCGGGGGGGTCGGACGCCCGGTTCGGCGTCATCGAGGTCGACGAGAAGTACCTCGCCGGTGTCGCCCGGGACACCGCCCCCAAGTGCATCGCCCTGCTCAACCTCTCCCGCGACCAGCTCGACCGCGCGGCCGAGACCCGCATGCTCGCCGAGAACTGGCGCGAGGGCCTGGCCGGTTCCAAGGCCGTGATCGTGGCCAACTGCGACGACCCGCTGGTGGTGTGGGCCGCGTCCTCCTCCCCCAACGTGATCTGGGTCGCCGCCGGGCAGATGTGGAAGGACGACGCCTGGTCCTGCCCCTCCTGCGGCGGTGTGATGCAGCGCCCCGGCGACGACTGGTTCTGCGGCGAGTGCGGCTTCCGCCGCCCCACACCGAGCTGGGCGCTCTCCGGCGACCACGTCCTCGACCCGCACGGTTCGGCCTGGCCGATCCACCTCCAGCTCCCGGGCCGCGCCAACAAGGCCAACGCCGCCTCCTCGGCCGCCGTGGCCGCCGTCTTCGGCGTCCCGCCGCAGGTGGCGCTGGAACGCATGTACCAGGTGCAGGCGGTCGCCGGACGCTACGACGTGGTCCAGTTCCAGGGCCGCGACCTGCGGCTGCTGCTCGCCAAGAACCCGGCGGGCTGGCTGGAGACCTTCTCCCTGATCGATCCGCCGCCCGCCCCGGTGATCCTCTCGGTCAACGCGCGCGGCGCCGACGGCACGGACACCTCCTGGCTGTGGGACGTCGACTACACCCGGCTGACCGGCCACCCGATCTGCGTCCTCGGCGACCGCAAGCTGGACCTCGCGGTGCGCCTGGAGGTGGCGGGCCAGCAGTTCCAGGTGTGCGAGACCCTCGACCAGGCGGTGCAGCTCTGCCCGCCGGGACGCATCGAGGTCATCGCCAACTACACCGCCTTCCAGGACCTGCGCCGCCGCGTCGGCAACTGACCGTACGACCCCCCAGGGAGTGGACGTGAGCGACAACCAACTGCGGATCGTCTGGATCTACCCGGACCTGCTCAGCACCTACGGCGACCAGGGCAACGCCCTGGTGGTGGAGCGCCGGGCCCGGCAGCGCGGCCTGGACGTGGCCCGGCTCGACGTGCGCAGCGACCAGCCGATCCCGACGTCCGGGGACATCTACCTGATCGGCGGCGGCGAGGACCGCCCGCAGCGGCTGGCGGCCGAGCGGCTGCGCCGGGACGGCGGGCTGTACCGGGCCGTGGAGAACGGGGCGATCGTCTTCTCGGTCTGCGCCGGGTACCAGATCCTCGGCCACGAGTTCATCAACGACCTCGGCCAGCGCGAGCCCGGCCTCGCCCTGCTCGACGTGGTCTCCACCCGCGGCGAGGGCGCCCGCTGCGTCGGCGACGTCCTCGCGGACATCGACCCGAGGCTCGGCCTGCCGCCGCTGACGGGCTTCGAGAACCACCAGGGCGTCACCCATCTGGGTCCCACCGCCCGCCCCTTCGCCCAGGTCCGCTTCGGCAACGGGAACGGCACGGGCGACGGCGGCGAGGGCGCGTACAACGACACGGTCTTCGGCACCTACATGCACGGCCCGGTGCTCGCGCGCAACCCGCTGATCGCCGACCACCTGCTCAAGCTGGCCCTCGACGTCAACGCGCTGCCGCCGACCGACGACCGCTGGTACGAGGCGCTGCGCACCGAGCGGATCGCCGCCGCCCAGCAGCCCGCCTGAGGAGCGCCCGCGTCAACACCCGCGTCAACGTCCCGAAGACCGTCCGGGGATGCCGTCGAGAGCCCGTCTGATATCGCATCCGCACAGGTGAGCGGGGGTTCGTCCAGCAGGCGGACGGACAGTACGGCCGCGCCCTTCCGTACCGCTAGGGTGGCGGGGATCCGAACCGGACAGCGCGGTCCGGTCCTCGTGCCCACGCGGAGAAGGTATCTCGGGCTATGCGCATTGGTGTCCTCACGTCCGGCGGTGACTGCCCCGGTCTGAACGCCGTCATCCGGTCGGTGGTCCACCGCGCCGTCGTCGACCACGGGGACGAGGTCATCGGCTTCCGGGACGGCTGGCGCGGCCTGCTGGAGTCCGACTACCTCAAGCTCGACCTGGACGCGGTCAGCGGCATCCTGGCCAGCGGCGGCACCATCCTCGGCTCCTCCCGGGTCCGCCCGGAGCAGCTGCGGGACGGGGTGGAGCGCGCCCGCGGCCACGTCCGGGAGCTCGGTCTGGACGCCATCATCCCGATCGGCGGCGAGGGCACCCTGAAGGCCGCGCGGCTGCTGTCGGACAACGGTCTGCCCATCGTCGGCGTGCCGAAGACCATCGACAACGACATAGCGGTCACGGACGTGACCTTCGGTTTCGACACCGCCGTGACCGTCGCCACCGAGGCGCTGGACCGGCTGAAGACCACCGCCGAGTCCCACCAGCGGGTGCTGATCGTGGAGGTCATGGGCCGCCACACCGGCTGGATCGCGCTGCACTCAGGCATGGCGGCCGGGGCGCACGCCGTGGTCGTCCCGGAGCGGCCGTTCGACATCGAGGAGCTGGCCGCGAAGGTCGGCGCCCGGTTCGCGGCGGGCAAGCGGTTCGCGATCGTGGTCGCGGCCGAGGGCGCCAAGCCGAGGCCCGGCACCATGGACTTCGACGAGGGCGGCAAGGACGTCTACGGCCATGAGCGCTTCGCCGGGATAGCGCGCCAGCTCTCCGTGGAGCTGGAGGAGCGGCTCGGCAAGGAGGCCCGGCCGGTGATCCTCGGCCATGTGCAGCGGGGCGGGACGCCGACCGCGTACGACCGGGTGCTGGCGACCCGCTTCGGCTGGCACGCGGTGGAGGCGGTGCGCCGCGGGGAGTTCGGCCAGATGACGGCGCTGCGCGGGACGGACATCGTGATGGTGTCGCTCGCGGAGGCGGTCGAGTCGCTGAAGACGGTGCCGGACGCGCGGTACGACGAGGCGCAGTGCGTGCTGTGAGCCGCCGCTGACCCGCCGCACCGGCCGCCCGGCGGCCGGTGCGGCGGGTGCGGGCCCGCGCCGTCCGGCGCCGTGCCCGGCCGTCCGCGCACGGGGCCGTTCGGCCCGCCCCGGTGACGGATGCCGCCGGGGGCGGTTCTAGTCTGGGGGGCGGACGGACAGTGCTCAAACCCCACGAAACGGAGCCGGCGGATGGATCACAGCGGGCACGGCATGACGACGGATCTGCCGCCGTTCACGCTGGAGCGCGGTCTCGCGTGGTCGGCGGACCCGTTCTTCCTGGTCGCCTGCCTCCTGGGGCTGGGTCTGTACGGCTGGGGCGTGGTCCGTCTGGTGCGGCGCGGCGACAAGTGGCCGGTGGGCCGGACCGTCGCGTTCGTCATCGGGGTGCTGAGCATCGGCGCGGTGATGTGCACCCGGCTCAACGACTACGGCATGGTCATGTTCAGCGTGCACATGGCGCAGCACATGGTCATCAGCATGGTGGCGCCGATCCTGGTGCTGCTGGGCGCCCCGGTGACGCTGGCGCTGCGGGCCCTGCCGCCGGCCGGGCGGGGCCGCAAGGGTCCGCGCGAGCTGCTGCTCATGCTGCTGCACAGCCGCTACATGCGGGTGATCACGCATCCGGGCTTCACCATCCCCATGTTCATCGCGAGCCTGTACGCGCTGTACTTCACCCCGCTGTTCGACTTCCTGATGGGCTCGCGCACCGGGCACGTGACGATGATGGTGCACTTCTTCGCGGTCGGCATGGTCTTCTTCTGGCCGATCATGGGCGTCGACCCGGGGCCGCACCGTCCCAGCCATCTGATGCGCATCCTGGAGCTGTTCGCGGGCATGCCGTTCCACGCGTTCTTCGGCATCGCGGTGATGATGGCGACCGAGCCGCTGGTGGAGACCTTCCGCGAGCCCCCGGCCTCGTTGGGCCTGGACGCGCTGGCCGACCAGAGCGCGGCGGGCGGCATCGCCTGGGCGTTCAGCGAGGTGCCGTCCGTGCTGGTGCTGATCGCGCTGCTGTTCCAGTGGTACGCCTCGGACCAGCGGCAGGCCCGGCGCACCGACCGGGCCGCCGACCGGGACGGCGACAAGGACCTGGAGGCGTACAACGCCTATCTCGCCTCGCTGAACGCCCGGGGCACCTGAGCACCGGGGGCCACCGGAGCGGCGAGGGGCGCGCGGCACCCGAGGGGTGTCCGCGCGCCCCTCGCGCACATCCGTTCGCACCAGGGTCTGACGTTCGGGCGGAACCGGGGCACCATGGAGGGCAACGGACCACGAGGAGGGTGTCGCGATGCCCGGTTCCACGGACAGTTCGACCAAGACCATGGGGGTGCTCACCGTCGGCGGCCTGATCGCCGTGACGGGGTACACGGTGACGCTCGGGAGCAACGGCTGGCTGTGGTTCGGCTGGGTCCTCCTGGTCCTGATCACCCTCGGCATGGTGGCCACCCGCGGCTCGTGAGCCGCGGCCCGTCGCGGGGCGCCGCTCAGGGGCGTCCCGGCGGGCCGGCCGGGTGGACCCCCGGCTGGTACTTGGGCACCCGCACGGTGATCCGCATGCCCGCTCCGACGGCGGTCTCGATGACCAGCCCGTGGTCGTCCCCGTACACCTGGCGGAGCCGGTCGTCGACGTTGGACAGGCCGATGCCGCCCGAGGGGCTGACCTCCCGGGCGAGGATGCGGCGCAGCAGTCCGGGGTCCATGCCGGCGCCGTCGTCCTCGATGACGACCAGGGCCTCGGCGCCCGCGTCCTGGGCGGTGATCTGGATGCGGCAGCGGTCGGCCTTGCCCTCCAGGCCGTGCTTGACGGCGTTCTCCACCAGCGGCTGGAGGCAGAGGAAGGGCAGCGCCACCGGGAGGACCTCGGGGGCTATCTGGAGGGTGACCGAGAGGCGGTCGCCGAAGCGGGCCCTGACCAGCGCCAGGTAGTGGTCGATGGCGTGCAGTTCGTCGGCGAGCGTGGTGAAGTCGCCGTGCCGCCGGAAGGAGTAGCGGGTGAAGTCCGCGAACTCCAGCAGCAGTTCGCGGGCACGCTCGGGGTCGGTGCGGACGAAGGACGCGATCACGGCCAGCGAGTTGAAGATGAAGTGCGGGGATATCTGGGCCCGCAGCGCCTTGATCTCCGCCTCGATCAGCCGGGTGCGGGACTGGTCCAGGTCGGCCAGCTCCAGCTGGACGGAGACCCAGCGGGCCACCTCCCCCGCCGCGCGGACCAGGACGGCGGACTCCCGGGGCGCGCAGGCGACCAGGGCGCCGTGCACCCGGTCGTCGACGGTGAGCGGGGCGACGACCGCCCAGCGCACCGCGCAGTCGGGGGTCCCGCAGGTCAGGGGGAAGGCCTCGCCCCGGCCGCTCTCCAGGGGCCCGGCCAGCCGCTCCATGATCTCGGTGCGGTGGTGGGCGCCGACCCCGTCCCAGACCAGGACCTCGGTGAGGTCGGTGAGGCACAGCGCGTCGGTGCCGAGCAGGGAGCGCAGCTTGCGGGCGGACTTGCGGGCGGTCTCCTCGGTCAGTCCGGCCCGCAGCGGGGGCGTGGCCAGGGAGGCGGTGTGCAGGGTCTGGAAGGTGGCGTGCTCCACCGGGGTGCCCAGCCCGCCCAGGTGCGGGGTGCGGGCGGTGCGGCGGCCCAGCCAGAACCCGGCGGCCAGCAGCGGCAGCACGGCGACGACCAGTCCGGCGACGAAATCGCTCACGGGGCGCTCTCCGTCCGCTGCCGGGCGCCCCGGGGTTCGTCGCCCCGCAGCTCCTCGGCCCGCAGTTCCTCGGGCAGGTGGAAGCGGGCCAGGATCGCCGCCGTCCCGGACGGGACCCGGCCCGGGGTGGCCAGCGACACCAGCACCATGGTGAGGAAGCCCAGCGGCACCGACCACAGCGCGGGCCAGGCCAGCAGCGCGTGCAGGGCACCGCCGCCGCCCGGGAAGCCGCCCATGGTGGCGGCGACGGCGAGCAGCGCGGAGCCGCCGCCGACCAGCATCCCGGCCGAGGCGCCGGGCGGGGTCAGGCGGCGCCACCAGATGCCGAGGACCAGCAGGGGGCAGAAGGAGGAGGCGGAGACGGCGAAGGCGAGGCCAACGGCGTCGGCGACGGGCAGCCCGCCGACGAGGGCGCTCGCGCCGAGCGGCACGGCCATGGCGAGGACGGTGCCGAGCCGGAAGTGCCGCACGCCCCGGGAGGGCAGGACGTCCTGGGTGAGGACGCCGGCGACGGCCATGGTGAGCCCCGAGGCGGTGGACAGGAACGCGGCGAAGGCACCTCCGGCCACCAGCGCGCCGAGCAGGTCGCCGCCGACGCCCCCGATGACCCGGTCCGGCAGCAGCAGCACGGCGGCGTCCGCCTCGCCGGTGAGGGTCAGTTCGGGGGCGTAGAGGCGGCCGAGGGCGCCGTACAGGGGCGGCAGCAGGTAGAAGGCGCCGACGAGGGCGAGGACGGCGACGGTGGTGCGGCGGGCGGCGACGCCGTGCGGGCTGGTGTAGAAGCGGACCACGACGTGCGGCAGGCCCATGGTGCCGAGGAAGGTGGCGAGGATCAGCCCGTACGTGGCGTAGAGCGGGCGTTCGGTGCGGCTCTCGGCGCGGGAGGGCGACAGGGCGTCGTCGGCGCCGTGCCCGGCGGCCGGGACGGGGGTGCCCGGGGCGAAGGTGAGGCGGGTGCCGGCCGCGATGCGGTGGGTGCCCTCGGGCAGGGTGAGCCGGGTGCCGTCGTGGGCGCGGCCGTCCACGGTGCCGTCGACGGTGACGGTCAGCGGCCGGTCGAGGCGGAGGGCGAGGGCGCCGTCGACGCGGACGGAGCGCTGCTCGCGGAAGGTGACCGGCTCGTCGAAGGCGCGGCCGGGGGCGCCGTCGCCCTGCCAGGCGAGGACCAGGAAGAGGGCGGGGACGAGCAGGGCGGTGAGCTTCAGCCAGTACTGGAAGGCCTGGACGAAGGTGATGCTGCGCATGCCGCCGGCGGCGACGATGGCGATGACGACGAGGGCGACGATCACGCCGCCGAGCCAGTCGGGGGCCCCGGTGAGCACGGTCAGGGTGAGCCCGGCCCCCTGGAGCTGGGGCAGGAGGTAGAGCCAGCCGACGCCGACGACGAAGGCGCCGGCCAGCCGCCGCACGACCTGGGAGGCGAGCCGCGCCTCGGCGAAGTCGGGCAGCGTGTAGGCGCCGGAGCGGCGCAGCGGGGCGGCGACGAAGAGCAGCAGGACGAGGTACCCGGCGGTGTAGCCGACCGGGTACCAGAGCATGTCGGGGCCCTGGACGAGGACGAGTCCGGCGACGCCGAGGAAGGAGGCGGCGGAGAGGTACTCGCCGCTGATGGCGGCGGCGTTGAGGCGCGGGCCGACGGTGCGGGAGGCGACGTAGAAGTCGGAGGTGGTGCGGGAGACGCGCAGGCCGAAGGCGCCCACCAGGACGGTGGCGACGACGACGAGGGCGACGGCGGGTATCGCGTAGTTCGGGTTCACGGGCGGCTCGGCGGGCGGTGGGCGGTGGCGCCGCGGCGGGGGGCCGGGGCGGTCACCGGTCCTCGACCAGTCGGACGAAGTCGCGTTCGTTGCGTTCGGCGCGGCGCACGTACCAGCGGGCGAGCAGGACGAGGGGGGCGTACAGGGCGAAGCCGAGGACGGCCCACTCCAGGCGGCGGGCGGCGGGCACGACGGCGAACAGCAGCGGCAGCGGGCCGACCAGCAGGCCGAGCACGGCGAACGCGGTCAGTCCGGCGCGCAGTTGGCTGCGCATCAGGGAGCGGACGTAGGTGTGGCCGAGGGTGGTCTGCTCGTCGATCTCGGTGCGCGGCCGGTAGTGGCCGGAGGCGTGCGGATGGCGTCCGCGCGCGCGGAGCCGGGCGTGCGGCGGGGTGCGGCGGGGCGGGGCGGTGACGACGACGCGGCGTTCGGCGGGTTCCGGGGGCACGGTTCACGGCCTCCGCATCAGCAGGTCGCGCAGTTCGCGGGCGTGGCGGCGGCTGACCTGGAGCTCCTCGGCGCCGACCAGGACGCTGACGCTGCCGGTGTCCAGGCGCAGTTCGCCGATGTGGCGCAGGGCGACGAGGTGGCGGCGGTGGATGCGGACGAAGCCGCGGGCCCGCCAGCGCTCCTCCAGGGTGGAGAGCGGGACCCGGACGAGGTGGCTGCCCCGGCCGGTGTGCAGCCGGGCGTAGTCGCCCTGGGCCTCGACGTGGGTGATGTCGTCGACGGCGACGAAGCGGGTGACGCCGCCGAGTTCGACGGGGATGTGGTCCGGGTCGGGTTCGTGGACGGGGACGCGCGGGGCGATGGCGGCGGGGTCCCCGCCGGGACCGGTGCCGGTGGCGGTGCCCTGGCGCTCGGCGGCGCGGCGCACGGCCTCGGCGAGCCGTTCCCGGCGGACGGGTTTGAGGACGTAGTCGACGGCCTTCAGGTCGAAGGCCTGGACGGCGAAGTCCTCGTGCGCGGTGACGAAGACGACCAGCGGGGGCCGGGCGAAGCCGCCGAGCAGCCGGGCGAGGTCGAGGCCGTCGAGGCCGGGCATCTGGATGTCGAGGAAGACCACGTCGATGGCCTCGGGGCCGTCCGGTCCGGACTCCAGGGCGCGGTTGATGCGGCGCAGCGCCTCGGTGGCGTCGCCCGCTCCCTCCGCCCCGGCGACGCGCGGGTCGGCGTTGAGCAGGTAGAGCAGTTCCTCCAGGGAGGGACGTTCGTCGTCGACGGCGAGGGCGCGCAGCATGAACGTGGAGTGTAGGTGGAATCCGCACGGGTGGACATGCGTCGGCGGGGGCGCTCCGCTCCCGGTGCGCCGCGGCGGGGCCGCGGGAGGTGCCGGAGCGCCCCCGCGGACGGCCCCGGGGGCGGGCGGCGCTGGCTACAGTGCGGGCATGAGCAGCAGGCCCGCCCCGTTCGACGAGCTCGACCGGAAGATCGTCACCGCGCTGATGGACAACGCCCGCGCCTCCTTCGCCGAGATCGGCGCGGACGTCGGACTCTCCTCGACGGCGGTCAAGCGCCGGGTGGACCGGCTGCGGGAGACCGGTGTGATCACCGGCTTCACGGCGACGGTCCGGCCGTCGGCGCTGGGCTGGCGCACCGAGGCGTACGTGGAGGTGTACTGCGAGGGCGCGGCTCCGCCGAGGCGGCTGGCGGAGGTGGTGCGCGGCTATCCGGAGATCACGGCGGCGATGACGGTGACGGGCGGGGCGGACGCGCTGCTGCACGTGCGGGCGCGGGACGTGGAGCACTTCGAGGAGGTGCTGGAGCGCATCCGGGCGGAGCCGTTCATCCGGAAGACCATCAGCGTGATGGTGCTGTCCCATCTGATCCCGGACAGTCCGGAGGCCGCGGCCAGCCAGCCGGCGCCGGATGACGCAGCAGTGCTGCGCGAGGAGGGCGGACCACGCAGCGTTCTTGCGTGAACGCGCAGCCGATCACGCTTGTCGCCCGCCGGGGCCGGTTCCTACCGTGGTGTCATAACACCGTCACGTTCCGTGAGGAACCGGAGGGACCCCTCGTGCCCGACCCCCTCGTGCCGCGCCACCGGCGTTTCCTGGTCTGCGAGCCCAGGTTCTACGACGTGCGCTACGCCATCAACCCGTGGATGCGCCCCGCCACGCCCGTGGACGTGGGCCTGGCGCTGACCCAGTGGCGCGCCCTGGTCGACGCCTACCGCGCGCACGGCCACACCGTGGACCGGGTGGCTCCGGTGCCCGGGCTGCCGGACATGGTGTTCGCCGCCAACGCGGCGCTCGTGCTCGACGGCCGGGTCCTGGGCTCGCGGTTCCACGCGCCGGAGCGGCGCCCCGAGTCGGCCCCCTACGAGGCGTGGTTCAAGGACGCCGGCTTCGAGGTCCACCATCCGGCCGCCACCTGCGAGGGCGAGGGGGACCTGGTGCCGGTGGGACGGCTGATCCTCGCCGGTACGGGGTTCCGCACCTCCCGCGAGGCCCACGACGAGACGCAGGAGTACTTCGGCCGCCCGGTGGTCTCGCTGACCCTGGTGGACCCGTACTTCTACCACCTGGACACCGCGCTGTTCGTCCTCGACGACGGCCGCGGCCCGGACGGCACCGGGTCCGGCGACGGGAACATCGCCTACTACCCGGAGGCGTTCTCGCCGGGCAGCCGGGAGGTGCTGGAGCGGCGCTTCCCCGACGCGGTCCCGGCCACCCGGGAGGACGCCACGGCGTTCGGGCTGAACTCCGTCAGCGACGGCCGCCATGTGTTCCTGTCGCCCGGCGCGGGGGAACTCGCCGGGCGGCTGGCCGACCGGGGCTACGTCCCCGTCCCCGTCGACCTGTCCGAGTTCCTGAAGGCCGGGGGCGGCGTCAAGTGCTGCACCCAGGAGATCCGGGAGGCCCGTTCATGACACCGTCCGCCGACACCCGCGGCTCCGCCGCGCTGATCCGCGCGGAGGACTCCGTCCTCGCCCACAACTACCACCCGCTGCCCGTGGTGGTGGCGCGCGCCGAGGGCGTGTGGGTGGAGGACGTGGAGGGCCGCCGCTACCTGGACATGCTGGCCGGGTACTCGGCGCTCAACTTCGGCCACCGCCATCCCGATCTGGTGGCGGCCGCGCACCACCAGCTCGACCGGCTCACCCTGACCTCGCGCGCCTTCCACAACGACCGGCTGGCCTCCTTCGCCGAGCGGCTGGCCGCGCTGACCCGCACCGACATGGTGCTGCCGATGAACACCGGCGCCGAGGCGGTGGAGAGCGGCATCAAGATCGCCCGCAAGTGGGCCTACGACGTCAAGGGCGTCCCCGCGGACCGGGCGACGATCGTGGTGGCCGCGGACAACTTCCACGGCCGGACGACGACGATCGTGAGCTTCTCCACGGACGCGACGGCCCGCGCCGGCTTCGGCCCGTTCACCCCCGGCTTCCGGGTGGTGCCGTACAACGACCTGGCGGCCCTGGAGGAGGCGGTCGACGCGACGACGGCGGCGGTGCTGATCGAGCCGATCCAGGGCGAGGCCGGGGTCAACATCCCGGACGACGGCTATCTGGCCGGGGTGCGGGATCTGACCCGCCGGGCGGGCTGCCTGTTCGTCGCGGACGAGATCCAGTCGGGGCTGGGCCGCACCGGGCACACCCTCGCGGTGGACCACGAGTCGGTCGCCCCGGATCTGGTGCTGCTGGGCAAGGCGCTGGGCGGCGGCATCGTGCCGGTGTCGGCGGTGGTCGGCCGCCGCGAGGTGCTGGAGGTGCTGCGGCCGGGCGAGCACGGTTCGACGTTCGGGGGCAATCCGCTGGCCGCCGCGGTCGGCACGGCGGTGGTGGAGCTGCTGGAGACGGGCGGCTTCCAGCTCCGGGCGGCGGAGCTGGGCGGGGTGCTGCGCGAGGGACTCGGGAAGCTGGTGGGCCGGGGCGTCACCGGCTTCCGCGCACGGGGCCTGTGGGCCGGGGTGGACGTCGACCCGGAGATCGGCACCGGCCGCGAGATCGGCGAGCGGCTGCTGCGCGAGGGCGTGCTCGTCAAGGACACCCACGGCTCCACCATCCGGCTGGCACCCCCGCTGACGATCACCGAGGAGGAGCTGCGGGGGGCGCTGGCAACACTGGAGAAGGTCCTGACCACCTGAGCCCCCGAGGGGCCGCCCGCCCCGGGGGCCGACGGTCCCGGGACCGGCCGTCCCGGGACCGGGGCACCGGGGCCAGGCCGACCCGGTGCCCCGGTCCCGTCCCCGGGGATCACCCGGGCCGCGCGGGTCGCTCCTGCCACGCGGGTCCCGGTCGCCCGGCGTCCCGAGGGCCCCGGGGGGTGCCGGCCCCGAGCGCGACGGTCCGTGGCCCGGCCGCGCGACGGCGCGACCGCCCCGGTGTCCCCCGCGAGCCGCGAGCCGGGCCGCCCCGGCGGCTCCGCGTCCCGGCCGGGGTCCCGGCGCATCGACCGGGGCTCCGGCCCTTCCCCGACCCCCGGGGGCGGGGCATCCGGCCCGACGCCCCGTCCCCGGGCACACCGTCCCCGTCCCGGGCCCCGCCGCCCCGCCCTCGCCGCCCCGCCCCCGGCCGCACTCCGCGCCGGGGGCACGGGCGTGCCCGGGCGGGCGTCAGGCCGGGCCGCGGTCCTCGTCGAGCCGTTCCACGTGCCGTACGTTCTCCCGGTCCCCGGCGTCCTGGCTCGGCTCGGCCGCGAACCAGGCGTCGAGGATCTCCCCGAGCAGCGGACCCGACGTCAGCCGCAGGCCCAGGGCGAGCACATTGGCGTCGTTCCAGCGGCGCGCCCCGTCCGCGGTCCCGGCGTCGGTGCACAGGGCGGCCCGGACGCCGGGCACCTTGTTGGCGGCGATCGACGCGCCGGTGCCGGTCCAGCAGCACACCACGGCCTGGTCGGCACGGCCCTCGGCGACGTCCCGGGCCGCCCGCTCGGAGCACACCGCCCACCGGGCGTCGGCCCCGGGCCGCAGCGCGCCGTGCGCCAGCACCTCGTGTCCGCGGCCGCGCAGCTCCTCGACGAGCAGACGGGCCACGGGTTCGTCCATGTCGGAGGAGACGGAGATCCGCATGGGACGAGCCTACGGGCTTCCCGCCGGGATGTCCGGGGCCCCGGCGGAGCCTCCGTGTGAGCCGAATGCGACCGGCCCGCCACCCGTTCGGCGCTCCCCGTGAGCGAGGTCGCGAAAATACGACGCCCGATCCGGGGAACAGTACGACCTGAGAACCATCGGTACCCGCAGAAGCTCCCGGTACGAGCGTCAGCTCCGCAGGTGAGCGGTATGCCCCCGGAAAGGAAGTCGCCACGTCCTCCCCCGAGAACGGTCAGGTCCCCGATTCGGCCGCGGTCAAGCGCCATCCGACCCTGTTCCGTGCGATCAGGCGCCGGCAGAACCCCCGGCTGCGCCGCTCCGACATCACGGTGACGGACGAGGCCGCGGTCAAGCGCGCGGTGAAGGCGGCCTCGCTGGGCAACGCCATGGAGTGGTTCGACTTCGGCATCTACGCCTATCTGGCCGGAACCATCGGGCGGGTGTTCTTCCCGTCCGGCAGCGACACCGCGCAGCTGCTGTCGTCCTTCGCCACCTTCGCCGTCGCCTTCCTGGTGCGGCCGCTGGGCGGCATGGTCTTCGGGCCGATGGGCGACAAGATCGGCCGCAAGAAGGTGCTGGCGCTGACCATGATCCTGATGGCCATCGGCACCTCGGCCATCGGCCTCATCCCCAGCTACGCCACCATCGGCTACTGGTCCCCGGTGCTGCTCATCCTCTTCCGCCTGCTCCAGGGCTTCTCCACCGGCGGCGAGTACGGCGGGGCGTCCACCTTCATCGCCGAGTACGCGCCCGACAAGCGGCGCGGCTTCTTCGGCAGCTTCCTGGAGCTGGGCACCCTCGCCGGATACGCCACCGCGGCCTCCCTGGTCACCGGGCTCACCGCCTGGCTGGGCCACGACGGCATGGACTCCTGGGGCTGGCGGGTGCCGTTCCTCGCGGCGGCGCCGCTCGGCATGATCGGCATCTATCTGCGGCTGCGGCTGGACGACACCCCCGCCTACCTCAAGCTGGAGGACTCCACCGTCCACGTCTCCGACGCGGCGGACGCGGTGGAGACCACGGCCCGGGGCGACCTCGCGGAGATCTTCCGCTCCCACTGGCGTCCGCTGGTGCTGTGCATCGCGCTGGTCGGCGCGTACAACATCACCGACTACATGCTGCTGTCGTACATGCCGACGTACCTGTCGGACGAGCTGGACTACAGCGTGACCCACGGGCTGCTGATCCTGGTGGCCACGATGGTGCTGCTGATGCTGATCATCAACCAGGTGGGGCGGCTGTCGGACCGCTTCGGCCGGCGGCCGCTGCTGATGACGGGCATGCTCGGCTTCCTCGTGCTGTCGGTGCCGTCCTTCGTGCTGGTGCGCGAGGGCGGGATGATCGCGGTCACCAGCGGCATGCTGATGCTGGGCCTGTCCCTGGTGTGCCTGCTGGGGACCATGTCGGCGGCGCTGCCCGCGATGTTCCCGACCAACGTCCGCTACGGGTCCCTGTCGGTGGGCTACAACCTGTCGGCGTCCCTGTTCGGCGGCACCACCCCGCTGGTGATCACCGCGCTGATCGGCGCCACGGGCTCCGAGATGATGCCCGCCTACTACGCGATGGCCGCGGCCCTGGTCGGCGTGGGCGCGGTGGCCTGCATGAAGGAGACCGCCCGTCGCCCGCTGGAGGGGTCGCCCCCCTCGGTGCAGACGGAGGAGGAGGCGGCGGCCATCGTCGAGTCGCAGGCACAGACGCCGAAGTTCTGAGCGGCGGCCCCGGACGTCCCGGGGCGGAACGCACCGCGGGGCGGTGGGACGGGCGGTGAGCGCCCGTCCCCCGCCCCGCGGCAGGTGGATCAGTGGATCAGTGGATCAGTCGTGCACGGCCGGGTCAGATGGCCTGCCAGAGGGCGGGAACGTTCGGCGGGTCCCAGCCCGGGTAGGCGGTGTGGCCCTGGAGGCACCGGTAGCGGACGCCGTTGTAGGTCACGATGTCACCGGCGGCGTAGGTCGCGCCGAGCTGCCAGGTGGTCTCGCCGCCGTTGCCGCTGACGGTGAGGGTGTAGGTGGTGGTGTGCGCGACCGAGCCCGAACCGGTGAAGGTCAGGGTGTAGGTCCCGGCGGTGGTGCCGGCCGCGACCTGGACGGTGGCGGTCGAGGACTGGCCCGAGGTCACGGAGGCCGGCGAGAAGGAGACGCTCACGCCGGACGGCGCGCCCGAGGCGGAGAGCCGCACGGTCTGCGCGTTGCCGGTGGTGGTGGCGGTGCGCACGGTCACCGAGGCGGCGGAGCCGGGAGCGACGGTGCCGGAGGCCGGGTCGGCGGAGACGGAGAAGTCGTCCGTCGGGTTGGAGACCTCACCGACGGCGGTCTTCCAGATGGTGTACGCGATGCCGTCCGCGCTGCGGTTCAGGGCGGTGGCGTTGATGTTGGACGTGGTGTCGCAGGACGAGTGGTAGCAGGGGTCGTAGGCACGGCCCGCGGTACCGCCCCACTTCGTGGCCTCGGCGGCGGACTTCACCGCGGAGGCACCGGTGGCGTAGCCCGAGGTGGCGACGCCGACCTTCTGGAAGGAGTAGTCGTCGGAACGGCCCTGGCCCTCGACGTTCTCCTGCGGGGCCAGACCCAGCGAGGTCCAGTACTCCTTCATCGGCGCCGAGGCGGCCGAGTTCAGGTTGTTGATGAAGTAGCCGCCGTTGACCGAGGCCACCATGTCGAAGTTGTAGTACGCCTTGATCTTGGCGCGCTCAGTGGTGGAGAGGGACCGGGCGTAGAAGTCGGAGCCCTTCATGCCCTGCTCCTCGTCGGTCCACCAGGCGAAGCGCACGCGGTTCTTCATGGTGGGGTCCGTCTTGGCCAGGGTCAGCGCGGTCTCGAGCAGCGCGGCGGAACCGGAGCCGTTGTCGTTGATGCCCGGACCGGCGGAGACGCCGTCGAGGTGGGCACCGAACATGTAGACGCTGTTGGCGTCGCCCTTGGGCCACTCGGCGATCAGGTTGTTGCCCGCGCCGGCGGTGCAGCCGGAGGTGCAGGTCTGCTCGGAGACCGAGTAGCCGGCCGCTTCCAGCTTGCCCTTGACGTAGGCGAGGGAGGCACGGTAGCCCGCGCTGGTGGAGCGGCGGTTGCCGCCGTTCTGCGCGGCGATGGTGCTGAGCTGCGACAGGTGGGCCTGGACCTGGGCGACGTCCACGTCCGGCGGGTTGTTCGGCGTGGTGCCGCCGCCGACGGTCAGGTTGTACTGGACCGTGTGGGTCTTGGCGCCCGCGGCGCCCTGGACCGTGATCGTGTACGCACCGGCGGCCGTGCCGGCCGAGGTGGCGACGCGCATGGTGGAGCTGGAGCCCGAGGTGACGGTGGCCGGGCTGAAGGTGACGCTCACGCCGGCGGGGGCGCCGGAGGCGGTCAGCGAGACCTGCTGGGCGTCACCGACGGTGGTCGAGGTGTTGACCGTGGCGGTGGCGGTGGCGCCGGCGTCGACGCTGCCGCTGGACGGGCTGAGCGCCAGCGAGAAGTCGGCGTCCCGGCTGGTGCAGGTCGGGTCACCGGTCTGCGCGCCGATGTTGATGGCGTCCCAGGCGGCCCGGGTGGTGTTGAACAGGGCGCAGGAGGCGTCCAGGTTCTTCGCCGCGGTGAGGGTCGCGGTGCGGTACCGCTTGTAGGTCATGCCGCTGGTCTTGAGCAGCATGCCGCCGTAGAAGATCTTGCCGGCGTTCTGGATGCCCACGCCGGTCACCTGCTGGTTGTTGCAGGTGGGGCTGGAGGGCTTGCCGCCGCCGGGGTTGGAGCCCTCGGAGAGCAGGTAGAACCAGTGGTTCAGCGGACCGGCCGCCGCGTGCTCCTCGGTGTTCGGGATCGAGGCCGAGTAGCAGTTGGGGTCGTTGTTGACCTGGCTCGGGTTGTACATGTTGCGGATCGGACCGCGGCCCTGGAGGTTGATCATCTCGCCGACGGTGAAGTCGGGGGTGTCGTACGGGGCCGGCTCGTTGGCGTACGCCTCGGTGAGGGCGCCCATGATGTCGCCGGTCGCCTCGCCCAGGCCGCTCTCGTGGTTGGCGCCACCGGGGGTGAAGGAGTCCAGGCCGTGGCCGAACTCGTGGGCGACGACGTCGATGCCGGCGATCCACTTGTTGGCGGTGTTGCGGCCGATGGTGACGGTGGAGCCGTCCCAGTAGGCGTTGAGCTCGTTCAGACCGACCCGGACCGGCCAGCTTCCGCCGTTGCCGTTGTGCCCGTTGCGGCCGAGCCAGTCGCGGAGCATGTCCGACTGCTTCTGCGCAGCGAACATGACGTCGACGCAGCCGGTCTCCTTGCTGGTGGCGCTGCCCGTGCCCCAGTCGTCGGTCGCCTTGGTGAAGAGGCCGCCGCTGTAGTCCGAACACTGCAGACCCGGGCGGGTGGTGTCGCGCAGCACGTAGTTGCTGCCGGAGCGCGAGGTGTCGATGGTCAGCGGGCTCGGGCCGTTCCACTCGCTACGGCCGGTGCCGGCGCGGACCTCGTCGTAGCTGTCGACGACCTTGCCGGAGAGCGCGTCCACGAAGACGTGCAGCCTGGTGGGCCGGTTGTCCTTGGCGGAACCGGTGACCACGGTCTCCCAGGCGAGGGTCTGGACGTCGTCCTTGACCCGCACCACGAGCCGCGGCGCCTCGTTCTTGGTCACCTTGGCGACACGGGCGCGGCTGGTGCGCTCGGCGCGGTCGGCCTTGACCCGGGCCTCGGTGGGCACCGCGATCGTGGCCTCGGTGGCGGACCGGACGGCCCGGACCTTGCCCTGGCCGTCCGCGAGGACGACCGCGTCGCCGCCGACCACGGGCAGGCCGTGGTAGGTGCGCTCGTAGGCGACCGAGTACAGGTCCTTGCCGCCCCAGGGGGTGACGTCCGTGCGGTCGTACTGCTCCTCGGCACCGCCCGCGACGAGCGCGTCCAGGCCGCTGTTGACCGCGCGGTCGGCGGCGGCGACGGCTCTGGCGACGGACGAGGTTTCGGCCGGGGCGGACGCGGTCGCCGCCGAGGCCGAGGCGAGGGAGGCCGGCACCACCACCCCCCCGATGGTCAGGGCCAGGGAGGATATCCCGGCCACCGCGGTCGTTCTGAGCATCATTGCTCCTTGTGAGAGGTGTGGAGGCTCCGGTGAGCCGGCCCGGACCCGGTCATGCCGGGTCCGCGCGGGCTCGGGAGTCACGACGGCACACCCGTCGACACAGTGACGGTTGCATGTCATGTCGTGGGCGGCTGAACCCTCACACCGCGCCGCGCCAGGGTCAACTGCCCCACCAGCAACGTCCGGTCCCGGCAAAATCCGGCAAGTGGAAGAAGGGCGCGTCGAGTTACCCGCCCGCGTCCAGCAAACGCTCCCGGTAGGCCCGTACTTCCGGAACGTCGCGCCACTGTCCGGCGAGCCGGCTGTGGAGCCCCCGCAGCTCGGCGCTGACCATGGACTCACGGGCCCGCAGGGCGTCCGCGAGCACCTCTCCCGCCAGGGCCGCCGCGGCGGCGGGATCGCCCGCGCAGGCCCAGCTGTCGGCGAGCCGCAGGGTCAGCAGCAGCCGGGTGGTGCGCATCTCGGGCGGCACGCTGGCGCAGGAGCGGGCGGTGGCGGAGACGGCCCGCCGGGCGGTCGACCGGTCGCCGGTGGCGACGGCCAGATCACGCAGGGCGCCGCCGATCGCGGAGTCCATCCGCATCTCGCCCTCGGCCCCGGCGAGCCAGGGCGCCTCCAGCAGATCACGCCGGTCCAGCCGGGCGAACTTGCGCCGGGCCAGGGCGATGTGGCGCCGGCACTCGACCGCGTTCCCGGCCATGGCGTGACCGCGGGCCTGGTAGAGGCCGGACAGGGTGGTCATCCAGCGGCGGCCGGTGTCCACCGCGCCGACGCCCACCGCGTAGGCGAGCGTCGAGTGGGTGTCCCCGTCGAGCCGGACCAGGGTGCACGTGTCACTCAGCAGGGTCGCCCGCGCCGGCGCGTCCTGCACGGCGTCGGCCCAGCGCAGCCCGTGGCCGAACCAGGCCATGGCGACGGCGCTCTGCCCCCGGTCCATCCGCAGCCGCCCGGCGACCTGGGCGTACTGGGCGGCCAGCCGGAGCTGTCCGTAGGGCAGCCGCCCGGTGGCGTTGACGGCGTCGGCCCACCGGGCGAGGGCCCGCAGCAGTCCCTCGACGACGGCCACCCGGTAGTCGTCGGGGGGCTGCTGGAAGGTCTCGCGGATCAGACAGGCGAGCACCGCCGTGAGCCCGTGCAGCAGATCCGGCTCGGCCTCCGCCCCGCACCGGGGCAGCGAGCCCGCGACGAGGGCCGGGGAGGCCCCCAGCAGTTCCGGCAGCGCGGGCAGCTCGGAGCGGTCGGGCACGGCGCAGCCCGCGGTGCCGTGCAGGGGGCAGGCCAGCCCCTCGGCGGGCAGCCGGTCGGGCCAGTGCCGGGGGTCGAGGGCACCGTGACCCTCGGTGTTGTCGGCGCCGGGCAGCGGGGAGAACAGCCCGGGGTCGGCCAGGAAACGGCCGGGACCGTGCGGCACGTCGCGGGGCGCGGCGATCACCGCGGCCAGCTCGCCACCGGTCTCCAGGACGGAGTCGAGGCGGCGCACCAGGCCGATGGGCGGCTCGCGCAGCCCCGCCTCCAGTTTGCTGACCACCGAGTGGTGGTAGCCCACCCGCAGGCCGAGCTGCAGCTGGGTGAGCCCGGCGGCCCTGCGCCGGGAGCGCAACTGCCGTCCGAACTCCGCCCATGACGCCTCGCCCGCTCTCGCCGGCCCTGTGGTCATGTCCCCTCCCCCGGTCATGTCCCCTCCCCTGCCGGGCTCCGTTCGGGAGCCGTACATCCGGGCTTCGTAGCCCGCTGCTAGGGGACAGCACAAGGGAGGGCACCCGCCGCGTCAATCGAGTTGGCCGAAGAGCGTCCGAACCGCGCCCGGCGGCGCCCGCCGAAGGGGCCGGGCTACGATCGGTTCCCGGGCCCCGGGCGGCCCGCCGCCCGGCCGGGGCGCCGGGGCGCGCGCCACGCGCCGCGGGCGCCGTCCGCACGGCCCGGCGGGCAACGGGAGATTGGGAGACCGGGCGTGTTCTACCACGTGCTCAAGTACGTCCTGCTGGGCCCCCTGCTGAAGCTGGTCTTCCGCCCCCGGATCGAGGGCCTGGACCACGTGCCGGAGACCGGGCCCGCCATCGTGGCCGGCAACCACCTCTCGTTCTCCGACCACTTCCTGATGCCGGCGGTGCTCAGGCGCCGGATCACCTTCCTGGCCAAGGCCGAGTACTTCACCGGCCCGGGGCTGAAGGGGCGGCTGACCGCCTTCTTCTTCCGCTCCATCGGGCAGATCCCGGTGGACCGCAGCGGCAAGGAGGCGGGGCGGGCGGCGATCCGCGAGGGGCTCGGGGTGCTGGGCCGGGGCGAGCTGCTCGGCATCTACCCGGAGGGCACCCGTTCGCACGACGGGCGGCTCTACAAGGGCAAGGTGGGGGTCGCGGTGATGGCGCTCGAGGCCGGGGTGCCCGTGGTGCCCTGCGCGATGATCGGCACCTTCGAGGCGCAGCCCCCGGGACGGCGGCTGCCCCGGCTGCACCCGGTGGTGATCCGGTTCGGGGAGCCGCTGGACTTCTCCCGGTTCGCCGGCCTGGAGAACCAGAAGGCGGTGCTCCGCGCCGTGACCGACGAGATCATGTACGCGGTCATGACGCTGTCGCGGCAGGAGTACGTCGACCGGTACGCGACCGAGGCCAAGGCGGACGCCAAGGCCGCCGGGACGGACGCCAAGACCGCCGGGACGGACGGAGCGGAAGGCGGGGCGGACGGCGGGGCCGCCCGGGCGGCGGAGCGGGAGGCGGGGTCCTCCGGGTCACCGGGACGGCCGGGCCGCTAGCGGCCGTACGGGCGGCGGGGCCGGGGTGCGCGGGAGGAGCGGCCGGTGGCTCCGGCCGCCCCTCGTCGCGCTCGCGGGGTTACGGCCTGGGCGTGGCGTGCGGGTCGCAGGTCACGTCCCGGGCGTCGAGCCCGCCGGTGAGCAGGTAGGCGTCGACCCGGTCGTTGACGCACGGGTTGAGCAGCCCGGTGACGCCGTGGGAACCGGCGTTCCGCTCGGTGATCAGGCGGGAGCCCCTGAACCGCTGGTGCAGCTCGACGGCGCCGGGGTACGGGGTGGCCGCGTCCCGCTCGGACTGGACGATCAGGACGGGCGGCAGGCCCTTGCCGGTCCGCACGTCGACGGGCGTGCGCTGCGGGCCGGGCCAGGTGGCGCAGGGCAGGTTCATCCAGGCGTTGGCCCAGGTGATGAACGGGTTGTCGCGGTGCAGCCGGGTGTTGTCGCGGTCCCAGGTGCGCCAGTCGGTGGGCCACTTGGCGTCGGCGCACTCGACGGCCGTGTAGACCGCGTTGCTGTTCTCGGCGGCGATGTTGCCCGCGGTGTCGGACGGGTCGGGCGCGGCGGCGTCGACGACCGCCTGGGTGTCACCGGCGGCGTAGCGGCTGAGGACGGACGCGACGGGCGCCCAGCCCGAGTCGTAGTACGGGGCGCTCTGGAAGAAGCCGATCAGCTCGGCCGGGCCGACGACCCCGCCGAGGGGGGCCTTCTCGGCGGTGGCGCGCAGGGCCAGCCACTGGGCCTGGACCTGGGCGCGGGTGGTCCCGAGGTGGTAGACGGCGTCGTTGGCCGCGACCCAGTCCTGCCAGTCCTTCCACCGCTTCTCGAAGGCGACGTCCTGGTCCAGGTTGGCCTGGTACCAGATCTTCTCCCGGGAGGGGTCGACGACGCTGTCGACGACCATGCGGCGGACATGGCCGGGGAAGAGCGTGGCGTAGACGGCGCCCAGGTAGGTGCCGTAGGAGACGCCCAGGTAGTTGAGCCCGCTCTCGCCGAGGGCGGCGCGGATGACGTCGAGGTCGCGCGCGGAGTTGGGCGTGGTCAGGTACGGGAGCAGCGCCCCGCCGCGCTCGCCGCAGCCCTCGGCGTACTCCCGGGCGAGCCGTCGCTGGAGGCGCTTGTCGGCCTCGGAGGAGGGCACCGGGTCGGCCTTCGGACCGGCGGCGAACACCTGCGGGTCGACGCACGAGACGGGCGCGGACCGGCCGACGCCGCGCGGGTCGAACCCGACGAAGTCGTAGGCCTTGGCGGCCTTGGCCCAGATCGCGTTCCTGTTGGTGACGCGGGCCGGGAAGCGCATCCCGGAGGCGCCGGGGCCGCCGGGGTTGTAGACCAGGGCGCCCTGCCGCTCGGCGGGGGTGCCGGTGTTGCCGATGCGGTCGACGGCGAGCCGGATCGTCCGGCCGTCCGGCCGCGCGTAGTCGACGGGCACCGTGACCCAGCCGCACTGGATGGGGCGGGGCAGGTTCCAGTCGGCCGGGCAGTCCTTCCAGTCGACGCCGGCCCGCGCGGCGCGGGCGGCGGCCACGGCGGCGCCCCGCGCCTCGCGGTCACCGCCCCGGCCGTTTCCGTTCCCGCCCCGGCCGTTCCCGTTCCCGCCCTGGTCGTTGCCGTCCTGGCCGTTCAGGTCCGCGTGGGCGGCTTCGGCGGCCGGGGCCGCGCTCGCCGCGGGTACCGAGACGGCGCCGGCTATCAGCGTGGCGGTGACGAGCACTCCGGCCGAGCCGAGCGCCGCCGCCCTCCGTCCCCGTCTGATCTTCCTCAACTGGCCCTCCGTATATGGATGGTGACGAACAGGGGCATCCTTGCGGCTGCGCGTCGCCCGGAGACAGGGGCGGCGGGACTTCTTTGCCAATCCGATAAATGGACAATCGTGTTCGATCGTCGGGAAGGGGCGCCGGGCGTCCCGGGCCGAACGGCGGAGGCCGGGAGTCCGCCGCCGGAGGACGGGCACACTCCGCGGCGCGACGCCCCTGGCGGCGGAGCGGGCCGAACGGCGGACCGCCTTTCGGCGTAGGAACACCCCGGTTCCCGGCCCCCCGGAGTTGCGCTCCGCGCCGTTCGGTGCACCCGTGCGGGGACGGCCCGCGCCGCAGGTCGCGGGGGCCGGACCGGGCCCGGGGATGACGCCGGATCAACCTCGTGCACCCGGACGGGTCAGCGGTGAGTAACAACACAGAGCTCCGGTTTCATTGGGATTTTCCGACTTGAGTACGACAAGATCCGTGACTGACGACAAGACCCCGCCGCAGCGGCGGGGCGGTCCGGGCGGACGCCGAGTCCTGCCGCCGCCCGGACGAACGGTCGACAAGGAGTGGATCGGCAGGAGTGGAGGACCCGAGCACGACGGGTCGCCGGTACGGTCGCGCCACGGCCGGGCCGAGCAGCCCTTGGGGTGAAGCCGCGCAGAAGCGGCCGGGCAACTTCGCCAGCCCGAATCCGACAGGTCATCCTTCACAGGCGGCTGACGAAGGGTTGCGCATGACTGCGCTCAATCGCGTCCCGTCCCTCATGGCCCGTGCCGGTACGGCCTCGGCCCTCACCATCGCCGCCGTCGGCGGTGCCATCGTGGTCCCCGGCGCGGCCCCCGGGGCCGCCGCGGCCGGCCACGCCACGAAGGCACTCCAGGTCGCGGCGTCCAAGAAGGGCTCCCCGTACCAGTGGGGCGCCACCGGTCCGAGCCGGTTCGACTGCTCGGGCCTGACGCAGTACTCGTTCAAGAAGGCGGGCAAGAAGCTGCCGCGCACCGCCGCGCAGCAGTACAACAGCACCCGCCACATCAGCTCCTCCAGCCGCAAGCAGGGCGATCTGGTGTTCTTCCACGCGGGCCCGAACGTCTACCACGTCGGGATCTACGCGGGGCAGGGCAAGATCTGGCACTCGCCGAAGACGGGCGCCGTGGTGCGGCTGGAGAAGATCTGGACCAACAGCGTCTGGTACGGGCGGGTCAAGTGAGGCGTCCGGGGTGAGGCGTCCCGGGCACCGGTGCCGATCCGGCGGACCGCCGGCGCCCCCGGCCGACGGTGCCCCCTGGTCCGGGTGCTCCGTGCTCCGGTGCTCCGGGCCGCCGTTGGTCCGGGCCTCGGTGCCCTGTCCGGCCGGGGGACGGGTCCGCGCGGGGCACGGACACGGGTCGCCGGGCCCGTGCGCCGGGCCTCCGTGACCGGCGTGAGTGCCCGGGTGCCGGGGCACCGGTCCGCCTGCCCGGCGTGGGCGCCCGGGGTGCCACGCCGGCCTCCCGGCCGCGGGTGGTTCCGGGCCGGGCCCTCCGGCGTAACGCTTCCTGGACGCGCACCCTCCCGGACCTCCACCGTTCGGGCCCTCCGGGCCCTCCGGCCCCGGACCCGGCCCCGGTGGACTCCCGCGGCGCGGCCCGGCCTCCGGTCGCCCCTGCGCACCGGCTCGCCCCTGCGCACCGACCGTACCGGCCTACCCGGTGGCCCCGGGAGGACCTCCCCGGCTCAGTCCCCCCGGCCCGGATGGGGGGCCGCGACCGGTACCGGGACCGGTTCGGCCGCCGACGGCTCCTGCGGGGGCCAGGGCAGCTCGACCCGGACCGTCTTGCCGCCCTCGCGCGTGGAGCAGACCCGCAGCCTCCCGCCGCGCTCCGCCGCCAGCCAGCGGACGATCACCATGCCCCGCCCGCTGTCCTGCTGGGTGGCGGCTCGCAGCCGTTTGGGGAAGCACGGGTGGCTGTCGGTGACGCCGACGCTCAGCCGTTGGTGCCGGTCCAGCGCGAGGTCCACCGTGAAGGTGGGCGACAGTCCCGAGGTGTGCTGCACCGCGTTGGTCGCCAGCTCGGAGACGATCAGCCGGACCGCCTCCACGACGCCGGCGTCGGCCGTCAGCCCCCATTCGGCCAGTGTGCCGAGCGCGTAGGTGCGCGCCACGGCCACCGACGCGGGCTCGCTCGGCAGAGTGACGGATGCTTCCAGATGGTCTGCCATGGCGATGTCGCCCCTTTCCCGCGGGACCGCGGTCCGGCATGAAGCGTGGGGTTCGAGTACGGTCCCGGACTGGTGCTTCGCCGTCAGACTGCCATCACCGCACCGGCGGAGGGGGCGATCCGCCAGGATATGCATATATCTGTCGCTCGAAGCGGTGAACTCCGCGACGGCGGACCGTATTCGGGCGGCTCGTGGGGAGTAAGGGAGTGACCCATGCAGCACGGTCCCGTGGTGCGCCGCCGCAAACTGGGCGCGGAGCTGCGCGCCCTGCGCACGGCGGCGGGGATCACCAGTGGTGAGGCGGCCCGGCTGGTGGGCTGGCACCAGTCGAAGGTCAGCCGGATCGAGACCGGCACCAGCGGGGTGAGGCCGCCCGACGTGCGGCTCCTGCTGGACGCCTACGGGGTGCACGACACCCAGTTGCGGGAGCTGCTGGTGGTGCTGGCCGGCTCCGACAACGCGGTGGGCCGGGAGCACTGGTGGCATGCCTACCGCGGTGTACTGCCGCCCACCTACCGGGACTTCATCAGCCTGGAGTCGCAGGCCACGGCGATGCGCACACTGGAGACCACGGTGGTCCCGGGCCTGCTCCAGACGCCGGAGTACGCCCGCGCGGTGACCCGCGCGGCGGTGGAGGGGCTGCCCGAGGAGCGGCTGGACGCCCTGGTGGAGGTCCGGCTGGCCCGGCAGGACGTGCTGCGCGCGAGTCCGCCGCTGCGGCTGAACGCGGTGCTGGACGAGGCGGTGCTGCGGCGGGAGGTCGGCGGACCGGGGGTGATGACCCGCCAGCTGGAGCGGCTGGTGGAGGCGGCGCGGCTGCCGCAGGTCCGGCTGCGGGTGCTGCCGTTCGCCGCCGGGGCGCACATCGGCGTCACCGGCCCTTTCGTCATCCTGTCGTTTTCGACCACGTCCGATCTTGACGTGGTAGTTCTCGACCACTTGACGAGTAGCCTCTATCTCGAACGGAAAGAAGACCTGGAGGCCTACACCGAGGCCTTCAACGCCCTTCTGGTCCATGCCCTTTCGCCCGAGGAATCGTTGGACTTCATTGCCGCGACCGCGGCCGGCGCGTAAGGAGGCACCATGTCAGGCACCATGTCCCCACTCACCCGGAGTGTTCCCGCCAGTACCGATCTGCACGAGGTCCGGTGGCTGCGCAGCAGTTACAGCACCGGAGCCAACAACTGCGTGGAGACGGCACGGCCGTCGGCCGGCCCCTGGGCCGGACGGCTCGCCGTGCGCGACTCCAAGGACCCGGCCGGACCCGCCCTGCTCTTCTCCCCCGAGAGCTGGTCGACGTTCACCGCCGCGGTCCACCGGGGCTGACCCGGCCGCGACCCCGCGTCACGCACCGCGTACGGGCACCACGCGACGCACGACCGTGCTCCGCCGACTCACGGCCGCGTCTCGCCGATCACCCGTACGGCACGGTCGACCAGATCCCCGGAGAGGTCCGCGCGTGCGGTCAGTCTGAGCCGTGAGATGCCATCGGGCACGGACGGAGGGCGGAAGCACCCCACGGCCAGGCCGGCCGTACGGCAGTCGGCCGACCACCGCACGGCCTCCTCCGGGGAGGGAGCACGCACGGAGACCACCGCGGCGTCCGGACGCACCGCGTCCAGACCCGCGGCGGTCAGCCGCGTGTGCAGACCGGCCGCCACCTCCCGCGCCCACGCGGCCCGCCACGGCTCGCGGCGCAGCAGGCGCAGCGCGGCGAGGGCCGCCCCGGCCGCGGCGGGGGCGAGCCCGGTGTCGAAGATGAACGTCCGGGCCGTGTTGACCAGATGGGCGATCACCCGCGCCGGGCCCAGCACGGCGCCGCCCTGGCTGCCGAGCGACTTGGAGAGGGTGACGGTGGCGACGACGTCGTCGGCGCCCGCGAGCCCCGCCGCGCGGGCCGAGCCGCGCCCTCCCGGACCCAGCACCCCGAGGCCGTGGGCGTCGTCCAGGATCAGCCCGGCGCCGTGCTCCCGGCAGGCCGCGGCGAGGGCGGCGACCGGCGCGGCGTCTCCGTCGACCGAGAAGACCGTGTCGGAGACGGCGACGGCCGGACCGTCGTGGGTGCCGAGGGCCTTGGCCACGGCCTCGGGATCGGCGTGCCCCACGACCCGGGTGGTGCCCCGGGCGAGGCGGCAGCCGTCGATCAGCGAGGCGTGGTTGCCGGTGTCGGAGACGAGGAGGCTGCCGTGCGGCGCCAGCGCGGTGACGGCGGCGAGGTTGGCCGCGTAGCCGGAGGAGAGGACGAGGGCGGCCTCGAAGCCGCAGAACGCGGCCAGTTCGCGCTCCAGTTCGGCGTGCAGCTCGGTGGTGCCGGTGACCAGGCGGGAGCCGGTGGCGCCGGCGCCCCAGACCGCCGCGGCGCGGGCCGCGGCCCCGGTGACCTCCGGATGCCGGGCGAGGCCGAGGTAGTCGTTGCTCGCCAGGTCCAGCAGCGGCGAGTCGGCGGGGCGCGGGCGCAGGGTCCTGGTCAGTCCGGCCCGGCGGCGCCGTTCCGCCGCCTCGTCGATCCAGCCGAACGCCATGGGTCGGTCCTCCGCAGGGGTTTTGTAGGCAGTGAACAGACCCTAGCCGTCCGTTCACCCGTACGAGGTGTGGTCATACCCACACGTCGATCGGCCAGTGTTGTGCGAAGCCTCCTTGGCCCGGAGCCTCCGCGTAGGACAGGATCGGTTCCCATGGACCTGCTGAACACGCTGGTGGACAAGGGGCTTCGGCGCGAGCCGCCGACCCGCGAGGAGGCGCTGGCCGTCCTCGCGACTTCCGACGACGACCTGCTGGACGTGGTGGCCGCGGCCGGCAGGGTGCGGCGGCACTGGTTCGGCCGACGGGTGAAACTCAACTATCTGGTCAACCTCAAGTCGGGCCTGTGCCCCGAGGACTGCTCGTACTGCTCGCAGCGGCTCGGTTCCCGGGCCGGCATCCTCAAGTACACCTGGCTCAAGCCCGGCCAGGCGTCCGACGCCGCCGCCGCGGGAGTGGCGGGCGGAGCCAAGCGGGTGTGCCTGGTGGCCAGCGGGCGCGGCCCGACCGACCGGGACGTGGAGCGGGTCTCCGAGACCATCCGGGCCATCAAGGGGAGCAACGAGGGCGTCGAGGTGTGCGCCTGCCTCGGCCTGCTCTCGGACGGCCAGGCGGAGCGGCTGCGCGAGGCGGGCGCCGACGCCTACAACCACAACCTGAACACCTCCGAGGCGACGTACGGGGACATCACGACGACCCACACGTACGCCGACCGGGTGGACACGGTGCACAAGGCGCACGCGGCCGGGCTGTCCGCCTGCTCGGGGCTGATCGCGGGCATGGGCGAGAGCGACGCGGACCTCGTCGACGTGGTGTTCTCGCTGCGCGAGCTGGACCCGGACTCGGTGCCGGTCAACTTCCTGATCCCGTTCGAGGGCACGCCGCTGGCCAAGGAGTGGAACCTCACCCCCCAGCGCTGCCTGCGGATCCTCGCCATGACCCGCTTCGTCTGCCCGGACGTCGAGGTGCGCATCGCGGGCGGGCGCGAGGTCCATCTGCGGACGATGCAGCCGCTGGCGCTGCACCTGGCCAACTCCATCTTCCTCGGGGACTACCTCACCAGTGAGGGCCAGGCGGGCCGGGCCGACCTGGAGATGATCGCGGACGCCGGGTTCGAGGTGGAGGGCACCGACCGGGTGACCCTGCCGGAGCACCGGGTGGCCGGCGGCCACGGGGCGCCGGAGGGCGCCGGGGGCTGCGGAGGGCACGGCGGAGCGGGGGCCTGCGGCTCCGGGGGCGAGGGAGCCTGCGGGCCGCACGGCGCGGACGGCGGCCACGAGGGGCACGGGATCTGCGGGGCGGCCCCCGCGTCGGCGTCCGCGCCGGCTCCGGAAGCCGCCGACGGCGCGGCGCCCGGGACGGACGAGGGCGGGGCGGCCGGGAGCGGCCCGGTGACCACCGCGGGTCCGGCCGCCGGACCGCGTCCCGATCTGGTCGCGGTGCGCCGCCGCGGCGCCGGGACGGACCTCGCGCCCAATGCCTGAGCCCGCTTCGACGGTGGCCGAACTGCTGGCCCTGGACCGGCGGCACGTGTGGCACCCGTACGGTCCGATGCCCGGACGGCAGGACCCGCTCGTCGTGGAGTCGGCGAGCGGGGTCCGGCTGCGGCCGGCCGACGGCTCCGGGGAACTGGTCGACGGCATGTCCTCCTGGTGGTCGGCGATCCACGGCTACAACCACCCGGTGCTCAACGAGGCCGTCCGCGAGCAGTTGGAGCGGATGAGCCATGTGATGTTCGGCGGGCTGACCCATGAGCCCGCCGTGCGGCTGGCGAAGCTGCTCGTCGACATCACGCCCGACGGCCTGGAGCACGTCTTCCTCGCGGACTCCGGGTCGGTGTCGGTCGAGGTCGCCGTCAAGATGTGCCTGCAGTACTGGCGTTCGCTCGGCCGCCCCGCCAAGCGCCGCCTGATGACCTGGCGCGGCGGCTACCACGGCGACACCTGGCAGCCGATGTCGGTGTGCGACCCCGAGGGCGGGATGCACGAGCTGTGGAGCGGGGCGCTGCCCCGGCAGGTCTTCGCGGACGCCCCGCCCGAGCGGTACGAGGAGGAGTACGCCGAGCACCTGCGGGCGACGGTCGAACGGCACGCCGACGAGCTGGCGGCGGTGATCGTCGAGCCGGTGGTGCAGGGCGCGGGCGGGATGCGGTTCCACTCCCCCTCGTATCTGCGGGTGCTGCGGGAGGCCTGCGACGCGCACGGCGTGCTGCTGGTCCTCGACGAGATCGCCACCGGGTTCGGCCGCACCGGCGCCCTGTTCGCGGCCGGGCACGCGGCGGTGACGCCGGACGTGATGTGCGTCGGCAAGGCGCTGACCGGCGGGTACCTCACGATGGCGGCCACGCTGTGCACCCCGCGGGTGGCCGAGGGCATCTCGCGGGGGGAGGTTCCGGTACTGGCGCACGGGCCGACGTTCATGGGCAATCCCCTGGCGGCGGCCGTGGCCTGCGCCTCGATCGGGCTGCTGCTCGGCCAGGACTGGCTCGCCGAGGTCAAGCGCATCGAGGCGGGACTGCGGGACGGGCTGGCACCGGCCGCCGGACTGCCCGGGGTGCGGGACGTGCGGGTGCTGGGCGCGATCGGGGTGGTACAGCTCGACCACCCCGTCGACATGGCGGCGGCCACGGCGGCGGCGGTGCGCGAGGGCGTGTGGCTGCGGCCGTTCCGGGACCTGATCTACACCATGCCGCCGTACGTCACGGGCGACACGGACGTGGCGCGGATCGCCTCGGCGGTCCGCGCGGCGGCCCGGGAGGGATGACATGCCGGTACTGGTGATCACGGGCACGGGCACGGAGGTCGGCAAGACGGTCGTGACCGCCGCCGTCGCCGCGGCGGCGCTGGCCGCCGGGGAGTCGGTGGCCGTGCTCAAGGCCGCGCAGACCGGGGTGGCGCCGGACGAGCCGGGGGACGCCCTGGAGGCCGCCCGGCTGGCCGGGGCGGTGACGGTGGCCGAGGTCGCCCGCTACCCGGAGCCGCTGGCCCCGGGCACGGCGGCGCGTCGGGCGGGGCGGGCGCCGGTGCGTCCGTGGGAGGTGGCCGAGGCCGCGGGCAAGCTGGCCGCGGAGCACGATCTGGTGCTGGTGGAGGGTGCGGGCGGGCTGCTGGTCCGCTTCGACGACGCCGGGGGCACCCTGGCGGACGCCGCCGGGGCGCTGGCCGCGCCGGTGCTGGTGGTGGCGTCGGCCGGGCTCGGCACCCTGAACACGACGGAGCTGACGGCGCGGGAGCTGCGGAACCGGGGGCTGCGGCTGCCGGGCGTGGTGATCGGGAGCTGGCCCGGCGCCCCGGACCTGGCCTCCCGCTGCAACCTGGCGGATCTGCCGGAGGTCGCGGGGGCGCCGCTGCTGGGCGCCGTGCCCGCCGGGGCGGGCGGGCTCGACCCGGGCGCCTTCCGCACGGCGGCCCCGGAGTGGCTGGCACCCGCCCTGCACGGCACCTGGGACGCGGACGTCTTCCGGGCCCGGGAGGGCGCCTGACCCTGGGGGGCGACTGTCCCGGGAGGACGCCTGGCCCGGGGTTCGGGCCCGGGGTTCGGGCCTCCGCGGCCGGCCCACCCGTCCGGCGCCCGCCCCGGCCGGGGCCGCGTCCTCGGGTGCCGGGCCTCCGTCACCCCGCCCGGCGCCATCCCCTCTGCTGGAGCACCGCTTCGACGGGACCGGGGCCCGGGGCGTCGCGCCAACGGGACCGGGGCCCGGGTGCCGCCCCGGGCCGGAGGCCGGACCGTCCGGCGGGGCAGGTGAGCTCGGGCGGGGACCCGTGAGGCCCGTGCGCGGCGCTGCGCGCACGGCGCGCGCCCGCCCGGCACCGCGTGACCGGGGCGCCTGTGCCCGCCCGCGTGCCGTCCCGCCGTGGCTCCGGTGCGGGGGCGGCGCCGCGGGCCCGACGCGGCCGGGACGCACGGCGGTGACGGCGTGCGCGGGCGCCGGGCGGGGGCCGGGGGCAGGATGGTGGGGCGGGGGCGCCCGTGGAGGAGGCTTCATGGTCCGGGGACCGGTGCGGGACCGCGGCACGGCGCGGGACGCCGTGCGCCATCCGCTGTTCGCCCGCTGCTACGCCCGCGCGGGCACCCGGGCCGAGACCCGGCTCGGCATCGGCCCGGTCCGGGAGCGGCTGCTGGCCGGTCTGTCCGGGCGGGTCATCGAGATCGGCGCGGGCAACGGCCTGAACTTCGCGCACTACCCCGCGGCCGTCTCGGAGGTCGTGGTGATCGAGCCCGAGCGGCTGCTGCGCCGTCCGGCCCTGGAGGCCGCCGTACGCGCCGAGGTGCCGGTGGACGTGGTGCCGGGCGTCGCGGAGGCGCTGCCGGTCAAGGGCGAGGCGTTCGACGCGGCCGTGTTCTCCCTGGTGCTGTGCAGTGTCCGGGACGTGCCGCGGGCGCTCGCCGAGGTCCGCCGGGTGCTGCGGCCGGGCGGTCAGGTGCGGTTCTTCGAGCACGGCCTCGGCGGCGGCCGGGCGATGAACCTCGCCCAGCGCGCGCTGGACCGTACGCTCTGGCCCGCCGTGGCCGGCGGCTGCCATCTGTCCCGGGAGCCGGTCGCCGCCCTGCGGTCGGCCGGGTTCACTCTGGGCCCCTACCGGCGGATGCGGCTCCCCGAGCGGGGCCCGGCCCTGCCGGTGTCGTACTGCGTGCTCGGCACCGCGTGGCGGCCGGGACCCGGCGGACGGTAGGCCCTTGACGTCACGGTCCCGCCCGCCCGGCGGTCCCCCGCACGCGCCGCCGCCGCACCGGGCCCCGGTCCGCGGACAGCCGGTGCCGCGACCGGGGCCGGGCACCCCGGGAGCCCGCACCTGACGCCGCAGGGCCCGCCCGCCGGGCGGACGGGGGCGGTCCGGCGTCCGTCCCCGGCGCGGCGCCGGCGGGCGCAACCGTTCGACGGACGGCGGTGTTCAGGGAGGTGATGGACACGATGCCCTCTCCGCTCACCGACTTACTCGCGGCGGACCTCGACCGCGGGTTCGCGGAACTGGTGCGCGCCCACGGCGGTGCCGTGTACTCGGTGCTGCTGCGGCTGTCCGGTGCCCCGCGCGACGTGGAGGACCTGACGCAGGAGACCTTCCTGCGGGCCTACACCGCGCTGCGGGACTACGTGCCGGAGCGGCGGCGGGCGCTGAGGCCGAGGGCCTGGCTGCTGGCGATCGGCACCAATGTGTGGCGCAACCACGTGCGGACCCTGACCCGGCGGCCGGCCCCGGACGACGGCGTGGACGTCCAGGAGCTGCCCCTGACCGACGCCGGTCCGGGACCCGAACGGCTCACCGAGCACGCGTTCGAGAGGGAGCGGCTGGTGGCCGCGCTCGCCGGACTGCCCGAGCACCACCGGGTGCCGGTGGTACTGCGCCACATGGGGGAACTGAGCTACACCGAGATCGCGGAACTGCTGGAGTGCCCGGTCGGCACCGTCAAGGCCCAGGTGTCGCGGGGGCTGGCCGCGCTGCGCGCCACGCCCCACCTGGCGGAAGAGGAGGTGATCGGATGAGCCGGCTCCACCCCGGGTCCGGCGGCCCCGACGGGCCCCGCGACCCGGCCCACCGCGCCGTGAACGGGTCGGCCGCGCCCGGCGCGTCCTCCGCCGGGACCGGTGGCGGCGCTCCTCCCGGCCTCGGCTCCCTGAACGTGCCGATGCCGGCGGACCTGGCCCTCCGCATCATGCGGCGGGCCGGGGTCCCCGACCGCGCGTACGACCGCTACACCCTGGTCGCGGGCCCGGTCACCGCGCTCTACGTGGCCCACGGCCGGGGCGCGGTCACCGGGACGGCCCCGGCCGACCGGTACGGCACCCCGGAGGAGTTCGAGGAGGCGCACCTGCGCCGCACGGGGCACAGCGCGCTGCGCACCGCCCGTCCGCTGCCCGGTGTCGCCGGGGCGCTGCGCACCGGCCGCGACCGGATGCTGCGCTACGACTACGGCGCCCTGCCCCCCGAGCGGTGGCGGGTCCTGGAGGCGGTGCGGGGCATCCCGCGCGGCCAGGTGCGGCCCCTGGGCTGGCTGGGCCGGGAGGCGGGACTGCCGGGGGCGAGTGCGGCGGAGCTGCTGGCGGCCGTCCGGGCCAACCCCGCCCCCGTTCTCATCCCGGTGCACCGGCTGGGCGGTCCGGACGGCCGCCCCCTGGCCTGCGGTCTGGCGCCGGAGCTGGTGGACCGGCTGCGCGCCCACGAGGGCGTCGACGAGGAGCGTCTGGACCGGTTCTCCGCCGAGGGCACCCGCTATCTGGGCAGCGACACGACCCGGATCTTCTGCTACCCGACCTGTGCGCACGCCCGCCGCATCACCGAACGCCACCGGGTGCCGTTCGCCTCGGTGGACGCGGCGCGGGCGGCCGGATACCGGGGGTGCCTGAGCTGCCGCCCCGTGGCGGCCTGACGGGGCACCGGTCCACGGGCGTACGGGGGGCCGCCCTCCGCACGCGGGGCCGGAGCGGTGTCCGGGCCCGTACGGGCACCGCCGGTCACCCGGTCACCGTTCGCGCGCGGGAGACGGCCGGGGCCCACCGCCGTCCTCCGGTGGTCCGTTCACCGGTGCCCGCCGCCCGCGGACCGCCGCGAGGGCTGAACGGCCCCGCGCCCCGGCCCGGTTCGCGCGGGGCGCGGTCACCGGAGCACCAGGCCGGCGGCGAGCCCCAGCAGGACCAGTCCCGCGACGGCGTTCCCGGCGCGGGCGGCGTACGGCGGGAACGCGGCCCGGCCGCTCCGCCGCCCCGCGGTCACCAGGCGCACCCCGACCTCGGTGAGCAGCAGCAGCCAGAGAGCGCCGATCAGCAGGTAGACGGCGGCCAGCAGCGGCAGGGTCCCGGCCGGGGGACGGCCGGCCGGGACGAACTGCGGCAGGAAGACCGTGAGGAACAGCCCGACCTTGGGGTTTCCGGCGGTGCTGAGGAAACCCAGCAGCAGGTGCCTCGGCAGTCGGCCGGGCCGCTCCGTCCCGGCGTCGGAGGGTCCGTCGGGCGCCGACGACGGGCGCAGGGCCTCCCGCAGGGCGCGCGCCCCGGTGAAGGCCAGTACCAGCGCCCCGGCCGCCCGCCACAGCAGGAAGAGTCCGGGGCTCAGCGCGACCACCGCCATGCTGCCGCTGACGGCCAGCGCCGCGTAGCCGGTTCCGGCGAGCAGCATGCCCAGGGCGGCGGCCAGCACCGGAGCACGCCGCCGGGTCCTGCTGACCAGGCGCAGCACCAGCATGCTGTCCGGGCCCGGGCCGCACACCACCGCGGCGCAACTGGCCAGGAAGACGGGGCCGGTGGCGACGGCGAGGGCGCCCGGGGTCACCGGGGCGTGCCGCGTCCGGCGGGCGGCGGCCCGGCGGCAGGGGCGCGGCCGGGGTCGGGGGTCACCACGAGGGCGGCCTCCATGGCGCGGACGGCGGCGACGTCGCGCTCGACCACGGCGGGGTCGGGGTGGGCGAGCACGGCGAAGCCGAGGGCGAGGGTGCCCAGCAGGTCGCGGGTGGCCTCGACCCGGTCGCCGTCGCGGAGTCCGACCGCCGAGTGGTGGTGGGACGGCAGGTCACGGATGCCGTCGAGGGCCCCGGTGCCGGAGACGGTGCCGGAGGCGCGGGCGATCAGGAAGACCACGGACATGTGGCGCAGCAGCCGGTAGCCGCGCGGCGGGGCCTCCTCCCGGACGAACCAGCGGGCGGCGCGGCGCACCTGGCTGTCGCCGGTGGCGGCCAGGTTGAAGAGGGGGTGGCCGCCGCCGTGCGGGCGGGAGTTGATCTCGATCAGGCGGGGGCCGTCGGCGGTCAGCATGATCTCGATGTGGGCGGCGCCGTTCCGCAGCCCGACCGCGTCGAGGACGGCCTCCGCGTAGCGGGTCAGCACCGGCACCGCCGGGTCGTCGGGCGCGGTCCAGGTGAGCCGTTCGTAGACGGCCATCTGGCCGCCGTTGTCGGTCTTGCCGTAGCGGCAGACGTCGGCGACGGTGTGCCGCCCCCGGTGGCTGAAGGTGTCGACGACGTACTCGGTGCCGCGGGCGTACTCCTGGACCACCATCCGGTCGTTGAGGTTGTGCCACTGGTTGATCCGGCCGAGCTGGGCGTCGAAGGGGACGCGCCAGTCCGCGCCGGCCGGGACCCGGGTGACGCCGTCGGTGCTGCCGCTCCGGGGCGGTTTGACGACCAGGTCGCGGCCGTGCAGCCGCTCCCGCGCGATCCAGTCCCGCACGGCCTCCGGGTCGTCGGTGCAGATCTGGCGGATGGCCGGGACCCCGGCGGCGCGCAGGGCCCGGGCCATGGCGCCCTTGTCGCGGCGCGCGGCGGCCAGGGCCGGGGTGTTGGCCTGGTCCGGGAGCAGCCGTTCGGTGAGGCGGTCGGCGAGCTCGACGCCGCTCTCGGCGCCCGCCAGCACGCAGCGCGGGGCGAGCGGGCGGACCGCCTCGACCAGCCGTTCGAGGTCGCCGTCGAAGGAGAACACCCGCTGGTAGCGGGCGGGTTCCCAGGAGTCGGCGTAGACGGAGGGGACCTCGGGCAGGGAGCCGACGGCGACCGCGGGGACACCGAGGGCGGCGAACTCGGGCGCGTACCGGGCCCCGGAGGAGAACGGGTCGACGACGACGGCGGCCCGCGGGGAGGGCGTGGGGTTCACGGGGTTCCTGTCTCCCGGGGGCGGCCTCGCGGGGCCGCCCCCGGGGCGGGGTCACGTCCCGGCGTCGAGCGCCGGGGACAGGGGGAGGTGGCAGAGTTCCACGGGCGCGTCGGCCGGGCCGGGCAGGACCGCGGTGACGGTGTCCGCGGAGCGGACCGCGGGCACCTGGCGGCGCAGCCGGGCGAGCGAGGTGCCCCGTTCGTGCCAGGGACACACCAGGCGGCGCCCGGCCGGGTCCACCTCGGCGAGGTTGAGGGGGCCGCCCCGGTGCGGGCAGGAGGCGGGCAGGACGGCGCCGCCGGCCCCGGTGCGGACGTACACGTAGGGCAGGTCGGCGACGCGGACGCAGTTGCCGGCGCCCGCGGCCCGGAAGGTCACGACAGGCATGCGCGGTGGTCCCCTACCGAGTGGATCTGGTAGACGCACTCCTCGGACTCGATGATCGCGCCGTGCAGGCGGTTCCGCTGGATCACGGTGCCCTCCCCGGCCTCCAGGATGCGGTACGAGTCGAAGCCGCTGACGAAGCGCATCGTGCCGCTGACGATGTGGCAGAGTTCGTCGCCCTCGTGGCTGTGGGTGTTGGACAGTTCGCCGTGCGGCTCCACGATGTCGGCGACGGGGGCGGTCACCCGGCCCTCCCGGATGGCCGCGTACAGGGGGCCGTGGAGTTCCTTGTAGCGGTCGGCGTCGTCCATCCACGCGATCTGGGTGGCGAAGTCCTCGTCGGCGAGGGTGCCCAGCAGCCGGAACTCCTCGATGCCGCGCACGATCTCGGGAATGACCTGTGTGCCGTGCTTCTCGATGAGCGGCTTCACCAGCTTCTCCAGCGCCATGCGGCCGTGGTGCTGGTCGATGTGGACGTGCTCGGAGAAGTAGCGGGTGTCCGCGCCGCCCTCGAAGACGTCCGTGAGGAGTCCGTCCGCGCGGCGGCAGAAGTCGACGAGGGTGCTCTCCGTGTAGTAGAGCGCGCCGACGTAGCGGAAGAAATGCTCGTGGTTCTTTCCGAGGTAATGGAAGTAGTTGTTCAATGCCAGACTGGACACCAGGTAATACTGCCAGTACCGGTGCAGATCCGGGGCGAGGCCCACGGATTCCATGGTCGACTCGAACAGCGTGCTGTGCTTGGTCCGGTGAACTCCGTAGCCGTACTCGTCGATCAGGATCTTGAACCATTCGGACTGCTCGGCGCCGTAGCACCCGAGGATGTTCCGGGCCATCGGCGACGCCTCGGAGAGGAAGTCCGGGGCGAACTGGATGAGCCACATGCGGGCCGCGCGGCGCGGGTCGGAGGAGTCGCGGACGGCCTTCTCGGCGGGCGAGGCCCCGCCCCGGGCGTGGACGTCCAGCCCGTCCAGGTAGGCGAGCAGGCTCTCGGTGGTCCAGTCGCCGCTGACCTCCACCTCCTCGTCGAGGAAGCCGAAGGCGAATCGTTCCAGCGCGGGCCGGATCAGTTCGCCCCGGGCACGGTTGTCCGGGCTGTAGAAACGGCGGAAGTCCTCGTCCAGCCCGCCCAGTCCGGCTCTCGGGAAGAAGACCAGGTCGGCCTCGTAGATGCTGGTGAGCAGGCGCTGCGCGGCGAGGCTGCTGTACTCCAGGACGCGGTCGCGGCCCGGCACCCGGTCGAAGTCCAGATGGGGCAGGACCTGGGGGCGCAACTGGCGGCGGTAGGGGTTGTCGGAGTTCTCCCACTCCTCGTTGTCCCGGTACAGCGGGTTGGCGGCGTAGGCCAGGATCGCCTCGCGCAGCGCGTCGCCGCGCAGTGCGAACGGCTGGAACGGAGCAGATGCGTGCGCCATGGTCGGGTCTGCCTTCCGCTGGTCGGTGGGGCGCGGGGCCTGACGGCCGGGCGCCGGGGTCGCGCGCGGTGCGGTCGTGGGGACGTCGCGGGGTGCGGTGGCCGGGGGCGTCGCGGGGGTGCGTCGTCGCGCGGAGGGGGCGGTCGCGCCCGGAGCGGGGGCTCGCCGGGGCGGCGGCCCCGGACCGGGAGGGCGGCGGGGCGTCGCGGCCCCGGGGTCTCACGCGAGGGAGAGGCGGGTCTCGCTCCAGACGAGGTCGAGGGGGACGGTGGTCCCGGCCACGGCCTCGACGGGCTCGGCGAGCGGGATCAGTGCCTGCATCCAGTGGGAGCCCACGTTCTCGGGCGAGTTGCGCAGGATCACCCCGCCGCCCAGGTCCAGTTCGAACCAGGCGACCATCGCGTGCACCGTCCCGGACTCGCGCGCGGGGATCGCCAGGGCACGGCGGCCCGGCCCGAGGGGGCCCTCGGTGAAGTCGAAGGAGACCAGCTCGACGGGGTCCGAGAGCGTGCGGTGCGGCCAGGTGTGCAGCCGGAACGGGAAGTGGCCGGGCGTGGCGAAGACGTTGAGCCGTGACACATCGAACCCGCCGACGCGGCCGACCCGGTTGAGGTTCATCGCGTTCTCGCTGTGCAGCAGGGACCCGAGCAGCCGGGCCCGCCGCGGGAGCATCACCCCGTCGGGGGCGAGCAGTTCGCTGCGCGCGTGGCGGACGGAGGGCAGGATGCCCTCGCCGATGAGGCCGCAGTCCACGATCTCGGAGACCAGGGCGTCCACCGGGCGGGGCAGGTCCCGGCCGACCATCAGTTCGTCGGAGCGGCAGGGCAGCACGGTGACCCGGTCGGCGTAGCCCTCGGCCGCCACCACCTGCCGGGCCACCTCGACCATCAGCGGATTGGTCTCGCAGCTGTAGACGTGGCGGGCGCCGGCCCGCACCGCCATCATCGCCAGCAGACCCGTGCCGGCGCCGATGTCCAGCACCGTGCCGCCCTGCGGGACGACCCGCTCCAGGGCGGTGGCCAGCGCGTCGTTGCGCTCGTGGTCGTTGAGCATGGCGAAGTGCCAGCGCGGCACCGACTCCCGGGCGAACTCCCGGAAGGCCGGGACCTCCGTCGACAGTCCCTCCGGCGCGGCCAGCACCCTGGCCGTCGCCTCCGCCACCCTGCTGAGCTCCTGGGCCCGGGCCCGCAGCCCGGCCAGGGCCAGCCGGGCCTCTCCCTCGGCCGTCAGACCGGTCACACTCGTCAATTGGGGCATGTCACTTCGCAGACTCCTGGTAGGAACAGCCTTGTCGAGACACGCGTGCAGAGACGCCGGGACCGCGCGGACCCAAAGGGAACCCTCATTCCCTCCGGAATGTCATTCGGAGTTCATCGAGGGGGCGCGTGCGAACGGAAGGCATTCCCGGCACCGAATGGATTCGGCAGAGCAGATACGGGGACGGAATACGGTGGGGATTCCCGCCGTGTTGCTTGATTTCCGCCGCGATCGATTAGAGCACGCACCCGCTCGGAGCAGCAAGCACACCCGGAAGGGAACGGTACTTGCGCGTGGGGGCCGGGGTTCCGGACGGAAAGGGAATTCACCGGTCCGGGTCGTCGGGGGCCGGACGGCCGTTTCCGGGGGCCCTCGGGGCGGCGCTGCCGGGGGCGTCCTCCAGCCGGAGCGCGGCGGCGGCCATCGCCAGGGTGGTGTGCCGGTACCAGGCCACCCAGCGGCGCACCTGATGGCTGCTCAGCCCGGCCCGGGTGTCGGCCTCCCCGACCGCCCGGCCGGCCGTCGCGGCGGCGGCCGCCGCTCCGCGGGCCGCGGCGGTCTCCGGGGTGGTGCCGGGCGCGTGGAGCAGGAAGCGCGTGGTCCGCCCGGAGGGACGGCGGCGGGCCAGCAGGGTCAGCCGGAACCCCGGTGCCGGCTGCCCGTAGGCCGGTCCCAGGCCCCGGCCGAGCAACTGCCAGCTCTCCTCCCGGCCGGGCTCCGCCCGCAGCGGCGCGGTCTCCGGCTCCTCACCCGGGCGGGGGAGCTGGGGGAGTTCGACGCAGAACGGCAGCCGCCGGACGCACAGCCACTGGCGCAGCGCCGGGTCGGCGAAGTCCGAGCCTCCCACCACCCATCCGACGGGCACCTCGGCCGCGAGGGCCCGCTCCAGCATCTCCCGGCCCAGCTCCGCCATGCTGCGGCGGCCCAGCCGCTCCGGCGGCACCCCGGCCCGTGCCGAGCGCGCCGGGTCCGAGGTCCAGTTGGGCGGCAGGTACAGCTCCCGGTCGATCAGGGCGCCGGTGTCCCGTGAGACGTAGCAGAGCAGGGCCGCGACCTGGGTGCCCCGGTCCCGGCCCGCCGTCCGGGACCGGCCGGGGCCGACCGCGACGACTCCCGTCCCCACCCGGGTCCGCTCGTGGCGGCAGAGCACCACGCACGGTCCGGACGCCCCCAGGAGCGACACGACATGGGAGCGGAGGCTGTCGCGCAGCAGGTCGGCGTCCCAGACCGTGCGGGTGAGCAGTCTCTGGGTGCTCCACGCGCTGTCGGCCCCGGTCCGTTCCGCAATCTCCGCCGCGCTGCCCCGGGTGGGGTCGGCCAGCAGGGCGCGGACGTAGGCCAGCGCCCGGTCCCTGGACTCGGCGCGGGTGAAGTGCCGCCCCAGCAGCCCCAGCAGGTGGGGGCGGGCACCGTCGGCTCCGCCGGGAGGGAGGACGGACGGGCCCGTGGACGGGACCACGGGCGGGGCGACCGGCGGGACGGCCGGTGGGACGGCCGGTGGGAGGAGGCGGATGCCCGGTGGGTCCGGCACGCCGGGGGTGCCGGACGCGGCGGCGGTGCCGGGGAGGACGGACGGGGCCCCGATGCCCGCCGGGGAGTCCCCCGCCCGCGACGCGCCCTTCCGCACGACGGTGCCGGCCCCGCCGGTGCCTCCCGGGGCGGTGACGTCGGGGGCGGTGGAGGGGGGCGCGGGTACGGGCGCGGGTGGCGGACCGGGGGCGGCGGCGAGGGCGCGCAGCGGGGCGGATGGGCTGCCCGCCGGGGCGGTGGAGGCTCCCGGGACCGGTTCGGTGACCGGAGCGGGCGCGGTGAACGGGACGGGCGGGTCGCCAGGAGCCGGTGAGGTGGCTGACGGGGCGACCGGGGTGCTGGGTACAAGAACCATGACCGGATCTCCGATAGGTCTAGACCTAGAACTCCGCAAGGACACTAGTCGACCACTCAGCGTGCGGTAACCCCGCCCCGGGCCGCCCACCGGGGAGGCCGGGACGGCACCGGCTCCCGCCCCAGCCTCCCGGTCACGCCCCGCGCCGCCCGCCGCCCGCGGACCGCGCCGCCCACGCCCCGGTGACCGCACCGCCCGCAACCGGGGGACCCCGCCCGGTGTTCCCCCTCACGCCGGCTCGACAAGGGGCATCCGACGAATCAGTGCGAGGCGTGAGATGAGCGAAACCACCGAACTGAGCGCCACCGGACTCGCCGCGGCCGTCCGCCGACGGGAGGTCTCCCCGGTCGAGGCGGTGCGGGCGGCGCTGGACCGGATCGAGAAGACCAACCCCGCCGTCAACGCCTTCGTGACCGTCTGCGCCGAACGCGCCCTGGAGCGCGCCGCCGCCGCCGAGCGCGCCGTCACCGCGGGCGCCGAACTGGGCCCGCTCCACGGGGTGCCGATCGGGGTGAAGGACCTCGACCCCGTGGCCGGCGTCCGGACGGGACGGGGCTCCCTGGTCTTCGCCGAGGACGTCCCGCAGGAGACCGTCCTCTGCGTCGAGCGGCTGGAGGAGGCCGGGGCGATCGTCGTGGGCAAGACCAACACCCCCGAGTTCGGCTTCAAGGCCACCACCGACAGCGCCCTCCACGGCCCCGCCTCCACCCCCTTCAACCCGGCCATGAACGCCGGGGGTTCGTCGGGCGGCAGCGCCGCCGCCGTCGCCTCCGGCATGGTGCCGCTCGCCCAGGGTTCCGACGGCGGGGGGTCGCTGCGGGTCCCCGCGGCCTTCTGCGGGGTCTTCGCCCTGATGCCGTCCTTCGGACGGGTCCCCGTCCCCGCCCGGCCCAACGCCTTCCGTCGCCTCAACCCGATGATCTGCTACGCCCCCCTCGCCCGCACCGTCGCCGACGCCGCCCTCGGCGTCGACCTGATGTCCGGCGCCCATCCCTACGACCCGTACTCCTTCCCGTCCCCCGGCCGGCTCACCGAAGAACTCCACGGCGACCTCACCGGGCTCACCGTCGCCTACAGCCCCGACCTCGGCGGCTACCCCGTGGAGCCCGAGGTCGAGGCCGCCGTCAGGGCCGCGCTGCCCGCTCTGCGCGACGCGGGGGCCACGGTCGAGGAGGTCGACTTCCGGCTGCCCCTGCCGCACTCCGAGCTGACCGCGACCTGGCGCCGCTACCTGTCCGTCGCCCACGCCGAGTCGGCCGCCATCTCCCGCGAGAACGGCATCGACCTGCTGGGCGACTACGCGGGCTCCATCGACCGGGGCTACCTCGACTCCATCCGGGTCGGCGACGCGCTCGGCGCCGTGGAGTTCCGGCTGGAGGACCTCAAGCGCACCCGGGTGCTGTACGCCTTCGAGGACCTCTTCGACCGGTACTCCCTCGTCGTCAGCCCGGTGAACTGCGTCTCCGGCATCCCCAACTCCGACGGGCGCGACACCGTCGGGCCCAGCAGCGTCGAGGGCCAGGCCGTCGACCCCTTCGTCGGCTGGTCCCTCACCAGCCCCTTCAACCTGATCGGCAGCCCCGCCGCCTCGGTGCCGGTCGGCCGGGCGGCCAACGGCGTCCCCGTCGGCCTCCAGATCGCCGCCCGCCGGCGCGAGGACGCCCTCGTCATCCGCGCCTCCGCCGCGCTGGAGGCCCGCCTCCCCTGGGCCGCGTCCTACCGGGACCTCGACCTGGACGCCGCGGCGGCCTGACCCGGGCCCACCGGCCGGTCCGGCGCGGCGCGGTGGGGCGGGGCGGAGCGCCGTGGGATGCCGCGAGGTGCGGTGCCCCGTGGGTGGGGTGCCGCCCGCCGGGGTGCCCCGCGGCCGGACGCCCCGCCCCGCGGCCGGACGCCCTGCCCCGCGGCCGCGCGCCGCGGACCGGCGCAACCGGACCGGGGCGGCCGGTGTTCCACCCCATGAAGCGGGCCTCCCCGACGGGAGGCCACCCAGAGGGGAGACAGTGTGCGAGCGACCACCGGCGGGCGCGCCGGACCCGGCGGGAGTGCCCTGCTGGTCCTGCTGATCGGGCAGGCGATGGCCAACATCGACCTGGCGATCGTCAATCTTGCCGCGCCCGCCATCAGCGCCGACCTCGACGTGGGCAGTTCCGAGCTGACCCTCATGGTCACCTCCTACGCGCTGTGCTCCGCCGTGCTCCTCGCCCCGGCGGCCCGGCTCGGCGAGCACCACGGGGTGCGCCGGGTCTACCTGTGGGGCCTCGCCCTGTTCACCCTCGCCTCCCTCGCCTGCGGACTCGCCACCGGCACCGGTGTCCTGATCGCGGGCCGCTGCCTCCAGGGCGCCGCGACCGCCCTGATGACCTCCCAGGTCCTGGTCGGCATCCACCGCTGGTTCACCGGGCCCGGCCGCGCCCGCGCCCTGGGCTGGAACGCCGTCACTCTCTCCGGCGGCGCCGCGCTCGGCCAGGTGCTCGGCGGCACCATCGTCTCCGCCGACCTGCTCGGCACCGGCTGGCGTGCCGTGTTCCTCCTCAACGGCCCCATCGGCGTCCTGGTGCTGCTGATGGGCGTGGCCCTGCTCCCCCGCGACCGTCCGGACCCGGCCGACGCCCCCGCCGGGCGGCGCGACAACGACGTCCCCGGCACCGTGCTGCTCGCCGCCGCCACCCTCGCGGTCCTCATCCCGCTCAGCCTGGAGCGGCCCGACTGGATCTGGGTGCTGCTGGCCGCCGCCGTGCCGCTGGCCGCCCAGCTGGTGCGGACCGAGCGCCGGGTCATCGCCCGCGGCGGCCGGCCGGCGCTCGACCTGCGCCCGCTCGCCGCTCCCACCGTCCGCTGGTCGCTGGCCGCCTACGCGGGCACCACGCTGACCTACATCGCCATGCTCTACCTGCTCTCCCTGCACCTCCAGCGGGAGCTCGGCCTCCCCGCCTGGCAGGCCGGTCTCGTCCCGCTGGGCTGGGTACTGGCCTTCGGGCTCGCCGGTCCCGTCCTCGGCCGGTCCCCGCGGTCCGTCGCCCGCCTCCTCCCGTTCGCCGGCTGCGTCCTGCTCACCGCCGCCTACGCCCTCGCCCCCGTCGTGCCCGCCGGTACGGGCACCGCCGTCTGGCCGCTCACCGCCGTGCTCTGCGTCGGCGGCTTCGGCCTCGGGCTCACCCACACGTCGCTGCTCAACGTGCTCACCACCGCCGTCCCGCCCCGCTACGCGGCGACGCTCAGCGGCACCGTCAACACCCTGTCCACCGTCGTCGGGGTCACCGGCGTCGCCCTCTTCGGCGCCGCCTATCCGTGGCTCGGCCGCAGTTCCTGGGCCGGCCCCACCGTGGCCTGGACGCTCACCTGCGCCGGGCTCGCCGTCATCACCGCCCTGTGCGCCCTCGCCGCGCTGCGGGCCGTGGCCGCGGCTCCCGGCGACGACGGCGCGACGGCCGCCGACGAGGCGGTGGTACCGGGCGGGGCGGGGGCCTCCGGCGGGACGGCGGCCTCCGGCGGGACGGCCGCGGACCCCGGCGGGACGGCGGCGGACCCCGGCGCCGACGGGCTCCCCGGGCCGGGGGACACCGGTGCCGCAACCGGTCCGGCCACCGCGGTGTTCACCACCAAGGAGCCACCCGGCCGGACCACGCCCTCCGCGGACTGACCGGCCGTCCCGGCACTCCACCGACGAACGACCCACGAAGGACCCGCCATGACCGAGCCCGAACTCCACCACCTCCAGGCCAAGGCCGCGCTGTTCGACCTGGACGGCACGCTGGTGGCCACCGAGCACCGCAGCCGTGCCGCGTGGACGCGCCTGTTCACCACCCACGGGCTGCCCTGCGACGACGCGCTGCTGGCGACCTTCGTCGGACGGCGCGGGCAGGAGGCCCTCGCGGACCACGTCCACCGCTTCCCGGGGCACACCGTCGACGAACTCTTCGAGGAGGCGTGCGGCTATCTGATGGGCCCCGACAGCCCGCCCCCGTTCGCCGTCCCGGGCGCCGCCGAACTGCTCGCCGACCTCAGCGGCCGGGGCGTGCCGCTGGCCGTGGTCACCTCCGGGCTGCGCGAGCACGCCGTGGAGCTGCTCGGCCACGTGGGCGGCGCCGAACTGTTCCAGGTCATCGTCACCGCGGAGGACGTGAGCGCGGGCAAGCCCGACCCGCAGGGCTATCTGGCCGCCTGCGAGGCGCTCGGCGTCCACCCCGCCGACGGCGTCGCCTTCGAGGACGCCCCGGCCGGGGTGCGGGCCGCAGCGACCGCCGGTCTGCGCTGCGTCGCCCTCACCACCACGCACGACGCGGCCGACCTCGCCCGGGCCGACCTCGTCCTGCCCGACCTCACCCCGGTGCGCTGGGCCCGGACGGCCGACGGCGGCTGATCCCGCCCGCCGGGCCCGGACCGGCTCCCCCGCCAGCCGCTCCGGCCCGGTCCCCCACGGCCGCGCGGGGCTCCGGTCCCCGCACCACCGCATCCGTCCGACACCGCTGGGAGAGCCCGCCATGTCCGCCGCCCGCCCGTCCGACCCCGCCGTGCTCGCCACCGCGCTCACCGGCAGCCTGGTCCTGGTCCACGACCCGGTCTCGCGGGCGGTCGCCCCCGACTACTGGGACTGGTCCGCCGACGCCCACCACGCCGCCGCTCGGGCGCTCGGCGCCATGGAGGACGCCCTGGTCCGGGCCGCCGCCGACCGGCTCACCGGGGACCCCGCCGACGACGGCGCCGCGGCGGCGCTCACCGGCAGGCTCACCGAACTGCTGGGCGGCCCCGGGGGCGGGGACCCGGCGGTGGACGGGCTGCGCGCCGCCGCCGCCCGGACCGAGTCGCTGTCCCGGCTGATCGTCCAGCCCGGCGACCCGGCCCGCGCCGAGCCCGCCGGGGAGGCCCCCGACCCGGCCGCCCTGCTCGGCTCCCTCGCGAGCGCGCCGCACCGCGGCACCCACCCCGTGGACGCCGCCGTGGTCATCCCGTTCCGCGCCCCGGACGGGGCCACCGGACGGCTCCGCAACCTGGCGGCGGTCCTCAACGCTCTGGCGGACCAGTCCCACCCCCGCGAGCGCTACCGCGTCGTCGTGGTGGAGAGCGACTCCGTGCCCCGCCACCGCGACCTGTTCGCCCCCGCCTGCGACAGCCATGTGTTCGCACCCGACCCGGGCCGGTTCAACAAGTCCTGGACGGTGAACGTCGGCGTGGTCCACGGGGCGCGCCCCGCCGAGCTGGTGTGCGTCCTGGACGGGGACATCCTCGTCGACCGCGATTTCGTCGCCCGCGCCGTCGAGCGGTTCCGGCGGCCCGGCACCCAGGCCCACTGGCCCTTCGAGGACCTGCTCTTCCTGGACCCCGCCGCCAGCGTCCGGGCGGTCCGCACCCGCTGCCTGGAGGGGGCGCCCGAGCCGGGCCAGGAGCGGCTGCGCGGCGTCCACCTGCGCCGGCCCCCCGGCGGCTGCGTATGGCTGCGCGAGGACCTGTTCACCCGGATCGGCGGCATGGACGAGCGGTTCTGCGGCTGGGGCGGCGAGGACCAGGACTTCGTGTGGCGCGCGGAGCGGTACGGCCCGATGGACCGCCACCGCGACCCCCTGGTGCACCTCCACCACGACCGGGCGGCCCACCGGGGCGACGACGGGACCCCCTTCTACGAGGAGGTCGAGCGCGCCGGGTTCTGCAGCTGGCCCTGCGACGCCGACTTCGGCCGCCTCGACCGGAACGCCGCGCACCTCGCCGGGGCCTGAGCGCCCGTCCGGCCGCCCGGGGCCGCGCGGCCCCGGGCAGCCCGCCCTCCCCCCTGCCTCCGTCCCCTCTCCCCGTACCTCCGTACCCCTCCCCCGCATCCCCAGGACCACCATGGACATCCCGCTCACGGACCCCCGGCACACCGTCACCGACTCGGCGCTCGGCCCCCTCACCGTGGTGGCCCGGGGCCCGGCCCTCACCGGCCTGTACTTCGCGGACCACGTCCGCCGGCCCGCCCGGGAGACCTTCGGGCCCGCGGTCGCGGAGCATGAGGACTCCCTGCTCGCCGAGGCGTCGGCCCAGCTCCGGGAGTACCTCGCCCGGCGCCGCACGGCGTTCGCGCTGCCCCTCGCCGCGGAGGGCGACACCTTCCAGCACGCCGTCTGGGACCTCGTCGGCGCGGTTCCCCGGGGCGGAACCACGACGTACGGGAGCATCGCCCGCCGGCTCGGTGATCCGCTCCTCGCCCAGCGCGTCGGACGGGCGGTGGGCTCCAACCCGCTCTGCGTGCTGGTCCCCTGCCACCGGGTCGTCGGCGCCGACGGCTCCCTCACCGGGTACGCGGGCGGTCTGGCCCGCAAACGGGCCCTGCTCGCCCTGGAGGAGCCGGACGCGGAGAGCGCCTCGCGACTGTTCTGACACCTCCCCGGACCGGTGCGGGGTCCGGCGCGGGCCGTCCAGCGGCCGCCGTCGCACAAGCTCACCGGAACCGGCACCGGCTTCAGCACCCGGGGCCCGGCCCCGCCTGTCTTCCGGACCCCGGACCCCTGACCCGGCCGCACGGTCCGCTCGCGCGATGGCCCCTGTCCCGGTGTCCGCATACCGGAAATCAGGACGGGCCGTCCGGCGCGGGTGGTGGGACCGCCGCATGAGCGAACTGGGGATACGCCCTGCCGACCCCGATGACCTGGACGCCGTACTGGCCTTCTGGAAGACGGCCGCCGCGGGCACCAGCGTCAGCGACGACCGCGCCGGTGCGGAACGGCTGATCATCCGCGACCCCGGGTCCCTGCCCCCGGCCGACCGTGGCGGCGCGCCGGTCGGCACGGTGATCGCGGGCTTCGACGGCTGGCGCCGCCATCTGTACCGGCTCGCGGTCCACCCCGACCACCGCCGCCGGGGCATCGGCAGCGCACTGCTGGCCGCCGCGGAGGAACGCTTCGTCCGGCTCGGCGGGCGACGCGCGGACGCCATGGTGCTGGTGCGCAACGAACGGGCCGAGCATGCCTGGCGGGCCGCCGGGTACGCGCCGCAGGAGCGGTGGCGTCGCTGGGCGCGACCACTGTCCCCGGCCGACGGAGAGGCGGTGCGCACCGGCGCATGAGACGGCATCCGGGCCCACGACACCGAGCGGACCCCGGCCATCCGGCCGATCATGGAGCCGAGGTGAGGCGATGACCGAGGTGCTCCTGCTGCTGTTGGCCATCCTGCTCTCGCTGGCGTGCGGCGGATTCGTCGCCGCCGAGTTCTCCCTGACCACGGTCGAGCGCGGCGAGCTGGAGCGGGCCGCCGAACGGGGGGAACGCGGCGCGGCCAGCGCGCTGAAAGGCGTACGGAACCTGACGTTCCAGCTCTCCGGGGCGCAGTTGGGCATCACCGTCACCAATCTGGTGGTCGGCATGCTCGCGGAGCCGTCGGTGGCGGCGCTGCTCGCGGGGCCGCTGAAGGCCCTCGGCGCGTCGCCCTCGCTCGCCTCCTCGCTGGCCCTGGTCCTGGGCACCGCCCTGTCGACCGTCTTCCTGATGATCGTCGGCGAGCTGGTGCCGAAGAACTGGGCGATCTCCGCCCCGCTGGCCGTGGCCCGGCGGGTCGGCGGCCCCCAGCGCTGGTTCAGCGCGGCGTTCCGGCCCTTCATCGGCCATCTGAACAACACCGCCAACCGGGTGGTGCGGCGGTTCGGGGTGGAGCCCGCCGAGGAACTGGAGTCCGCGCGCGGCCCCCGGGAACTCGCCGCCCTCGCCCGCCACTCCGCCAAGGAGGGCGCGCTGGAGGCGGACACCGCCGAACTCTTCGTCCGCACCCTCAACCTGGCCGACCTGACGGCCGAGAACGTGATGACCCCGCGCGTCCAGGTGGTCGCCCTGGACGCGGACGCGACCTGCGAGGACGTGGCGAACGCGACCCGGGCGACGGGGCTGTCCCGGTTCCCGGTGCACCGGGGCGGGCTGGACTCGGTGGTCGGCACGGTCCACATCAAGGACGTCCTCGCGGTGCCCGCCGAGCGGCGGCCCCTCACCCCCGTCGCGGAGCTGATGCGGGAGCCGCTGCTCGTCCCGGGCACGCTCACCGTCGACCGGCTCCTCGACCGGCTCTCCGGGCGCCGCACGATGGCCGTGGTGATCGACGAGTACGGCGGCACGGCGGGCGTGGCCACGCTGGAGGACATCGTCGAGGAGGTCGTCGGGGAGGTGCGCGACGAACACGATCCGCACGAGACCCCGGAGCTTGCCGCGGCCGGCACGGACGAACGGGGCCGCGCCCTGTACCGGGCCGACGGCTCGGCCCGGGTGGACCGGCTCGCGCGTCTGGGGCTGCGGGTGCCGGAGGGACCGTACGAGACGGTCGCCGGGCTGGTCGCGGCGGAGCTGGGACGCATCCCCGAGGTGGGGGACGACATCGAGGTCGCCGGTTGGCGGCTGGAGGTGGAGGACGCGTCGGGCCACCGGGCGGCCGTGGTGCTGCTGCACGCGCCGCCCGGGGGCGCGGACCCCGGCGGCACGGACCCCGGCGGCACGGACCCCGGCGGCACGGACCCCGGCGGCTCGGGACCCGGCGGCTCGGGACCCGGCGGCACCGGATCGGTTGGTAGGAGGTCGGGGGGTACCGGGCCCGGCGGCGGGCGGTCCGGCGGCTTCCGCACCGGCCGCTCCCGGGGCGGCGGCCCGGACGGCGCCGCGTCCCATGACGGGGAGGGGAAACGGTGACGGCCGTACAACTGCTGATCGGACTGGCGACCCTCGTGGTCAACGCCTTCTTCGTGGGCGCCGAGTTCGCCCTGATCTCCGTGCGGCGCAGCCAGGTCGAGCCGTACGCCGAGGAGGGCGACCGGCGGGCCGTACGGGTGCTGTGGGGGCTGGAGCACGTCTCCGCGCTGCTGGCGGCGGCCCAGCTCGGCATCACCCTGTGCACCCTCGTCCTAGGCATCGTGGCCGAACCGGCGATCGCGCGGCTGCTGGAACCGGTCTTCCACGCGATGGGCGTGTCCCCGGGCGCGGGACACGCGGTGTCGTTCGTGATCGCGCTGACCCTGGCGACCTATCTGCACATGCTGTTCGGCGAGATGGTGCCGAAGAACATCGCCCTGGCCGAACCGGTGCGCAGCGCCCTGCTGCTCGGCCCGCCACTGGTGGCCCTGTCCCGGGCTCTGCGCCCGGTCATCTTCACGGTGAACTCCTTCGCCAACGGACTGCTCCGGCTGTTGCGCGTCGAGGCGAAGAGCGAGGTCTCGGCCACCTTCACGGACGCCGAACTGGCCGAGATCGTCAAGGACGCGGGCGAGGCCGGGCTGATCGACGACCGTGCCCGCGAGCGGCTGTACGACGCCCTGGAACTGGGTCGTCGCCCGGTGCGCGACGTGGTGCTGCCCCTGGAACGGGTGGTACAGGCACGGGTGGGCATCACCCCGGAGCGGCTGGAGCGGCTGTCGGCGGAGACCGGGTTCTCCCGGTTCCCGGTGGTGGACGAGGGGCGCCGGATCGTCGGCTATCTGCATGTGAAGGACGCCCTGGACGCGGCACCGCGCGATCGGCCCTTCCGCCCGCAGGACATGCGGCCCATCGCCCGGGTCCGGGAGAACACCCCGCTGGACGACGTCCTCACGGCGATGCGGGGCAGCCGCACCCATCTGGCTGCGGTACAGGGCGCGGACGGCCGGCTGGCCGGGCTGGTGACCATGGAGGACGTGCTCCGCGAACTGTTCGGCCGCCCCGTGTGACCCGGGCGAGCCGGAGGGGGGACGAGGGTTCCGGCTTCGGAGCGGTCCCCGTCGGCGCACGCGGGATTCGGAACGGGTGCCCGGTCGCCCGGTCGACCCTGTGGCCGCACCGGGTCCGGGTACGGACGGGCGGAACATGCCAAGCTCTCGCCGCACACCCGGGCGACAGACATCCCCTGGGACCGAGGGGTGCACCCCCTGTCTGGCGGAATCCGTGAACAGAATGCGGCCGAGTGTTCACTCCGGACGCGGGCCGTGGGGGACAGGGTGACAGCCGGCCCTGTCCCCTGGCCCGGCCTGGGGGCGAGACCGGTGGTCAAGGTCGACGATCGAGGCCGGAACGGAACGGGGGCGGACCGGAACAGGACCGCAACCGAACCGGCGACCGGCCCGAAAACGGACCTGCGCCGCTCCGGCCCCGAACGGACCGCGGGGCCGCGGGACCGGACCTCGGGACGGCCGCTCCCAGGCCCGACCAGGGCCGGAGGGAGTCGTAACGGAGCCGGACCAGGGCGACCTACCAGCGGGTACGCCATCGGGTTACCATCGCTGACGCGATGCAGACGAACCCCTCCCACACCAGCCTGGTCGCCGTGGGCGACTCCTTCACCGAGGGCATGTCGGACCTGCTGCCCGACGGCTCCTACCGGGGCTGGGCCGATCTCCTGGCCGCGCGGATGGCCGCCCGCGCCCCCGGCTTCCGGTACGCCAACCTCGCGGTGCGCGGCAAGCTCATCGGGCAGATCGTCGACGAGCAGGTGGACACGGCGGCGGCGATGCGCGCCGACGTCGTCACCCTGGTCGGCGGGCTGAACGACACCCTGCGCCCCAAGTGCGACATGGTCCGGGTACGTGACCTCCTCACCGAGGCCGTGGAGCGGCTGGCGCCGAGCTGCGGGCACCTGGTGCTGATGCGCAGCCCCGGCCGCCGGGGACCGGTGCTGGAACGCTTCCGGCCGCGCATGGAGGCCCTCTTCACGATCATCGACGAGCTGTCCGCGCGACACGGCGCCCTGGTCGTCGACCTCTACGGGGCCCCCTCCCTGGCCGACCCCCGGCTCTGGGACGTGGACCGGCTCCATCTGACCGCCGAGGGGCACCGCCGGGTCGCGGAGGCCGTGTGGCAGACGCTCGGCTACCCGTCGGAGGACGACGGATGGCACACCCCGATGCCCCCGTCCCCGCCGCCCGGCTGGCTCGACCGCCGCACCTCCGACGCCCGGTTCGCCCGGCAGCACCTGCTGCCGTGGATAGGCCGACGGCTGACCGGCCGCTCCTCGGGCGACGGCCTCCCGCCCAAACGCCCGGACCTGCTGCCCTACGAGGACCAGGCACTCTGATCCCACTCGCGCCCCCCGACCCGAAGCACACGCCCCAACCTCCTGCCAATGGCCAACGGACCCGGCGGCCGGACCGTCCGCCGCCTCTGGGCAGGTGGGCGACGAATACGGGCCCGCACCACCACGTCGCCCCCGGCCGCACGCCGAAACCGAACCGGATCGACCGCGCTCCACCCCCGGCGGTGGCCCGTAGCCCGGAGCCCACCGTGCCCTGTCCCCCGGCCGGCTCCGCCGGTGGAACCGATTCCCGCCGCCCGCCGCCCCGGCCGCGCGAACGGTCGTCGCCACCGACGCACCGCTCCGACGGGCGGGCTCCCCCGCCGCGCGTTCACGCCCTGGACTCCGGTCCTCGCGGAGTCCCGCGCACCGGCCCCCGGCCGGGACAGCGACCCGTCCTCGCCACACATCACGCAAGCCCAGGGGAGCCTCGTCCGCAAGGCGCCCGACCTGGGCTTTCCGGACCGGGTGGACGGTTCGGCGTCGCCAGGGGCGCCGGGTAAACTCCGTACCCGTGACTTCCGCTCCCGCCAAGCCCCGCATCCCGAACGTCCTCGCCGGACGCTACGCCTCCACCGAGCTCGCCACGCTCTGGTCCCCCGAGCAGAAGGTGAGGCTGGAGCGCCAGCTCTGGCTCGCCGTGCTGCGGGCCCAGAAGGACCTGGGCATCGAGGTGCCCGACGCCGCCCTCGCCGACTACGAGCGCGTCCTCGACCAGGTCGACCTGGCCTCCATCGCGGAGCGCGAGAAGGTCACGCGGCACGATGTGAAGGCCCGCATCGAGGAGTTCAACGACCTCGCCGGGCACGAGCACGTCCACAAGGGCATGACCTCCCGCGACCTGACGGAGAACGTCGAGCAGCTGCAGATCCGGCTCTCCCTCGAGCTGATCCGCGACCGCTCCGTCGCCGTCCTGGCGCGGCTCGGAAAGCTGGCGGGCGAGTACGCCGAGCTGGTCATGGCCGGGCGCTCGCACAACGTGGCCGCCCAGGCCACGACCCTCGGCAAGCGCTTCGCCACCGCCGCCGACGAGCTGCTCGTCGCCCACGGCCGGGTGGAGGAACTGCTCGGCCGCTACCCGCTGCGCGGTATCAAGGGCCCCGTCGGCACCGCCCAGGACATGCTGGACCTGCTCGGCGGCGACGCCGGCAAGCTGGCGGAGCTGGAGCAGCGGATCGCCGCGCACCTCGGCTTCTCCCAGGCCTTCACCTCGGTCGGCCAGGTCTACCCCCGCTCGCTGGACTACGAGGTCGTCACCGCGCTGGTGCAGCTCGCGGCGGCGCCGTCCTCGCTGGCGAAGACCATCCGGCTGATGGCCGGGCACGAGCTGGTCACCGAGGGCTTCAAGCCCGGCCAGGTCGGCTCCTCCGCGATGCCGCACAAGATGAACACCCGTTCCTGCGAGCGCGTCAACGGCCTCATGGTGATCCTGCGCGGCTACGCCTCGATGACCGGCGAGCTGGCGGGCGACCAGTGGAACGAGGGCGACGTCTCCTGCTCCGTGGTGCGCCGCGTCGCCCTGCCGGACGCCTTCTTCGCCCTGGACGGCCTCCTGGAGACCTTCCTGACCGTGCTCGACGAGTTCGGCGCCTTCCCCGCCGTCGTCGCCCGTGAGCTGGACCGCTACCTGCCCTTCCTCGCCACCACCAAGGTCCTTATGGGCGCGGTGCGCGCGGGGGTCGGCCGCGAGGTGGCACACGAGGCGATCAAGGAGAACGCCGTCGCCTGCGCGCTCGCCATGCGGGAGCAGGGCGCCGAGCGCAACGAACTGCTGGACAAACTGGCCGCCGATGAGCGTCTCCCCCTGGACCGCGCCGCGCTGGACTCCCTGATGGCCGACAAGCTCTCGTTCACCGGCGCCGCCGCCGCCCAGGTCGACACCGTCGTCCGACGGATCGAGGAGATCGTCAAGCAGCGCCCCGAAGCCGCCGGATACACCCCCGGGGCGATCCTCTGACCCGGTTCACCCGCGCCGAACTGGAGGCCGCCCGCGACCGTCTCGTGCCGGACGTCGTCGCGGACGGCCTCCATGTGCTCTTCTGCGGCATCAACCCCGGGCTGATGACCGCCGCGACAGGCCACCACTTCGCCCGCCCCGGCAACCGCTTCTGGCCGGTCCTCCACCGGTCCGGATTCACTCCCCGGCTGCTCCAACCCTCCGAGCAGGGCGAACTGCTGTCGTACGGGCTCGGCATCACCAACGTCGTGGCGCGGGCGAGCGCACGGGCCGACGAACTGACCGCCGAGGAGTATCGCGAGGGCGGCCGGTCGCTGACTCTGAGGGTGACGCGGCTGCGGCCCCGCTGGCTGGCCGTGGTGGGCGTGACCGCGTACCGGGTGGCCTTCGACGACCGTCACGCCAGGATCGGCCCGCAGACCCGGACGATCGGTGGGACCCGGGTGTGGGTGCTGCCCAACCCCAGCGGTCTGAACGCCCACTGGACGGCCGAGACGATGGCGGAGGAGTACTCCGGGCTGCGCGTCGCGGCAGAGACCGCGTCCTGACCCTCCGGTCCACTCGCCCACCGCCCGGCCGCCCGGCTCTCCTGTCTCCCCGACCGGCCGGGTCAGGGCGGGTCGATCTCCGTGACCACGGCCAGCAGCCGCACCTCGTCCGCCGGATCCCGGTCGGCCACGGCCAGCGCGACCCAGCGGCCGGTGCCCTCCGCCGCCCACAGATGGGCCATGCGGGCGTGGGCGCAGAGACCGGCCCAGGGCTCCGGGATCTCCTCCCGCTCGGTCCGCAGCAGGACCGTCTGCAGGTTCCACGGGTCCGTCTCCCCCCATCGCTCGGCCAGGCGCTCCCGCAGGGCTTCCGTGTACGTCTCGTACTCCCCCACCGTCGGTGCGCGCTCCGCCGGATCCCGCGTACGCAGGCCCTGGCTGCTCGCCAGCACGACGACGAACCCGCCGGGCACGCGCTCCCCCTCGCCCCCGACCCCCGGGCCGTGTTCCGCCGGGAAGGGGCGGAAGCACAACTCGTCGATGAGGGCGAGGTGCCGCGCGATGTCCATGTCCTCCAGTAAACCGCCCGGCACTGACAAGTGGCGGATCATCAGTGCCCCGCTCCTCTCCCACCCCCTCACGCATCCCGCCGGTGCAGCCTCCAGGCCCCGGCGGCCAGTGCCGCTGCGGCCCACGACGCCGTCACGGCGAGGCCCGTCCAGGGACCCGGAGTGCCCACGGGCGTCTGGTGGGTGACGCCCTGTCCCGCCCGGTCGGGCAGGTATCCGACGACACCGCCGGCCACGTCCCCGACCACGAAGGAGACGATGAGGATGAAGGGGATCAGAACGGACAGCGTGGCCACACCGCTGCGGAACAGCACCGTGAGTCCGGCCGCGAGCAGGGCCATCAGGGTGAAGTAGACACCGCAGCCCGCGACTCCGCGCATCTGCTCCCCCGCCGTGAGCGTCGACGCCGCCGGGCCGAGGACGGACCGGGCCACGAGCAGGGCGGCGAGCGCCGTGAGCAGCCCCACCACCAAGACCGGCGCGGCGACGACCAGCAGCTTCGCCGCGAGCCACCGGCCACGACGGGGAACGGCGGCCAGAGAGGTCCGTATGCCGTTGCCTTGGTACTCGGAGGACACCGCCACGGTCCCGAAGGCCATGGCCGCCATCTGGCCGGGCAGGACTCCGGACAGAGCGGTGAACAGCGGATCGAAGTCCGGTGCGGAGGTGTCCGAGGAGGCGGCCAGGGCGGAGAAGGCGACGGTGACGACGAACAGGGCCAGCAGGTTCCCTCTCAGGGAGCGCAGGGTGAGGAGCTTGAGCCCCTCGGAGCGGAGGACAGGCGTGAATTCCATGGTCAGGCCTTCCGTGGATGTGCGGTGAACTCTGCTTCGGCGGCCGTCAGGTCGAGATACGCCTGTTCCAAGGTCCCGCCGTCCGAAATCAGTTCGAGGATCGGCACCCGAGCGGCCGACACGGCCGGGCCGATGTCGGCCGCTCGGGCGTCGGGCACGGTCCAGTACCCGTCTGGGTGTTCCACGGCATCGTGGCCATGGCGGGCGAGGACGTCCTTCAGGGCCGGTGCGTCGGAGGTGCGGACACGGACGCTGGGGCGCACCCGTGAGTCGATGAAGTCCCGCAACGGTATGTCGGCCAGCAGGCTGCCCCGGCCGAGGATCACCAGATGGTCGGCGAACGACGCGGTCTCGTTCATGAGGTGGCTGGAGACCAGGACCGTGCGGCCCTCGGCGGCGAGCCGACGCAGCAGCTCCCGGATCCAGACGATGCCCTCGGGATCGAGTCCGTTGGAGGGCTCGTCCAGCATCACCACTTCCGGATCCCCGAGCAGGGCGGCGGCCATGCCCAGCCGCTGGCGCATGCCCAGCGAGTACGTCCGTATCCGGCGGCCGGCCACCGGGGCGATCCCGGTCTCCTCCATGACCTCGTCCACCCGGCGTACGGAAAGGCGGTTGCTTGCCGCCAGGACACGCAGATGGTCCCGTCCCGTGCGGGAACCGTGCGCGGCGCCCGCGTCCAGCAGGGCGCCCACATGCCGCAGGGGCTCGCGGAGCGCGGTGTAGGGGCGGCCTCCGACGGTGGCGCTGCCGGAGGTGGGGCGGTCGAGGCCCAGCACCAGCCGCATCGTGGTGGACTTCCCCGCGCCGTTGGGTCCGAGGAATCCGGTGACACGGCCGGGCCGCACGGTGAAGGTGAGGTCGTCGACGGCTCGCCGGCCGCCGTAGTCCTTGCTGAGGTGCCGCACATCGATGTCTTTCATGGCTCCAGCGTGGACGTCCCGGGCCGACCGGGTCCTCCCCCGCCGGAGGGGTTCGTCTCCCCCCGGCGGGGGAGGACCGGCCCCGGCGGCGGCTGGAACGATGTGGCCATGTCCGACTTGCTGCGCCCGTTTCGCCGGGCGGTGACGTACACACGATGGCTGCATCTGTTCCTGGCCGTCGTGTGGCCCGCCATGTGGATGTACGTGTCCGACGGCTGGGCGCTGGCCTCCGTGGCGGTGCTGGCGCTGGCGGGGCTCGTCCCGGCCGCGCGGATGGTCGAGGGAATGCAGGCACGACTGCTGCTGACCGGGCACCGGCCCGACGGCGCCGGCGGAAGGATAGTGGCCATGCCGTCCCTCACCTGGGGCGATCGGGGGCGGACCGTCGTCTGGCTGGAAGTCCGGCTGTTCCTGGGCTTCTTCGTCGCGCTGCTCACCGTCCAGTTGCCCATGCTCACGGTCGATCTGCTGACCGCGGCACGGGGCGGAGGGCAGGCCGAGGGCTCCCTCGTCCCCGTCCCGGGCCATCACGGGTGGTACGCGCTGCTCTCTCCGCTGCCGCTGGTGGCGCTCGGCGCGGCGGTCGTCGGTTCGGGCCGGCTGATCACCGAACTGGCCCTCCGGCTCCTCGGCCCTTCCCCGGTCGAGCGGCTCACCGCCCTGGAGGCACGCACCGAGCAACTCCTCGAACGCAATCGCATCGCGCGCGAACTGCACGATTCCATCGGCCACGCGCTGACCGTCGCCGTGGTGCAGGCCGGGGCGGCCCGCGCGGCGAACAGCCGGGAGTTCACCGAGCGGGCTCTGGTCGCCATCGAGGAGACGGGCCGGGCGGCGCTGGAGGATCTGGAGCGGGTCCTCGCCGTGCTGAGGGAGGTGGAGCGGCCGCCGACCGGGAGACCGACGCTCGCGGACGCGGACCGTCTCCTCCAGTCGGCCCGCTCCTCGGGGGCCTCGGTCGACGCCGAGGTGACGGGCGTTCTGGAGAGGGTCCCGGGGCCGGTCTCCCGCGAGGGGTACCGCATCCTCCAGGAGGCGCTGACCAATGTGCTGCGGCACGCGGGTCCGGTACCCGTGCGGGTCCGGGTGCGGGCGGACCACGACCGGGTCCGTCTGGAGGTGCGCAATCCGCTGCCGGCGGGCCGGCCGGGCTCGGGACGGGGCGGCAGCGGGCTGCGGGGCATACGCGAGCGGGCCGCGATGCTGGGAGGAGAGGCGCTGGCGGGACCTGACGAGGACGGGGAATGGCAAGTCCGTGTGGAGCTGCCGCTCGGCTGATCTACGCTGGCCGGATGCCGGTCACCGTACTTCTCGTCGACGACGAGCCCCTCGTCCGCGCTGGTCTGCGAGCGGTGCTGGAGGCACAGCCGGACATGGAGGTCGTCGGAGAGGCGGCGGACGGAGCGGCGGTCATTCCGCTGGTGCGGCAGAAGCGGCCCGATGTGGTGGCCATGGATGTGCGCATGCCCCTGATGGACGGGATCGAGGCGACCCGCGCGCTGCTGCGGACGGTTCCCGAGCCGCCGAAAATTCTTGTGGTGACGACCTTCGAGAACGACGAGTATGTGTACGAGGCGCTGCGCGCGGGGGCCGACGGGTTTCTGCTGAAGCGTGCCCGGCCCACCGAGATCGTGCACGCGGTGCGGCTGGTCGCGGAGGGCGAGTCGCTGCTGTTTCCCGCCTCGGTGCGGCGACTGGCCGCGGAGTACGGCGAAGGAGGGGGCAATCGGGCGGCCCGTGCCCGGTTGGAGCGGGCACGTCTGACGGAGCGGGAGGGTGAGGTTCTGCGGCTGATGGCACGCGGGTTGTCGAACGCGGAGATCGCCTCCCGGCTGGTGGTCGGCGCGGAGACGGTGAAGTCCCATGTGAGTTCGGTTCTGGCCAAGTTGGGTGCCCGGGACCGCACCCAGGCGGTCATCGCCGCCTACGAGTCGGGATTCGTTTCACCGGGATGAGCCAGGCGGGGTACCCGCAGCACGGCCGGTCCGGCACTCGCCGGGGTGGTGCGGGACGAGTACCATCCGGCCAACACGCGCACGAGCTGGGAGGACGGACGTTGGGAGGGCTGACCGGCGGAGATCCGTCGTTGCTGCGAAGGATCAATTCCGCCGTGGTGCTGCACGCCTTGCGGACCACGGACTGTGCGACGCTCACCGAGATCACCCGGGTGACGGGTCTGTCGCGGCCGACCGTCGAGGGAGTCGTCGAGGGGCTGATCGAATCCGGCCTCGTGGTGGAGACGGCACCCGACGAGGGCACGGCCCGGAGGCAGGGACGGCCCGCACGGCGATTCCGCTTCCGGGCGGAGGCGGGGCATCTGCTGGGTCTGGAGATCGGCCCGCACCGGGTGGCCGCGCTGCTGTCCGGGCTGGACGGGCGGGTGATCGGCGCCCAGGCCAAGGAGGTCGACGTGACGGCCACGGCCGACGAGCGGCTGGAGCGGCTGCGCACGGCGGTCGCGGAGCTGCTGCGCCGGGCGGGTGTGCCGAGGGGTTCGCTACGCGCGGTGGGGGCGGCGACGCCCGGCATCGTCGAGGCGGACGGCATGGTGCGGTTGAGTACCGCGCTGCCCGAGTGGTCGGGGCTGCCCCTGGGTGAGCGGCTGAGCCGTTCCTTCAAGTGCCCGGTGCTGGTGGAGAACGACGCCAACGCGGCGGCGGTCGCCGAGCACTGGAAGGGCGCTGCCACCGAGTCCAACGACGTGGTGTTCGTGCTGGCCGGGCTGAGCCCGGGCGCCGGAGCGCTGATCGGCGGACGGCTGCACCGGGGGTACGGCGGGGCGGCCGGTGAGATCGGGGCGCTGCACCTGCTGGGCCGGGGGGTGACGCCGGAGACGCTGCTGTCCACCACGGACGAGCCCTTGCATCCGCTGGACGAGCAGGCGGTGGCCCAGGTGTTCAAGGACGCCCGTGGGGGCGACCAGAGGGCTCAGGCGGCCGTGGAGCGCTTCCTGCAGCGTCTGGTGCACGATGTGGCGGCGCTGGTGCTGGCCCTCGATCCCGAGCTGGTCGTCGTGGGCGGCTGGGCGGCGGGTCTGGACGGGGTGCTGGGGCCGCTGCGGGAGGAGCTGGCGCGATTCTGCCTGCGACCGCCACGGGTCACCCTGTCGATGCTCGGGGAGGCGGCCGTGGCGACCGGGGCGCTGCGGCTGGCCCTGGACCATGTCGAGGAGCAGTTGTTCGCGGTGGGAGGAGCGACGGCCCGGCGCTGAGCGACGGAGGACGGACCGAGGGAGAGGTGCCGGACGGACACGCTGCCAAGCCCGGCACCGCTGCCGGGCCGGTGGCCCGGTGCACGCCGCTCACCACTCACCGCTCATGTCACCGGGGACACGACATCCGCGCCGAGCCGTGACGGGACCACGGCGGGACCGCTGCTGAGGCGGAGCCATGTCCCGTCGGGACGGGGCGGGTGGGTGTCGAGGGTCCGCCGGTCCATGACGGGGCCGGCCCACCTGTGGAGGAGCTGGTGCGCGGTCTGGCCCCCAGCCTTGCGAGGACCCGCTTCGGGGAGTGCCAGCAGGACCGCTGCAGGCCCGGCATGGGCACGCGGAGGGATTCTGTACGGGACGAGGCGGAAACTGGCCAGGGCCAGGGCCATGACCACCGCACCGGGACCGTCACGGCCGCTCCGCCGGCCTCTCCCGGGCTCGCCACACGGAAACCGAGCCTCACAGCCTGAGTGGGCTCGTTCCGGGAGCGGACGCTCGGCTGGTTGCCGGCCGGGCGCACCGTCGCCCAGAAGCAAAGCTGAACCGGTGCGGGACCGGTGCGGGACCGGTGCAAGCTCCGGGGCGGTTCAGGAACCGAGAGCGAACGCCCTGGCCCGGTAAGCCGCCTCAGGCCGAGAGGCCGTCGGCGCGGAGGGTAGTTGCCCCGCGGCACCCCCCGCCGGGATGAGGCGGAACGCGCGGCACAGGCGTGGTCCCGGGCCGGACCGGGGCCCGTCCGGGAATCGCGCAGAAGGGCCACGGAGCCGCCGTGGGGGATCCCGGGTCCCGGAACACCCAACGGTGCGGACGGAACGGCGTAGGGGCCCTTGCCGGGCCTGTGCGGGGCCACCGAGGGGAGCCGGGGGGCGAACCGACGGCACGTCGCCGTTCGCCCCCGCCCTCTCGCCGGGCCGGAGCGGCCCACCCTGGGAGGAGGTCGGCGTACGGCGCCCCCGACACGCCTGTGGGGTCGTCGGAAGCGAACAGGGTGCCCGGAGCGGACGGCGGCACGGGGTCGTCCCACCCGCCCATTCCCCAGACTTCTCCCGCCCCTCCCCGGGCTTCTCCCGCCTCCCGGGATTCTCCCGCCCCTCCCCCGGCGGGCGCGGCCCGGTACGGAAGGAGCGGCCGACGCAGAACGGCCCCGATCGTGGGCCACGGGACGACGGGCACGGCACGGGACGCGCCGAGCGGTGGAGGAAGGCGGAGCAGGTCCGGGGACGGGCGGGCACACCTGTGCGGGGACACCCCTTGGAAGGGGGGTGCCCCCGCACAGGGGCCGGGAGTACGCCTCGCCGGAGTGCGACATCCGTACGGGCCGGGGCTGGTCACCGGACCGGTCGGGTTCCCCGGCCCGGGGTTCCGGGGCCGGGGGCCGGGTGATTCGAGGGGGCCGGAGGGCTACCGGGCCGTGCGGTCCGCGCGAGCTCAGGACGCGTGGACGTGGGCCGTGGTGTTCTCCGGGCCGTGCGATTCCCCGAGGGGCCGATCCGGGCGGGTGTCGGTCCGCGCGAGCTCAGGACGCGCGGGCCTCCGGGCCGTGGTGGATCTCCAGGCCGCCCGATTCCCCGAAGGTCAGCCGGCAGGTGTCGGCGCGGTAGGTGGCGACGGAGAGTGCCGCGGTGCGGCCGTCGGCCAGGTACCGGGTGGTGACCATGAGGACGGGTGCACCCGGCAGCCGGTCCAGGGCCTTCGCGTCGTCGGCGCCTGCGGAGCCCAACTCGACCGCGTTCTCCTGGCGTTCCAGGGCCAGGCGGTGCAGTTCGCGCAGGACGGCCCGGGCACGGACCGGTCCGGACGGCGCGTCGATGGCCGAGAGCTCCGAGACGGACGGCGACGGGATGTAGAGCACCTCCACGGCGACGGGCTGGCCGTGCGAGACCCGGAAGCGGCGGACGGTGTGGACGGGCGCGCTCCCGTCGATGTCCAGCGCGGCGGCGACGTGGGCGGGCGGCACCGCGCGTTCGGAGTCCGCCGGTTCCCAGCCGTCACCGGGCATGCCCGGCCAGGCGTGCTGCTCGCTGCCGACCGCCACGCCCACGCGCGGCGGGGCGACGGTCGTGCCGACACCGCGGCGGCGCTGGAGTCTGCCCTCGAGTTCGAGCTGCTCCAGAGCCTGGCGGAGGGTGGCGCGAGCGACACCGTAGCGTGCGGCGAGATCGCGTTCGTTGGGCAGGATCTCGCCCACCGAGAACTCCGACTCCAATGCCTCTGTCAGCACGGTTCGCAGATGCCAGTACTTCGGCTCCGCGACCGCTTCCAACTGCGTGGTCCCCACCCTGTCCTCCGCAATCGCCCTGCTTCGGCGCCCATTTGGCGCCCTTCTTTATTAAAGGTTGTTGCACTTATCTGCGACGATAAAGCGCACCACACCCTTGGTCAAGACCAATCCTGGACCGGTTCGGCTCCATATCGGCGCCATGCGATGAAGCGTTCACGGGCTGTTCGCACGAGGCCGCCCGGGTGTCACCACCTCGGACGGGCCCCCGGAACCGGTGACGCGGGACATGAGGGCTACCGATCGGTAGCCCCTGCTGACACCCTGTTCCGCACAGCAGTCGTCAGCGTCAGCGCGTACCGGCAAGGAGCGCCATGCCCTATTCCACCACTGTTTCGTTCGTGGTTCCGACCCGACACGGCCCGCGCGACGTCGCACTGGCGTACACCCGCCGTGGCGCCGGTGAGCCGCTGCTCCTGCTGCACGGCATAGGCCACCACCGCCAGGCGTGGGACCCGGTGGCCGGCATCCTCGCCACCGAGCGCGAGGTGATCGCGGTTGACCTGCCGGGATGCGGCGGGTCGCCCGCCCTGCCGCAGGGACTGGCGTACGACCTGCCGACGACGGTCGCCGTGCTCCGGGCGTTCTGCGACGCGCTGGAACTGGACCGCCCCCATGTGGCCGGCAATTCACTGGGCGGGCTGCTGGCCCTGACGCTCGGCCGGGACGGTGCCGCCCGGTCCGTCACGGCCCTGTCCCCGGGCGGATTCTGGACACCCGCCGAGTGGCGCTACGCAGCGGGCCTCCTGACCGGGATGCGGAGGATCGCCGAGCGGGTGCCGCTCCCCCTGGTCGAGAAACTGTCCCGGACGGCGGCCGGGCGGGTGGTCCTCACCGCCACCGTCCACGCCCGGCCGGGCCGCCGTTCCGCCGACGCGGTGGTGGCGGACACGCTGGCGCTGGCCCACACCGAGGGGTTCTTCGAGACGCTGCGGGCGGGTCGGCACACGCTGTTCACCGACGACCTGCGGGACGTGCCGGTCACGGTGGCGTGGGGTGCCCGGGACCGGGTGCTGCCGCCCCGGCAGGGGGTGCGCGCCAAGCGGATCATGCCGCGCGCCCGGCTGGTGCGGCTGCCCGGCTGCGGCCATGTCCCGATGAGCGACGACCCGGCGCTGGTCTCCCGCGTCATCCTGGACGGTAGCCGGGCACAGAACGCCGCGACCCCGGCGGACGGCGCGCTCCGTCCGGCCGGATCCCCGTAGGGGGTGTCCGGGACGAGAACGTCGGGGTCCTGCCGCGGAGCGGTCCCGCGCGAGGGGACGGACCGGGGGTGATCCACGCGGTCCCAGGGGACGGCCCAAGACCCGGCGCCTTCCCGGCACGCGGCAGGGACCGAGGGCGGCCGACCCGCCGGACGACGGCCCCGCCGCGCCCGGCAGGCTTCCACCAGCCGGCCGTGGGGCCGTGGCTCGGCTCAGGGTCCCTAGTGACCTGAGTCAGAGATATTCGGGTAGTTCTCGCGAGCTGCCCGGCGTGCCGGAGGCCGAATGTCAGCAGGCCGGGCCGAACCTGCCGGCCTCACGGCATCCGGCTGATGGCCGCGATCTGACGAAGAATCTCTGACTCAGATCACTAGGGTGGTGCGGTGGAATCGTGCCGCTCCGACCTTCGGGGGACCTCGCGAACGATGCCGGAGCCCAGCGAGCCCCGGGCTCCCGAGGAGCCCCCGGCACCCCTGACGCCCCCGGAACCCCCGGCGTCCCCGGCGTCCCCGGCACCGATGACGCCCCCGGCACCGACGGCTGCCGCGCCTCCCCCCGGCCCCGCCCCCGCCTGGGAACTGCTGCTGCCGGCCGCCCTGGCGCCCGCGCGCTCGCGGGGCCGCGCGCTCAGGGAGGCGCTGCGGGAGGCGGTGCGCGCGGGCCGGCTGGCGTCCGGCACCCGGCTGCCGTCCAGCCGGGACCTCGCCGCCGACCTGGGCGTCTCGCGCGGGCTGGTGACGGAGGCGTACGAGCAGTTGACCGCCGAGGGGTATCTGCGCAGCGGGCGGGGCGCCGGCACCTGGGTGGGCGACGCGGTGCGCGCCGCCGCCCCGCCGCCGGTGCGCGACCTCGCCCCGCGGACCCCGGGCACCGCGGCCGACTTCGTGCCGGGGACCCCGGACCTGTCGCTGTTCCCCCGCTCGGCGTGGGCCGCGGCGCAGCGCGACGTGCTCGCGGAGCTGCCGCACGACGACCTCGGCTATCCCGATCCCCGGGGGCTGCCCCGGCTGCGCGCCGCCCTGGCCGGGCTCCTCTCGCGACGCCGGGGCGTGGTGACGGACCCGGAACGCGTCGTGGTGGTGTCCGGGGTGGCCCAGGCGTCGGCCCTGCTGGGCAGCGTGCTGTACGGGCGCGGGACGACCGTCGTGGGGGTGGAGGACCCCGGCAGCCCGCAGCACGTCTCGCTCTACGCGGCGGCGGGGGTGCGCGCCGTGCCGCTGCCGCTGGACGCGGAGGGGCTCGCGCTCGGCCCGCTGCGGGACTCGGGGGTACGGGCCGTGGTGACGACACCCGCCCACCAGTTTCCCACCGGCATCGCCTACTCCGCCCGGCGACGGGCCCAACTCCTCGGCTGGGCCCGGTCGGTGGACGGCGTCGTACTGGAGGACGACTACGACGGCGACTTCCGGTACGACCGTTCCCCGGTGGGCGCCCTCCAGGGGCTCGACCCGGAGCACGTCGCCTACACCGGTTCGGTCAGCAAGTCCCTGGCACCCGGCCTGCGTCTCGGCTGGCTGCTGGTTCCGGAGTCGCTGGCGGAGGCCGTCGTGGAACGCAAGCGGACCACGGACCTCGGTCATCCCTCGCTGGACCAGGCGGTGTTCGCGCGGTTCGTGGAACGCGGGGACTACGACCGGCAGTTGCGCCGCTGTCAGCGCGCCTACCGGGAGCGGCGCGACGCGCTGGCCGGGGCGCTGGAGGAGCACTTCCCCGGCACGGAGGTCTCCGGGATCGCCGCGGGGCTGCACGCCATCGCGACGTTTCCGGAGCGCTGGGGACCCGAGGAGCGGTTCCTGACGCGGGTGGCCGCCGCCGGGATCGCGGTCCGCCCTCTGTCGTCGTACGCCCACCCCGACTCGGCCGGAGCGCCGGCCCCCGGCGGCCCGAACGACCCGGGCGGCTCCGACGGACGGACGCGGCTGGTGCTGGGGTACGCGCACCGGTCCCCGGCGCTCATCCGCTCCGGCGTACGGGAGATGGCGCGGGCCGTGCGCGGCGGGGACGCCTGACGAGGCCGCGACGCGGCCCGCCCGGGGCCGACCCGGCGCTCTCCCCCCTCCCGGCCCTGGCCCCCGCCGGCACCGGCGACCCGACGCCACCACCGCGCACGCACCGGTCGCCGCTCCCGGCACACCACCACGCCGCGCACCGCCGCAACGGTTCGTTCCGCTCCCTGGGGAGGCAGGCGGCAGCACTCGCGCCTCCCCACAGCCGCGTCCATGTGGTCCGTTGCCCTCCGGACCGGCTCACCCTCGTTCCCCGCCGGGGAAGGTGCCGGTCACCGTCAGGGCGGGCGCCCCGTCCTGACGCCGGGCACGGCACCCGACGGCGCCGGGCGGGCGATCCCCACACGCGGCTGGTGCCGGACCGCATCACGTCCCTACCGCGTCCTCCCCCCGTTCACCGGGGGTTCGCGTGCGCGTCGTGGCGCCCCCGTAGGTCTGGGCGGGCCGGCCCGAACCCTTCCCCCGGAGGCGCGCCCATGTCCTCACGTCCGCTCCCCGCCCGCCGCAGTGTGCTGCGCGGCTCACTGGCCGCCTCGGCGGCCCTGGCCGTGCCCGGTGCGCTCGGCGCGGCACCGGCGTTCGCCCGATCCGGGCGGCCCGTCGCCGCCTGGGGCGTGCAGGCCGGTGATGTGACGGCGCACTCCGGGCTGGTGTGGGTGCGCTCCGACCGCCCCGCCCGCATGATCGTGGAGACGTCCGCGACCGAGTCGTTCCGCCACCCGCGCCGCTGGTACGGTCCGCTGCTCGGCCCCGGCACGGACCTCACCGGCACCACCCCGCTGCACGGGCTGCCGCCCGGCGAGCAGATCCACTACCGCGTGGTGCTGGCCGACCCGGACGACCCGCGCCGTACCGGCGAGCCGGTCACCGGCACCTTCCGCACGGCGCCGGCCCGGCGGCGCGACGGGGTGCGGTTCGTGTGGTCCGGCGACCTGGCCGGGCAGGGCTGGGGCATCAGCCCGGACCACGGCGGATACCGCATCTTCGCGTCGATGCGCGCGCTGGACCCGGACTTCTTCCTGTTCAGCGGCGACACCGTGTACGCCGACGGCCCGCTCGCGGCGACACAGGCGCTGCCCGGCGGCGGTGTCTGGCGGAACATCACCACCGAGGAGAAGTCCAAGGTCGCCGAGACCCTGGCCGAGTACCGGGGCGCCTTCCGCTACAACCTGCTGGACACGCATCTGAGGGCCTTCAACGCCCAGGTGCCGTCGATCGTCCAGTGGGACGACCACGAGGTGCGGAACAACTGGTACCCGGGCCAGCGGATCGCGGACACGGACGACCGGTACACGGTCAGGAGCGTGGACCTGCTGGCGGCCCGGGCCCGGCGGGCGTTCGGGGAGTACTTCCCGCTGCCGGCGCTCCGCTCCGGCGCGCGGCAGGGGCGGATGTACCGGGTGCTGCGCCAGGGGCCGTTGCTGGACGTCTTCGTGCTGGACATGCGCACCTACCGCAACGCCAACTCTCCGGGGGACCAGCGGACCGATCCGCAGGGCATCCTGGGACGCGAGCAGTTGCGGTGGCTGAAGGCCGAGTTGGCACGGTCGCGGGCCGTGTGGAAGGTGATCGCGGCGGACCTGCCGCTCGGTCTGGTGGTGCCCGACGCCACCGAGGGCGGGGCGCACGTGGAGGCGGTCGCCCAGGGCGATCCGGGGGCGCCCCTGGGGCGGGAGCTGCAGATCGCGGAGCTGCTGCGGTTCATCAAGCACCGGCGGATCACGGGCACGGTGTGGCTGACGACGGACGTGCACCACACCTCGGCGCAGCATTATCAGCCGTCTCGCGCGGCCTTCACCGACTTCGAGCCTTTCTGGGAGTTCGTCTCCGGGCCGCTCAACGCGGGCGCGTTCCCGGCGAGCGCCCTGGACGGCACTTTCGGGCCGGAGCGGGTGTTCGTCAAGGCGCCCGCCGCGGCCAACGTCCCGCCCTCGGAGGGCTACCAGTTCTTCGGCGAGGTGCGGATCGACGGTGACAGCGGGGAGTTGACGGTGCGGCTGCGCGAGCAGGACGGCACCGTCCTGTTCTCCCGGGTCCTGCGGCCGGGCCGGGTCGGCCAGTAGGGCTCGCGTACGCTGGGGGAAGTGCCGCGCACCGGCGTCATCCTCCGGTGCGCGCTGGGTCGGCCGGTTTTTACCCATCGGTCACAGAGGCTTAGTGATCGCGCAACACGCCTCCCGCACAGTAGGTGCATGAGTCGAGACATGTCCGACGTGACGAACGCCGTGGCCCAGTTGTTCGAGCACGGCCCCGGGGTGCCCGCCATGCTCGCCGCCTCCGTGATCGCCCTGGTCGCCACGGCGGGTCTGCGCACACGGCGGACACGCCGCTCCGGGAACGCGCCCCCAGTGAGCGAGCCGGAACTCCGCCCACCGGCCGCCGGCCACCGGGGCGTACCGCCCGGCACGGCGGCGGGCGGCACCCCGGCGGCGCGCGCCGCGGAGGGCGCCCCCGGAGCCGTCCGGAGAAGCACCCCCGGGGGCACCGCCGGAACCCATGGGGCCGGGCTTCCCCGCACGGCCCCGGGCATCGCGCCGGAGTCTGCGCCCGGCCTGGTCACCGGCCGGGGCCGAGGGCGGGAACCGGGCCCGGGCACGTCCGGGCGCCCCGCCCCGGCCGCACACACGTTCCCGCCCGCGTCCTCCGTGACGCCCCCGCACGCCCCCTCCCCCGCACGCACCTCCGCGCCCCACGCGACGCACGCCGTACGGGACACCTCCGCCCCCGGCGCCCCGGCCCCCCACGAGGAGTTCACGCCCTCCGCGCCCGTACCGCCCGGTGACCGGGTGCTGTGGCGGGTGCGGACGACGGTCGAGGACGCCCCGGGGTCCCTCGCCGCCCTGTGCGCCGTACTGGCCGAGCGGGAGGTCGACATCCTCGGCCTCCAGACGCACCCGCTGGCCGAGGGCACCGTCGACGAGTTCCTGCTCCGAGCCCCGGCCGCGCTCTCGGGCGCCGAGCTGACCACGGCGGTCACGGCGGCCGGCGGTCGGGACACCTGGACGGAGCGCGCTGACACCCACGATCTGGTGGACGCCCCGACCCGGGTCCTGGGCCTGGCGGCGCGCACCGCCCTGGACGGGGCGGAACTCCCCGTCGCCCTGAGGCAGTTGCTCGGCCGCTGCACCGTCCGGTCGGAGCCCGGGGCCGGGCAGGACGGCGGCATTCCGGAGGAGGGGACCTTGGAGGACACACTGATGCGGTTGCGGGCGCCCGGGGGCGGGGTGATCAGCGTCGAACGGCCCCGTCCCCCGTTCACGCCGACCGAGTTCGCGCGGGCGAGGGCGCTGGTCGGGCTGGGCGCCCGGCCCGGCCCGCGCGGCGGACACGGCCGGGAGGTGCCGGCGCAGCCCGAGGACGGCGGCGTCACCGTCCGGCACGCCGACAGCCGCGATCTGCGGGCGGCCCGGGCGCTGCACGAGCGGTGCTCGCCGGAGACGCTGCGCGGCCGCTACCACGGTCCGGCCGGGGACGCCGACCGGTACCTGGATCATCTGCTGGGCCCGCGCCACGGCCGCGCCCTGGCCGCGCAGACCGCCTCCGGACGGATCGTCGCCCTCGGCCACCTGCTGTGGGACGGCGACGAGACGGAGATCGCCCTGCTCGTCGAGGACGACTGGCAGCGGCGGGGCGTCGGGGGCGAACTGCTGCGCCGGCTGGTGGCGTTGGCCGTCGAGTCGGGCTGCGGCGCGGTGTACGCGGTGACGCGGGCGACCAACACCGGCATGGTCGCGGCGATGCGCGGGCTGGGCCTCCCCCTGGACTACCAGTTGGAGGAGGGAACCCTGGTGATCACCGCCCGTCTGGACGGCGCACCGGCGGTGAGGGCGGAGGAACGGGCCGACAGCGCCTGGACGCTGCCCTGACCGATCCATGGCGGCGGCCGTGCCGTCGGAGCCCCGGCCGCCGCCCCCCGGACCGTCCGCCCGGGGAACCCACGGCATCCCCGGCGCTCGGCGGCCCGTCCGCCGGACCGTCGGCAAGCACCCCCACAGCCACTCACCACCAGCCGCCGGCCACCGGCCCCGCGACCCGCCGCGTCACCGGCAGCCGGTCGCGTGGTGACGGCCTCCACATGGGCACAGGGGCGGCGGGGCCGCTGTCCCCGCCGCCGGGCCGGGTCCCGTCCGGGGACCGGCCCGCCCGCCTCCGTCAGCCCCTGCCGCCCGGGGCTCCGCTCGCCACCGCCCCGGGCGCCCCGGCGTCGCGCCCGGCCGCCGCGCCCGACGTCGTCCCGGCGCCCGGCCCGTCACCCAGGGCGCGGTCGAGATCGGCCCACAGGTCGTCGACGTCCTCCAGCCCGACCGACATCCGCAGCAGCCGGTCGCTCACCCCGGCCCCCCGGCGGTCGTCGGCGTCCACGATGCGGTGGCTGATGGACGCCGGGTGCTGGATGAGGGTGTCGACGCTGCCGAGGCTCACGGCCGGGGTGATCAGCCGGACCCGGGCGATGACCTCGTGCGGGTCGCCGCGCACCTCGAAGGAGACCATGGCGCCGCCGACGCGCGGGTAGTGCACGCGGGTGACGCGCGGGTCGCCGGTGAGCCGCCGGACGAGTTCGGCGGCGTTGGCGGAGGCGGCCCGGACCCGTACCGGCAGCGTGGACAGGCCGCGCAGCAGCAGGTATCCCGCCAGCGGGTGCAGGACGCCGCCGGTGGCGAAGCGGACCAGCCGCAGCCGCCCGGCGAACTCCTCGTCGCAGGCCACGACCCCGGCGAGCACGTCGCCGTGGCCGCCGAGGTACTTGGTGGCGCTGTGCAGGACCAGCCGGGCACCGTCCCCGGCGGGCCGCTGGAGCACGGGGGTGGCGAAGGTGTTGTCCACGAGCAGCGGCACCGAGCCGCAGGCGTGGGCGACGGCCTTCAGGTCCACCTCGGCCAGCGTGGGGTTGGCCGGGGACTCGACGATCACCAGCCCGGTGTCCGGGCGCAGCGCCTCCTCGATGCCCGCCGGGTCCGTCCAGGTGACCTCGGAGCCGAGCAGCCCGGCGGTGAGCAGGTGGTCGCTGCATCCGTACAGCGGGCGCACGGCGACGACGTGCCGCAGTCCCATCGAGGCGCGGACCAGCAGGACGGCGCTGAGCGCGGCCATGCCGCTGGCGAAGGCGACCGAGGCCTCGGTGCCCTCCAGCCGGGCGAGCGCGGTCTCGAAGCGGGCGACCGTGGGGTTGCCCAGGCGTCCGTAGACGGGCGGGCCGTCCGGGTCGGCGCCGGTTGCGGCGAAGGCGTCGATGCGGGCGGCCTCGCCGCGGCTGTCGTGGGAGGGGTAGGTGGTGGACAGGTCGATGGGCGGGGCGTGCAGCCCCTGGCGCGCGAGGTCGTCGCGGCCGGCGTGCACCGCCTCGGTGGCCAGCGCCCTGCTCCCGGGAGCGGGGGCGCGTACGTCGTCGGATGGTGACGTGGGCATGCTCGCAGAGTCCATGGCCCGAAGGGTGAACACCGAACGGGCTGTCGGGCCCCTGGGCCGTGCTACGTTCGGCGGATGGCCGAATCCGTCGTACTGGACCCGGTGGACCTGCATCTGCTGCGGCTGCTGCAGAACGACGCCCGGACCACCTACCGGGATCTCGCCGCCCGGGTCGGGGTCGCCCCGTCGACCTGTCTGGACCGGGTGGCGCGGCTGCGGCGGGCCGGGGTGATCCTCGGCCACCGGCTGGAGCTGGACCCGGCGAGGCTGGGGCGCGGGCTCCAGGCACTGCTGTCGGTGCAGGTGCGTCCGCACCGGCGGGAGCTGGTCGGGCCGTTCGTGGACCGCATCCGGGCGCTGCCCGAGTCCCGCACGGTCTTCCACCTCACCGGTCCGGACGACTACCTGGTCCATGTCGCGGTGGCGGACATGGCGGACCTCCAGCGGCTGGTGCTGGACGAGTTCACCTCCCGGCGGGAGGTGGCCCGGGTCGAGACGCGGCTGATCTTCCAGCAGTGGGAGTGCGGCCCGCTGCTGCCGCCCGGGGCCGCCTGCTGAGTCCGGGGCGGCCACGCCCGTAGCGAAATCCGGCCGCGCCCGCCCCGGCGCGGGGGATTGCGGGCTGACGCGGCACCGGTATCCGTACGAGGATGTCCGCATGTCAGAGACCAAGACCCCGCTGCCCCGCGAGGTCGCCGACGCCTATGTCGACGAACTCATCGCCCTCGACCCGGTCACCGGTACGTACCTCGGTGTGGCCGAGAGTTCCAGCCGTCTGCCCGACCTCTCCCCCGCCGGCCAGGAGGCCGTCGCCCGGCTCGCCCGGGACACGCTGGCCCGGCTCGCCGAGGCGGAGCGGCGCCCCGGCGGCGACAGCGACGTGGAGCGCCGCTGCGCCCGGCTGCTGCGGGAGCGGCTGACCGCCGAGATCGCGGTCCACGAGGCGGGCGAGGGGCTGCGGTCGGTCGGCAACATGGGCACCGCCGCGCACTACGTCCGCGAGGTGTTCACGGTGACGCCGGCCGGGACCGACGAGGACTGGGCGCGGATCGCGGAGCGCCTGCGGGGCGTGCCTGCGGCGCTGGCGGGCTACCGCGAGTCGCTGGCCCTGGGCCTGGAGCGCGGCCTGTACGCGGGCCCGCGCCCGACCGCGACCTTCGTCGAGCAGCTCGGCGAATGGGCCGACACGGGCGGGGGCCGGAGCTGGTTCGAGGACTTCGCGGCCGACGGCCCCGAGGCGCTGCGCGCGGAGCTGGACGGGGCGGCGCGGGGCGCCGGCGCCGCCGTGGCCGAGTTGCGGGACTGGATGCGGGACGGGTACGCGCCCGCCGTCCGGGACGCCCCCGACACGGTGGGCCGCGAGCGGTACGCCCGCTGGTCGCGCTACTACAACGGCACCGACCTGGACCTGGACGAGGCGTACGCGTACGGCTGGGCCGAGTACCACCGGCTGCTGGGCGAGATGCGGCAGGAGGCGGAGAAGATCCTGCCCGGTGCCGAGACCCCGTGGGTGGCGCTGGCGCACCTGGACGAGCACGGCCGGCACATCGAGGGGGTCGAGGAGGTCCGCGAGTGGCTTCAGGGCCTCATGGACCAGGCCATCGAGGCGCTCGACGGCACCCACTTCGAGCTGGCGGAGCGGGTGCGCCGGGTGGAGTCGCGGATCGCCCCGCCCGGGGGCGCCGCCGCGCCCTACTACACGGCGCCGTCGGAGGACTTCTCCCGTCCGGGCCGCACCTGGCTGCCGACGATGGGCCAGACCCGCTTCCCGGTCTACGACCTGGTCTCCACCTGGTACCACGAGGGCGTGCCGGGCCACCACCTCCAGCTCGCGCAGTGGGCCCACGTGGCCGAGGACCTCTCGCGCTACCAGGCGTCGGTCGGCATGGTCAGCGCCAACGCGGAGGGCTGGGCGCTGTACGCGGAACGGCTGATGGACGAGCTGGGCTTCCTGACCGACGCGGAGCAGCGGCTCGGCTACCTGGACGCGCAGATGATGCGGGCGGCCCGGGTCATCGTGGACATCGGCATGCACGTGGGGCTGGAGATCCCGGCGGACTCGCCGTTCCACCCGGGCGAGCGCTGGACGCCGGAGCTGGCGCAGGAGTTCTTCGGCGCGCACAGCAGCCGCCCGGCGGACTTCGTGGAGAGCGAGATGACCCGGTACCTGACCATCCCGGGCCAGGCGATCGGCTACAAGCTGGGCGAGCGGGCGTGGCTGCTGGGCCGGGAGAAGGCCCGGGCGCGGCACGGGGACGCGTTCGACGCGAAGTCCTGGCACATGGCGGCGCTGTCGCTGGGGTCGCTGGGCCTGGACGACCTGGTGGACGAGCTGGCCGGTCTCTGACCCGGCGTCCGCTCCCCCGTCCCGGGGCGGTGTCGGCGGACACCGCCCCGGGCCCGGCGGCCGCGGGCCGCACCCGCGGCGGGCCCGGCGGTTGCGGCTCCCGCCGCCACGGGTCCGCTCGCCGCACGACGGGCGCGCCGCGACGACGGGCGCGCCGCACGTGGGGCGCGTCACGGGCCGGGCCGCCGAGGGCCCGGCGGGCACGGGTCAGCCGGTCCCGTGCGGGCGCAGCGTAGAGCCCGACCGCCCCTTCACCACCTCCAGCCGGGCGTGCACCCGGCGCCGCAGATCGGCCACATGGCTGACGATGCCGACGCTGCGGTCCCGTTCGCGCAGGGAGTCCAGCACGTCGAGGACCTCGTCGAGGGTCTGGTCGTCGAGGCTGCCGAAGCCCTCATCGATGAAGAGGGTGTCCAGCCGGACCCCGCCCGCCTCGTCGGTGACGACGTCGGCGAGGCCGAGGGCGAGGGCCAGGGAGGCGAAGAAGGTCTCGCCGCCGGACAGGGTCGCCGTGTCCCGCTCGCGCCCGGTCCAGGCGTCCACGACGTGCAGTCCGAGGCCGCTGCGCCCGCGTCCGCTGCGGTCGTCGGAGTGGACGAGGGTGTAGCGCCCGGCCGACATGCGCCGCAGCCGCGCGGTCGCGGCGGTGGCGACCTGCTCCAGCCGCGCGGCCAGGACGTACGACTCCAGGCGCATCCGGCGGTCGTTGTCGGCCGAGGTGCCGGCCGCGAGGGCGGCGAGCCGGGCCGCCCGGTCGTACTCCTCGCGCAGCGGGGCGAGGCGCCGGGCGGCGGTCGCGGCCCGCTCCGACAGGGCGCGGAGTTCGGTGTGGGAGCGGACGGCGGCGTCGTGGTCCGAGACGGCCCCGCGCAGCCGGCGGCCCGCGTCGGCCGCGGTCCGCTCGGCGGCGGCGGGGTCGGCCGGGGGGCGGAGCGCGGCGGCGGCCGTGGCCGGGTCGGTGCGGACCGCGCGGACGGCGGCCTCCTCGGTCCGCCAGGCGTCCAGGCGGTGCTGGGTCTCGCGGTGGGCGGCGTCGTCCAGGAGGGCCCCGGCGGCCTCCTCCGGGGTGGTGAACCCGGCCCGGTAGGCGGCGTGCGCGAGGCGGGCGTCGGCGTCCTTGAGGCGTGCGGCGGCGTCGGCGGCGGCGCGGACGGCGTCGGCCGCGCCGGTGAGCAGGGCGGCGCGCCGCTCCAGGCTCGCGGCGCGCGCGGCGACGCTGTCGGCGGTGCCCCGGGCATCGGCCAACTCGCTCTCCAGGGCCTCCTGTTCGCGGTCGATCCGGTCGCGGGTGCCGATCCGGGTGGCGGTGCGGACGGCGGCCGACTGGCGTGCCCCGGTCCGCCGTTCCCGCTCCGCCTCGGCCCGGGCCAGCGCCTCCTGGGCGGGGTGCAGTCCGGAGGCCTCGGCGCGGGCCCGCGCGTGGGCCCGCTCCAGTGCGTCCGCCTCCTCGGCCAGGTGGGCGACGGAGGCGTCGCCGGCCTCGGCGGTGGCGGCGGCGAGGGCCTCGCGGAGGGTGCCGCGGTGCCGTTCGGCCTCGTCGCGGAGGCGCTCGGCGGCCTGGTGGGCGGCGAGGGCGGCCTCCTCGGCCTCCCGGCCGACGTGTCCGGTGTCCCGGCGGGCGGGGGCGGGGTGTTCGGTCGCCCCGCAGACCGCGCAGGGGGCGCCGTCGGTGAGATGGGCGGCGAGTTCGGCGGCTATGCCGCGCAGCCGCCGCTCCTTGAGGTCGAGCCAGTGCTCGCGGGCGTGGGTGGCGCCCTCGGCCAGGCCGAGGGTCCGGTCACGTGCCTCGTCGGCCCCGGCGGTGAGCCGGTCGCGCTCCCGGGCGGCCGTCAGCCGCCGCCTCGCGGGCTCCCGCTGGGTGTCGAGCCGTCCGGCGCGGGCGACCGCCTCCTGGGCGGCGTCGACGCGGGCGCGCAGCGCGGCGCGGGTCTCCTCCCAGTCGGCCAGCCAGGCGTCCGCGTCGTGCAGGGCCTCCTCGTCGGCGCGCTCCCGGCGGTCCAGTTCCGCGCGTTCCGCGGCCAGTTCGGTGAGGCGGGCCTCGGCACGGCGGGCGGACTCCAGGCCGCCGAGTTCCTCGGCGGTCCGGCGGGCGGCGGCGGACAGCCCGTCGGCCCCGGCGTCCGCGAGGTCGTCGGGGAGGGGTGCGCGGGCCGCGGTCTCGGCGTCGGCGGCCCGCCGGTGCTCCTCCTCGGCGCGGGTCCTGAGGTCGAGTGCGGGGGCCACCTCCTGGGCCTTGCGGCCCCGCTCCAGGCTCCGTTGGTCGGCCTCGTGCTCACCGGCCCGTTCGGCGAGCCGCGCCGCGCGCTCCTCGGCCTCGGCGAACCTCCGTTGCAGCCGGTCGAGTTCGCGGACGGCGGTGGTCTCCCGGCCGGCGTCGGCCGCGTCGGCCTCGGCGGCGGTGAGCCGGCACCGCGCGAGGGTGACCCGCTCGGCGACGGTGGTGCGGGCGACGGCGGCCGCGACGAGCACCGCTTCGGCCAGTCCGGGCTCCCCGGCGGCCAGTTCGGGGAGTTCCATCGCCCCGTCGGCGGCCTGCTGCATGCGGTGGGCGTCGGCCAGGAGTCCGGCGTCGCCCTCGCGGACCCGGGCCTCGGTGGTCCGGCGGCGCTCGGCGAGCCGCTTCTCCACCTCGGCGAATCGGCGGGTGTCGAAGAGCCTGCCGAGCAGTTTGCCGCGGGCCTCGGCGCCGGCGCGCAGGAACCGGGCGAAGTCGCCCTGGGGCAGCAGGACGACCTGGCAGAACTGCTCCCGGCTCATGCCGAGGAGCTGGGTGATCTCCTCCCCGATCTCCTGGTGGGAGCGGCTGAGGTCGCGCCAGGCGCCGGCCGCCGCGTCGTACTCGCGCAGCCAGGTCTGGGCCTTGTCGACCGTGCTGCCCGAGCCGCGCTTCTTGGGGCGCTCCCAGGGCGGCTGCCGGGTGATCTCCAGGCGACGTCCGGCGACGGTGAGGTCGAGGCGGACCTCGGTGCGGCTGCCGGGGGCGGCGTGGTCGCTGCGCAGGGTCATGCCCTGGCCGTTCTGGCGGGCGCCGGGCACCGCCCCGTAGAGCGCGTAGCAGACGGCGTCCAGGACGGAGGTCTTGCCGGCGCCGGTGGGGCCGTGCAGCAGGAACAGCCCGGCCGAGGACAGGGCGCCGAAGTCGACGCTCTGCGTGGCGCCGAAGGGCCCGAAGGCGGTGAGGTCCAGGCGGTGCAGTCTCACCGGGCCGTCTCCTTCAGGGTCTCGTCGGCGCGTACGGCGTCGAACGCGTCGCGCAGCACGGCGCGTTCGCGGTCGTCGGGTCCGGTGCCGCGCACATGTGCCACGAAGTCCTCCGCGATCTGCTGGTCGTCGCGGTCCGCGAGGCGCCGGGCGTAGCTGACGGCCGGGTCGTCGGCGGCGCGTCCGGGGTCGAAGACGAGGGCGAGGGTGTGGGGGAAGCGGGTGGTGAGCCGGGCCATGGGTTCGGCGGGGCGCACCGGGTCGGTGAGGGTGGCCTCGACCCAGTCCGGCCGGTGCCGCTCCAGGGCGGGGTCGGTGAGCAGGGATTCCAGGGTGCCGCGCAGCCGGGCCAGCCCCCGGGGGACGGGGCAGTCGACCCGGTCGGCGGTGACGGAGCCGTCGGCGCCGAGGTCGACGATCCACACGCTCTTGCGCTGCCGGTGTTCGGAGAAGGAGTAGGCCAGGGGGGAGCCGGAGTAGCGGACGCGGTCGGTGACGCGCTGGGAGCCGTGCAGATGGCCGAGGGCGGCGTAGTCGACGCCGTCGAAGACGGAGGCGGGCACGGAGGCGACGCCTCCGGCGGTGATGTCCCGTTCGCTGTCGCTGGTCTCGCCGCCGGTGACGAAGGCGTGGGCGAGGACGACGGAGCGGGTGCCGGGCGGCCGGGTGGCGAGGTCGGCGCGGACCCGGTCCATGGCGGCCCGGAGCACGGCCTCGTGCCCCGCCCGCTCGACGCCGAACTCGTCCTTCACCAGGGCGGGTTCGAGGTAGGGCAGCCCGTAGAGGGCGACGTCGCCGTGCGTGTCGCGCAGCACGACGGGGGTGCCGCAGCCCGCGGGGTCGGTGCGCAGGTGGATGCCGGCCCGGTCGATGAGCCCGGCGCCGACGCCGAGGCGGCGGGCGGAGTCGTGGTTGCCGGAGATCAGCACCGTGGGCACCCCGAGGGCGGCCAGCCGGTGCAGGGCGTCGTCGAACAGCTCGACGGCGGCGAGCGGCGGCACCGCGCGGTCGTACACGTCGCCGGAGACGACGACGGCGTCCACCTCGCGCTCGCGCGCGGTGGCGATCAGATGGCCGATGAACCCGGCCTGGGCGTCCAGCATGTTCACCCTGTGGAACGACCGGCCCAGATGCCAGTCGGACGTGTGCAGAAGTCTCACCGGTACGCTCCGCCCCGCATGTCCGCCCCCACCGCTCCCGGCCGTCGCCGGCCGCGTCCGTCCGCCGGACCGGCTGGGAGCCGGCCCCCGACCACGCTAGTGCCTCCGCGGGCCCCTCCCTGCACCCGTGGGGGTGATTCGCCCCGGTCCATCCCGGTTCGCGGCTTCTCCGGTGCCGACCCGGCATGTCCCGGGCGGGAGGCGGGCGGCGCGGGGACGGCCGGGCTCAGGTGTCGCCGTACGCCTCGCCGCCCAACTCGAACCCGGCGGTGCCCGCCGTGGCGTCCGCCAGCCAGCTGCGGAAGGCGTCCACGTCGGCGTCGGGCAGCCCGATCTCCAGGGTGACGTCCTCGGCGTAGCGGACGTCCCGCACGGTGCGTCCGGTGGCGCGCAGGTCGTTCTGGAGCTTCCCGGCCCGCTGGTGGTCGACGGTCACCGTGGCCAGGCGGAACCGGCGGCGGGTGAGGGTGCCCAGATCGTCCAGGGCCTCCCCGACGGCGCCGCCGTAGGCGCGGATCAGACCGCCCGCGCCGAGCTTGACGCCCCCGTAGTAGCGGGTGACGACGGCGACGACGTACCGCATGTCGCGGCGGAGCAGCATCTGGAGCATGGGGACACCCGCGGTGCCGCCGGGCTCGCCGTCGTCGCTGGCCCTCTGCACCGAGGCGTCGGCGCCGATGACGTAGGCCCAGCAGTTGTGGGTGGCGGTGGCGTGCTCCCTGCGCACTCCCGCGATGAACGCCTGGGCCTCCTCCTCGGTGGCCGCGGGGGCGAGGGCGCAGAGGAAGCGCGAGCGGTTGATCTCGGTCTCGTGCACGCCCGCGCGGGCGACCGTCCGGTACTCGTCCTGCATCCGCCCAGCCTATGCGTCCGCCGCCGGGCCCCCCACGGCGCGGTCGGGCGGGGTCACGGCGGGGTGCCGACGGCGGCGGTCAGCCCGAGGCCGAGGAAGCGGTCGGCGTGGGCGTGGATCTCGAAGCGGGCGCCCTCCGGGAGGCCGGGGTCGGCGGCGGCCGCGGCCAGGACGGCGAGGACACCGGGGGCGTCCAGGTCGTCGTTCCAGGCGGCGCGGAGCCGCTCGCGCACGGTGTCCGGGACGGGGCGCGAGGGGTGGCGGGCCCAGTCGGCGACGGCCCGGCGCCGGTCCAGCAGCGCGGCGCGGGCCGTGTCGAGGGCGGCAGCGCCGAGCTCCAGGGGCGTGTGGTGGTGCCGTCGGAGCAGGGCCGCGCGCAGGGCGTCCGGGTCGGCGGCGGCCGCCGGGTCCGGGTCGGCCGCCCGGACGGGGGCGACCGCGACGACGGGGCCGTCCGGGGGTACGGCGCCCTCCGCCGCGACATGGAGCGTGCGGATCCCGTCGGGCGCGCCGTCCGCGCCGTCCTCGAAGGGCCGGACGCCCAGGCGGGACGCGTCCGGGCGGGGCCGCGCGCCGGGCGGGAGCACCGCCCACACGGGGGTGCCGCCCAGCTCCAGGGCACGGACCAGGAGGTCCGCCACGAGCAGCACACGCAGGCCGGTGGGGTCGCGGTCCGGCGCGTGGGCCATGACGCGGGTCGGGGCACGTCGGGCGGGGGCGGCGGGGACCGGCTCCCCGCTCCGGGCGTCGATGATGCGCAGCACGTGCCGAGCGTAGGCGCCCCGGGGGCGCGGCGCGCGGGAATCCCCGCACCGTGCCGCCGGTTGTCCGGGGTGGGGACGGGACGAACCGGTGCCGTCCGCGACATACGAGGAGGCCGCAGGTGTACGGCGATGAGGCGACCGTCCGCAGGATTCTGACCGGGCTGGGCGACACCTGGGCCGTGGTCGGCCTGTCGTCCAACCGGCGGCGCGCGGCGTACGGCGTCGCGGAGGTGCTCCAGCGCTTCGGCAAGCGGGTCGTGCCCGTGCATCCCAAGGCGGAGACGGTGCACGGCGAGCGGGGGTACGCCTCGCTCACGGAGATCCCGTTCGACGTGGACGTGGTGGACGTGTTCGTCAACAGCGAGCAGGCCGGCGCGGTGGCCGACGAGGCGGTGGCCAAGGGCGCCCGCGCGGTCTGGTTCCAGCTCGGGGTGGTCGACGGGGCCGCCTACGAGCGGACCCGGACGGCCGGGCTGGAGATGGTCATGGACCGCTGCCCCGCCATCGAGATCCCCCGCCTGGGCGGGTGACACACGGGGGCCCCGGGGCCGGAGGCGGGCGTCCGCAGGCGTTGTCCGAGGGCGGGGGTGCGCGGGCGGACGGCGGCTCGCGGGAGCGCTGATCCCGGCCGCGGAAGCGTAGGCGTGGGCGGTGCAGTCCGACCCGGTGGGCGAGGGCGGCCGGCGGCCGAAGCGGGTTGGCGGCCGGGAGCCGTCCCGGTCCCGGGTACCGGCCCGGCGGGCGGGGCCGTCCCGGTGACGGGCACCGGCCCGGCGGGCGGGGCGGCACGGCCGTCCGGTGTCCGTCGACGCGGCGCACGCCCGGCGGAGGGCCGCCCCGCAGGGCGTGCGCACCACCACCGACCCGGTCCGGATCGCCCTGCGAGCCGTGCCGCGCCCTCCCGCGCCACGGGACCGCACCGCACGGCGCGGTCCGGGAGGGCCCGCGCTCCGGCCCCGCCCGCCTCCGCGACGCCCGGCACCGCGGAGGACGACGGCCTCCGGAGCCGGGGCCGGCGGCGGGACCCGGGAGCGGCCCGGCGGGGGGCGAGCCCCGGCTCAGGACCCGGATCTGATCGCCTCCAGCTCCAGCTCGGCCTCCGCCTGCCGGGGATGGCTCTGCTCGGCCAGCCCCCGGCGGGCGGCCTCCAGCAGCGCGCGGGCCTCCGCCGACCGGCCCAGCCGGCGCAGGGTGATGGCGAGGTCGAGGCGGACCGGCTCGCTCCACGCGGCCATCCCGGCCGCCTCGAAGCCCTCCAGGGCGCGGCGCAGCAGCGGTTCCGCCTCCGCCCAGCGCTCCAGCCCGCCGAGGTCGCGGGCGAGGTGGTGAAAGGTGCTGTCCCGGTAGAGCGCCAGGAGTTCGGCGGACTGGCCGGGGATCCCGGCCCGGCCCAGTGCCTCGCTGCGCCGGTGGAGGACCAGCGCCTCCTCGGCCCGCCCCATGGACCGCAGGTGCGCGCCCAGCGCGTTGAGCGTGGACAGCTCCGCCAGCCGGGCCTGCGGCGCGGGGTTCCGGCGGTGGCAGTCGGCGGACTTCTCCAGCCACGCCACCGCCTCCTCGGGCCGCCCGAGCCGGTGCAGCGCGCCCGCCCCGTACCCGCGGGCCCAGCCCTCCTGGAGGAGGTCGCCCACCTCGCGCGCCACGGCGAGCGCCGCACGGGCCGTGGCCAGCCCGGAGGCGGGGTCGCGGACGCACAGGTTGTACGCCCAGGCGAGGTAGTTGAGGTGGACGGCCTCGTCGCTCCTGCTGCCCAGCGCGCGGGCGGCGGCCACCGAGTCGAGGAACACCTCCGCCCACTGCTCCCACTCCTGGGCGCGGTCCGAGAACCAGTGCATGGCCTCCGCCGTGTCCAGGACCTCCCGGTGGTGCCCGTCCGCGAGCGCCCGGCCCAGGGCGTCGAGCCACTGGGCCCGCTCCGCCTCCAGCCAGCTTCGCGCCTCCTCGGTCCCGTGGGGCGCGGTGGCCCGGTCCGGGTCGCCGGCCGGGGAGCGCTCGGGATCGAAGTGGAGCGCCGCCGCGGTGGCGCGGGCCAGGGTCCAGAGGGCGGTGGCCTCCCGGACCCGGGCGAGCCCGGCGGGGTCGTCCTCGGCCAACTGCTCGGCGGCGAACAGGCGGAGCAGGTCGTGGAAGCGGTAGCGCTCGGCGGCCGGGTCCGGTTGCAGCAGCCCCCGGTCGGCCAGTTCCTCCACGCACCGCTCGGCCTCCCGCAGCGTCGTCCCCGCGAGCAGCGCGGCGGTCCGCGGGGAGAAGTCGGGACCGGCGGCCAGCGTGGCGCGCCGCAGCACCCGCCGCGCCAAGGGGTCCAGCAGCCCGTAGGAGAGGGCGAACGTCGCCCGCACCTGGAGGTCCCCGGCCCGCAGGGCGTCCAGCCGCCTTCCCTCGTCGGCGAGTTGGGCCGCGAGCCGGGCGAGCCGCTCCTGCGGCCGGGCCGCCAGCCGCTGGGCGGCGATCCGCACCGCCAGCGGCAACTGCCCGCACAGGTCGGCCAGATCACGCGCCGCCTGCGCCTCCGCGGCCACCCGCTCCGGACCGATGACCCGGCTGAACAGGGCGACGGACTCCTCGCGGCGCAGCACCCCGAGCGAGAAGCGGTGCGCGCCCTCCAGCCCGGTGAGGGCGTTGCGGCTGGTGACCAGGGTCAGCACCGGACCGGCGGCGGGCAGCAGCGGCCGGACCTGGTCCTCGTCGGCGGCGTTGTCGAGCAGCAGCAGCATCCGCCGCTCCGCGGCCACGGTCCTGAACAGGTCCGCGCGGCCCTCGGTGTCCTGCGGCACGGTGTTCTCGGCGATCCCGCACGCCCGCAGGAGCAGCAGCAGGACCTCGCGCGGGTCGACCGGGGGCGTCCGCGTGCCGTGCAGGTCGACGGCGAGCTGTCCGTCGGGGTAGCGCTTCGCGAGGCCGTGGGCCGCCCGCACCGCGAAGGCCGTCTTGCCCAGCCCCGGCTGGCCGGTGACCAGGACCACCGGCGGGTCCCCGGTGCCGGGGTCCCCGGCCAGCGCGCGCAGCCGGGCGAGGTCCGTGTCGCGGGCGGTGAAGTCCCGCACGTCGCGCGGCAGTCGCAGCCCGGCGGGTGCCGCGGGGGTCGCCCTCGGGCGGGGCCGGCCCCCGGCGGCCGCGCGCTCCAGCGCCTCGGCCCCGGCCTCGCCGGGCGCGAGCGCCGCCACCAGCGCGGCCACCGTGCGGCGTTGCGGGCCCCGGGTCCGTCCGCGTTCCATGTCGGCGACCGCCCGCACGCTCAGTCCGGCCCGGTGGGCCAGTTCCTCCTGGCTGAGCCCGGCCCGCCCGCGCAGGCCGCGCAGCAGCGACGCGAACTCTCCTCGGGCGGAGTCGGCGGTGCAGGTGCTCATCGTGCGGTCCCCCGTGCGTGCCGTGGCCGGTGCGTCCCCGGGCGCGCGGGCGGATTCCGGGTCCGGCAGAAGTATGCAGGACCGTACTTCTGCCGGTACGACTTCCTGGCGGCGGCGCGGTGCCCGGTGGTGGAGTTGACCTGAATCCGGTCTTCCCCCACACCCCTTGAGGACCTCTCATGCCTACCCGACCTCAGCGCCGCGTCCCGCTCGCCGTCACCGCCGCGGCTCTGGCCCTGGGTCTCACCGCCTGCTCCGGTGGCGGCGACGGGTTGGTCTCCGCCCCGGTCCCGCCGGAGGGAAGCGCCTCCGCCTCCGCGGCCGGCAGGGCGGAGGCGGAGCCGGCTCCCTCCGTGCCCCCGGCGGGGGCACCGGAGCCGGACGGCCCGTCCTCCGCCGGGGAGACTCCCGACGACAGCGGCGGCGGCCGGACCCCGCAGGCGCTCCGCGGCACGAGGGCCCCCGAGGCGCCCGAGGCGTCGGACGGCTCCCCGGCGGACGACGCGGCCGAGGGCGCCCTGGAGGGCTCCTGCACCATGGAGCAACTCGCCCTGAACGTCCGCCCGGACGGGTCGCGGCGGATCATCGAGGTGGCCAACACCGGGACCACCGCCTGCGTCCTGGACCTGATCCCCGACGTCGGCCTCGGCAACCGGGGCGGCTCCGGGCGGGAGCGCAACCTCCGGCCCCTGGTCCCCGGGGGCATCGGCGGCCCGGATCACACCCTGCCCGCGGGCGCGAAGGCGTACGCCGTCCTCGACCTCGCCCCCGGCGGGAGCACCGGCGGCGCCCAGAAGCGCGTCAACGAGATGAACATCCTGCTGAGCCCGGCGCACATGGCCGCCGCCGACACCCGCAGCGTCCCCCTCGGCTCCCGGGTCCGCGTCTCCGTCCCCCAGCTCGGCCTGTACGACTCGACGGTGGACGGCGCCGTCGCCTCGATGCGGCAGGCCGACACCCGGCAGCAGTAGCGGCCCGCCGGGTGCGTCGCCGGACGGGCACGGCCGTTCGCCCCGCCCGGGGCACCGCCGCTCGCCCGCTCAGGGGCGCGGCGGGCGGACCGGGGGTCAGCCCGCCGCGGGTGCGAGGGGCACCCCGAGCCCTTCGACCACCTCCGCGCCCGGCAGTTCCGCGAGGGCCTTGCCCGGCACCAGGAGCTTGCCCCGGCGGCGGCCGCTGCCGACGAGGACGTAGGGCAGGTCGACGACGGCCGAGTCCACCAGCACCGGCCAGCCGTCGGGCAGGCCGACGGGAGTGATGCCGCCGTACTCCATGCCGCTCTCGCCGGTGGCCGTGTCCATCGGGGCGAAGGACGCCTTGCGGGCGCCGAGCGTGCGGCGCGCCACCCCGTTGACGTCGACCCGGGTGGTGGAGAGCACCACGCAGGCGGCGAGCGTGGTCCCGCCGCCGCGCCGGCCGGCCACCACCACGCAGTTCGCGGACCGCTCCAGCAGGTCGCGTCCGTAGTGCTCGACGAAGACGGCGGTGTCGGCCCACTGGGGGTCGGTGTCGACGTAGAGGATCCGCTCCGCCGGTACGGCGCCGCTCCAGCCGCGCACGGCGGCGGCGACCGGGGCGGTCAGTTCGTCGAGGCAGTCCGGGACGGGCGTGGCGTGGTCGAAGTCACCGATGGGTGCGCGCATGGCCGCACGCTAGCAACCGCCGCACCCGGACCGGCCCGCCGTCTCAGGGGACGGGCACCACGACGACCGCGCGGCCCCGGACGCCGGAGCGGTGAGCGGACCGAGCGGGCAGGGGCGGCGCGGAGGCGGGCACGAGCGGCACGGGCACGGGAGGCACGGGCACGGGCGGCACCCGGTGCCGGACCGGGAGCCGAGGCGCCCTGCGGCGCGGGCGGAACGCGGGACCGGGGGCCCGGCGAACACCGAGTCCACCCGGACGCGGAGGCCCGGGGCCCGCCGCAGCGGGCCGGTGACACGGGCGCACCGGAGCGACGACGAGCGCGGAGACCCTCCGGAACGGGGGCGAGGGCGGGGACGCGGGGCGGGAACGGGGACGCGGCCCCGCCCGGGCGGTTCCGGGTCGGCTCAGGGCGGGCCCGCCCGCCCCGGGGCGACACCGGTCACCTCAAGGCGGACCCGCCCGACCCGAAACGACCGGGTCGGCCCGAGACGATCCCTGTCACCTCAAGGCGGGCCCGCCCGGCCCGAGACGATCCCGGTCGGCCCGCGGCGGCCCCGGTCAGCCGTCCGCCGCCGGCTCCGCGAGCCCCGCCGTCCTCCCGCCGCCCCGGGCGTCCGGCGCGGCGGGAGCGGTGCTGGCGGCGGGCACGTCCGTCGCCGGCGCCCCCTCCTCCAGCGCCGACAGCGCCCGCAACTGCTCCGGGGTGATCCCCTCCGGCAGTGGCACCGGCGCCGGGGTCCGCAGCGGCGGCCGCCAGCCCCCGTCCGGTGTCCAGCGCCGTACGACACGGGCCGGGGCGCCCGCCACCACCGCGTGGTCGGGGACCGTGCCCCGCACCACGGCCCCGGCGGCGACCACCACGTTCCGTCCGATCCGGGCGCCGGGCAGGACGACCGCGCCGGTGCCGATCCAGCAGCCGGGGCCGATCTCCACCGGTTCCATCCGGGGCCACTGCTTGCCGATGGGCTGGTGGGGGTCGTCGTAGGAGTGGTTGGTGGAGGTCACGTAGACGTAGGGGCCGATGTAGCAGTCGCTGCCGATGGTGACCGAGGTGTCCGCGATGACATGGCTGCCCCGGCCCAGGACGACTCCGTCGCCGACGCGCAGGATCGGCTCGGGGCCGAGGTCGAGGTCGGGCATCAGACCGGCGGTCAGGGTGACCTGCTCCCCGATGACGCAGTGGGCGCCGAGGTGGATCCAGGGTTCGCCGAAGACGGTGCCGAGGGGGAAGGCGAGCCGGGTGCCGGTGCCGAGCGCGCCGAAGCGGAGGCGGCCGGGGTGCTCGGCGGTGACGGAACCGGTGCGCCGCACCCAGTCCCAGCCCGCGTGGACGGCCCGCTGCGCGAGCCGGCTCGGCCAGGACGAGAACGCGTTCTTCCGCTTGGGCACCCGCTCACCGTACTCAGGGCCCGCTCCGCGCGCGGTGCCGGACTCCTGTGATCTTCACCCCACGGGGTGGCGTACGGTGCCGTCCATCATCCGAGCGGGAGGCACACATGACCCACAAGGCGTTGATCGGCGCGATCGGCGGCAAGCGGCCCGAGGTGGCCGCGGCCGCCTTCCTGGCACCGACCTCGTCCGTCCTCGGCGACGTGAGGCTGGGCCCGGGGACGAGCGTCTGGTACGGGGCGGTGCTGCGGGGCGACACGGAGCGGATCTCCGTCGGCGCGGACAGCAACGTGCAGGACAACTGCACCCTGCACGCCGATCCCGGTTTCCCGGTGACGGTCGGGGAGCGGGTGTCGATCGGGCACAACGCGGTGGTGCACGGCGCGTCCGTCGGGGACGACTGCCTGATCGGCATGGGCGCCACGGTGCTCAACGGCGCGGAGATCGGGGCGGGCTCGCTGGTCGCGGCGCAGGCGCTGGTGCCGCAGGGGATGCGGGTGCCACCGGGGTCGCTGGTGGCCGGGGTGCCCGCCAAGGTCCGCCGGGAGCTGACCGCCGAGGAGCGCGAGGGGATCACGCGCAACGGCACGGCCTACGGGGAACTGGCGCGGGAGCACCGGGCGCTCCACGGGTGAGCCTCCGGCCGGTGCGCCGGACCCGGCCCCCGCGGGAGGGGCCGACGGCCGGGTTCAGTCGCCGGCCGCGACCGGCTCCGTCTCCGGCTGCCGCTGGGCGGACTGCGCCTTCGCCGCCTTGCGCTTGACGATCAGCATGGAGCCGATGCCGATGGCGACCGCGGCCACCAGGCCCAGCCAGGAGAAGCGCTTGAGCCAGGACTCCGCGACGACGCCGAGGTAGTAGATGACGGCCGTGGTGCCGCCCGCCCAGAGGATGCCGCCCAGGATGTTGGCGGTCAGGAACTTCCAGTAGGGCATGCGCAGCACACCGGCCAGCGGACCGGCGAAGATGCGCAGCAGGGCGACGAAGCGACCGAAGAAGACGGCCCACATGCCCCACTTCTGGAAGGACCGCTCGGCGGTGGCGATGTGCCCCTCGCTGAAGTGTTTCGGGAACTTCCGGCCGAGCCAGGCCAGCAGGGGCCGGCCGCCCTTGCGTCCGATGGCGTAGCCGATGGAGTCGCCGATGATCGCGCCGGCGGTGGCGCAGGCGCCCAGGACGAACGGGTCGATCCCGCCGTGCTGGGAGGAGAGGAGGGCCGCCGAGACCAGGATGATCTCGCCCGGCAGGGGGATGCCCAGGCTCTCCAGACCGATGACCAGGCCGACGACGGCGTAGACGGCCGCCGCGGGAACCGTGTCGAGCCATTCCTGGACGTGCAACGCAGCCCCCTCCGATTCGCGTGCCTTCCGCTCCGGGCGCGGCTCGCCGCTTCCCGGGGTGCGCCCTGGTCGGGGCGTCTCCCCCGAAAGCCTACCGGGTCGCCTCGGCCCGCCCGCTGGGCCGGAGGGTCCACGTCACCGTCATCTCCCCGGTGACCGTGCCGTCCTCGCGGCGGATCGCGACGCGCACCGGGAACTCCGGGCGGCGGCCCTCGTCCAGCTCCGCGACGACCTCGGCCGCCGGGCGGCCGAGCGTGGCGGTCGCGGTGACGGGGCCCAGGGCGATCCTCCTGAACGCGATCTCGGCGCTGACCGGCAGCGGGACGGCCCGGGAGAGCTGGTCCCCGAAGGCGGCCAGCACGACGGCGCCGCTGGCGGACTCGCCGAGGGTGAACATGGCCCCGGCGTGCGGGCCGCCCACGTGGTTGCGGTACTCGCTCCGGTCGGGCAGGGCGAGGACCGCCCGCTCCGGGGTGGTCTCCAGGTACTCCAGGTTCAGGGTCCGCACCATGGGCACCGTGGCGGCGAGCAGCTCGCCGATCGACATCTGGTCTGCGCTCATGACGACATGTTACCCATCGGTAGTACGCGGCGGCCGGAGCGGTCCGGTGTTCGCCGTATGCTTGCCGCCCATGTGGCCGGGAGAGCAGTCGTCCGCCGGGGGGCCGGGACGGCCCAACCCGTACCACCAGCCCGGATACCAGCAGCAGCCCTCTCCCCACGCCGGAGGGGGGCCCGCCCCCTGGAACGCTCCCACGGTCACCGCCGCCCCCGCGGCCACCCCCGCTCCCCCGGCGGGCGGCGGACCCTCCCGGCCGGGAGGCGGGCGGACGGGGGTGATCGCCACCGTCGCCGCGGCGGCCGTCGTGGTCGCCGGCTCGGTGACCGGGATCGTCCTGCTGGGCGGTGGCGGGGACGACCGGGCCGACCCGGCCCCGCCCGCCTCCTCCCCCGTGACGCCGGAGCCGCCGGCGTCGGCGTCGCCCGCCGCCGGCAACCCCCGGGACGGCGACGACGGGCCGCGTCCGACGGTCGACGGCTGGAGGACGGTGGTCAACCCCGGTCTCGGCATCGCCTTCGACGTGCCGTCCGCCTGGGCGCTCAAGCCGGTCACCTGGGTCAGCTGGGTCACGGACGACCAGGACCCCGACGAGAAGATGCTCGTCGGCATGAAGGCGCCGGCGGTGCTCAAGGAGAAGTGGTGCGGCGAGGACGCCGACCGCGACGGCCGCGTCGAGCACACGGAGCTGGCCGCGGCGGGCACCCGCGGCAACAAGAGCGCCCGCACCACCGGGGAGATCGCGCGGCACGACTCCTCGGAATGGGTCTTCGGCTCGTACGCCCAGCCCGACCGCGGGGCCGTCACGACCGGCCCGGTCACCTCCTTCACCACCGCCTCCGGCATCACCGGAAGCATCGCCACCTCGCGCTCCGCGGGCGCGCCCAGGAAGGGCCGGTGCGGCACCGAGGGCAAGGCCACGACCTTCGCCTTCCGGAGCGGCGACGGCGCCCTGGTGTCCTGGTCCTTCACCGGCGCCGCCGGGATCCGCGACGAGGTGCCCGACGGCACGGTCCGGCGGATCGCCGCCACCGTGCGGGAGTACACGCCGTCGGAGACCTGACCGCGCCGGGGGCCGCCGGGCACACCCGCACGGCCCCCGTTTCGGTACGTCCCTGACAAGGGCCGGTGACCGAATCGTTTCCCGGGCCCCACTAGGGTGCTGGGCATGTGGCCAGGACAGCAGCCGCCCGGGGGCGAGCAGAACCCGCAGCAGAACAACCCGTACCAACAGCCGGGATACCAGCAGCCGAATCCGTACCAGCAGCCCGGTTACCAGCAGCCGAACCCCTACGGGCAGCAGCCGCAGTGGGGCGCTCCGCAGGCTCCGGGCACCCCTCAGCCGCCCACCGTCGTCGGCGGCGGGAGCGGTGACGGCGGTGGTGGCGGCGGGAAGAACCGGACCAGGCTGGTGGCCCTCGTGGCCTCCCTCGCCGTGGTCGTGGCGGCGGGCGTCACCGGTTTCCTGGTGCTGGGCGGCGACAAGGACGACAAGGCCGACGACGGCAAGGACCCGAAGCCCGTCGCGAGCGGATCGGCGACCGGCTCGGCGTCCCCGTCGCAGGAGTCGCGGGATCCGAGCGCGCCGGTCTCCGGCGGCAACCCGCGCGGCGGCGACAGCGAGCGCGGGGACGGCGAGCTGGAGGCGACCGTCCCCGGCTGGAAGGTCGTCGCCAACCCGCGCTTCGGCACCCTCTTCGACGTGCCCGCCGACTGGGAGATCGAGACGCCCGACACCAGCGTCGGCTTCGAGTGGGAGGAGAAGGGCAAGACGGAGCGCACCAGCGTCACCGCGCCCGCCTACCTCAAGTCCAAGTGGTGCTCGACGGACGAGGACAAGGACGGCCGCAAGGAGAACACCGCGCTCGCCACCGCGGGCACCCGCGGCGAGAACGGCGCCAAGGACACCGACATGGCCGCCGAAACCCGGGTGCCGTGGTGGATCTACGGCGGTTACACCCAGCCGGACAAGAAGAGCGTCAAGTACGGCAAGGCCAAGCCCTACACCACCGCCTCCGGCATCGAGGGCAGTGTGATCACGGCCCACTCCGAGGGCACCCCCCAGAAGGGGAAGTGCGACAGCGAGGGCAAGGCCACCACCTTCGCCTTCAAGAACAGCGCGGGCGACTTCGTCACCTGGAACCTGTACGGCGCCAAGGGCGTCACCGACGAGGTGCCGGACGAGACGGTCCGGAAGATCCTCAGCACGGTGCGGCTGACCGAGGAGCCCCCGACGGAGGGATAGCCCTCCCCGGCGCGTTCCCGGCCCGGGTCGTGCACGGGCCGGCGCTCCGGGCGCCGCCGGCCGGCGACGGGGGCGAGGACCGCCCCCGCGCCCGTCCGGCCCCGCCGCCCCCGTCAGCCGATGCCGAACGCGCCGTCCGGCGGCGGGGGCGAGGGCCGCGCGTCCTCGTCCCGCACCGGCCGGGCGCCCCCGACCAGCTCCCGCAGGGCCGGTCCGTGCACGACCCGGGCCGGGAAGGCGTCGGCGGCGCAGCGCCGGGCCAGCGCGTCCGTGTCCAGGGGCTGCCGGGAGGCCAGGACCACGGCGTTGCCGAACCGGCGGCCCCGCAGCACCCCCGGTTCCGCGACGACCGCCACCTCCGCGAAGAGCTGGGCGAAACCGGCGAGTTGGGCCCGCAGGAAGCCGAACGGCGCCTGGTCCGCGAGGTTGGCGAGGTGCACCCCGCCGGTCCGCAGCACCCGTGCCGCCGCGCGGGCGTATCCGGCCGAGGCGAGCGACGCCGGTACCCGCGAGCCGCCGAAGACGTCGGCGACGATCACGTCGGCCGAGTCGTCCGGGGCCGCCTCCAGCCAGGCGCGGGCGTCGGCGGCGTGCGCGGTGACGCCCGCGCCCTCCGGCAGCGGCAGGTGCTCCAGGACGAGGCCGAGCAGTCCTCCGTCGGCCTCGACCACGTCCTGCCGGGAGCCGGGCCGGGTGGCGGCCACGTACCGGGGCAGGGTGAGCGCGCCGCCGCCGAGGTGCAGCACGTCCAGCGGGCGGCCCGGTGCGGCGAGGACGTCCAGGGCGTGCCCGATCCGGCGGGTGTACTCGAACTCCAGGTGCTCCGGGTCGTCCAGGTCCACGTAGGACTGCGGGGCACCGTCGACGGTGAGCAGCCAGGCCCGCTCGCGGTCGACGTCGGGCATCAGTTTGACGGTCCCCTGTCCGGTGACGAGGGAGACGGGCACGGCTTCGTTCACCGGGCCATTGTGCCGGGACGGGCCGGGAGCGCGGCGGGGAGGGGAGGGAGGCCGGGCAGGGGCAGCGGGGGCCACGCCGGGCAGGGGCAGCGGGGCGACGCCGGGCGGGGGCGCGGGGCGGGGCGGCGGAACGGTTCCGGCGCGGCACCATACGGCGATCACACACGGATGTCGGTTACTGTCACCGGATGCTCGATGCCACCACCCGCTCTGGGGGCACCGCCGCGGTCTCTCCCCGGACCGCCGGGACGGGGTTCTCCGTCACCACCACCATCACGGCGACGATGACCGGCACCGCCGGAAGCCCCGTCGCCACCGCGGGCGGCCCCGCCGCCGTCACCGGGCCGTGCGCCGGAGCCACCGCCGGTCCGGCCGCCCGAGTGACGAGAGCGCTGCTCTCCCCTTGGTCCCGGCTGTCGCTGCTGGTCGTCCTGCTCGCGTCGGCCGCCACCGCCGTGGTGCTGTTCCAGCCGCAGGACATGCTGACCCGGGGCTGGCCGCCGCACCTCGGCGGAGCCGCCGCCGCCCTCGCCTTCGCGCTGGCGTACGGGCTGTGCACCGTGGCCTTCGTGCCGCGCCCGCTGCTGAACCTGGCCGCCGGGGCGCTGTTCGCCTCGCAACTGGGCCTCGCCGCCGCGCTCGCGGGCACGGTGCTCGGCGCCGGGACCGCCTTCTGCCTGGGCCGGGTACTGGGCCAGGAGGCGCTGCGCCCGCTGCTGCGGGGGCGGTGGCTGAGAGCGGCGGACGGGCAGCTCAGCGAACACGGCTTCCGTTCGGTACTGGCGGCGCGGCTCTTCCCGGGCGTGCCCTTCGTCGCGGTCAACTACTGCGCGGCCGTCTCGCGGATGGGCCTGCCGCCGTTCCTGCTGGCCACGGCCCTCGGCTCGGTACCGAACACCGCCGCCTACGTGGTCGCCGGGTCCCGCGCCTCGACACCGACCTCCCCCGCCTTCCTGATCGCGCTGGCCTGCATCGCGCTGCCGGGCATCGCCGGCGCCGCGGTGGCCTGGCGCAAGCGGCACCGGCTGCGTGGGCACTGACGGCGGCGCCCGGCACACCCCGGACGGCGGCCGGTGACCCGGCCGGGCAGGGGGCCGCGGGACCCGTTCACCCCCGTGGCCCCGTCTTTACTTTCGGGCGCTACGCTGCCCCTCGACACGCCTGGACGCACGCTTGTGCGCCGTCCGGGTGTGCCCGTCGTCCGTTCCTCGATCGGCACTTGGACTCCTTAACTCCATGTCTTGGTTTGAATCCCTCGTCCTCGGACTCGTCCAGGGGCTGACCGAGTTCCTTCCCGTCTCCTCCAGCGCGCACCTGCGGCTGACCGCGGCGTTCTCCGGCTGGCACGACCCCGGGGCGGCCTTCACGGCCATCACCCAGATCGGCACCGAGGCGGCCGTCCTCATCTACTTCCGCAAGGACATCGGGCGCATCCTCGCCGCCTGGACGCGCTCGCTCACCGACCGCTCGATGCGCCGCGACCCGGACGCCCGGATGGGCTGGCTGGTGATCGTCGGCTCCATCCCGATCGGGGTGCTCGGCCTGACCCTCAAGGACCAGATCGAGGGCCCGTTCCGCGATCTGCGGCTGACCGCGACCATGCTGATCGTCGTCGGTGTGGTCATCGGCGTCGCGGACCGGCTCGCGGCCCGCGACGAGCAGGGCGGCCGGCACCGCGCGCCCCGTCGGCGCAAGGAGCTGACGGACATCGGCGTGCGCGACGGCCTGATCTACGGCGCCTGCCAGGCGATGGCGCTGATCCCGGGTGTCTCCCGCTCCGGGGCGACCATCAGCGGCGGCCTGTTCATGGGGTACCGCCGCGAGGCCGCCGCCCGGTACTCGTTCCTGCTGGCGATCCCCGCGGTGCTCGCCTCCGGGCTGTTCGAGCTGAAGGACGCCATGGGCAGCGGCCATGTGTCCTGGGGACCGACGCTGTTCGCGACGGTCGTCGCCTTCGCCTCCGGGTACGCGGTCATCGCGTGGTTCATGAAGTTCATCTCCACCAAGAGCTTCATGCCGTTCGTCTGGTACCGGATCGCCCTCGGCATCCTGCTGTTCGTGCTGGTGGGAGCCGGTGTGCTGAGCCCGCACGCGGGCGAATCCGGCGGCTGAACCAGGGCCGTACAGGTAGCGCTGTCGAGCATTTCCTGGCGCCTGATTGCAGCACCACGCCATGATCATCTCCCACTTGTCTCCCACTCATCTCCCACTGGGGAGCCGGGATACGCCCCACTAGGACGTGTGCGTCCGCAAAGCAGGGGATGACGCAGGAGGGCCCGTGCAGCAGCGCGGGCCCTCCCGTACAGAGGGGCGACAATCTGGTGACGGTGTCCTGCGTGGCGACCGTGTCGTCCAGCACGGTGGAGTCCAGCGCCCGCCGGTGCTTGCCCTTGAGGACCCCGGTGGCCTTCACCACCTCGCGCACCGCCTCGAAGACCCGGTTGGGCCGCACCGAGCGGGAAAGACGGCGGCGGAAGTAGGCCAGCAGGGACGGGGCGAACGCCATGTCATAGAAAAGCCCAGCCCGCACGCGGCCTTCCACCGCGGGTCACACCGCAGTTCCTGGACCGTTTCGAAGTCCGACAGCCCGTGCAGGGCCTGCAACGTGATCGTCGCGGCCAGAATCTGCGGTGGCATGCTGGGCCGCCCGTTCGCCGACGGGTACATGTCCGCGAACGTCTCCGCCGGGAACAGCGCACCGCGATGCTCGGCCAGGAATGCGAACACACTCCCCGCCGGGATCAACTCCCGGCAGGTCTCCCACACATCCGGCCCGACCGCCTCCCCGGCCCATTCCCCCATCACCACAAGAAGGAGTCTGGCCCCACCGCTCACGCGGCAGGGCCAGAACCCAAGATCTTCATGAGTCTTCTAGTGCCGGATGTTGCGGGCGAAGACGTGGTAGCGGCCGTTCTCCACGTCGCTGCCGGGCAGCAGGTTGCCGCTGGAGGATTCGAAGACCACCGTGGTGCCGCGGGCATCGACGAACGGCGTGCTCGATGTGCCGTTGCCGATCGAGCCGCGCGGGGTGGTGGCCACCCGTTCGGTACGCCCGGTGCGCAGGTCGTGGCGGTAGACGTCCGTGCTCTGCTGCGGGCCGGCCACCAGGTTGTCGGCGCGGGAGGCGAAGTAGACCCAGCGGTTGTCCGCGGTGATGGCGCCCTGGTGGGAGTCGCCGGTCGTGCCGGTTCCGGGGAGCGGGGTGCTGACCAGCTTCACGGTGCCGGTGCGCAGGTTGCGGGCGTAGAGCTCCAGATGGTTGGTCTTGCGGGGTGGCGCGCTGGGCGTGGACAGCGAGTAGAGGGCGGTCCGCCCGTCCGGGCTGATGACGGCGTCGAGGGCGGCCCGGGCGGGTACGCCGGCCGGGTTGGTGGCGGCGACGCGGGTGGTGCCGGTCGCCAGGTCGCGGACGTAGTACCCGGCGAGACGCGCCACCGTGAGGTCCTGCCCGGACTCGGGGTCGGTCGGGTCGGTCGGGTCCTCCGGGTCGGTCGGGCCCTCGGGTACCGGGAGCAGTTCGGTGGCGGTGGAGCTGAAGCCGATCGTGCGGCCGTCGGCGCTGATGGTCGGGTTGGTGGATTTGCCGTTGTAGGGCGAGCCGTCCGCGGTGGTGCTGATCATCCGGGTGGTGTGGGTCCAGCGGTCGGTCACGTAGATGTCGTAGGGCTGGGGGTGCGGTTTCAGTGAGGGGGTCTTGTTGGCGGGCAGCAGGTCGGTGCGGGTGGAGGCGAAGGCCACGTAGCGGCCGTTCGCGCTGATGGACGGGCTGTCGGCCGTGTACTTGGAATGGTCGACCGTGCCGTTGCCGGCGCTGATCAGCTCGGTGCGGCCGGTCCGGCGGTCACGGACGTAGATGTTGGCGTCCCCGATGGGCTTGTGGCCGTCCACCGGGGTGAGGTCGAGGCTGGTGAAGGCGACGTAGCGGCCGTTCGCGCTGATCACTCCGTCGTGGCTCCCCATTGGGGTGCCGTCGGTGAGCACGCTGATCCGTTCGGTGCGGCCGTGGCGCAGGTCCCGGACGTACACCTGTTCGTCCGTGGAGGGCTGTGCGACCAGATTGTCGGCGTCCGAGGTGAACAGTGCGTAATGGCCGTCGGCGCTGACGCCGAGACTCGAGCCCCCGCCGTTCGGTTTGGCGCCGTCGAGGCCGACGTCGGCCTGGCTGGTGGTGCCGCGCGGCGCCGGGGCGGCCTGGGCCGGAGCGGCGGCCAGGGCGAGCACGGCGGCGGTGGCCAGGACGGCTCCGACTCCGGCGGCGGTCAGCCGACGGCCCCCATTGGCCCTGCCGGCTCGAGTGATCGGTTGCATGACAGTCATTCCCCCCTCGTGAAGGGCCCGCCGCTTCCTCTCCCCGGCGGCGGGCACGGGGGACAGCCAAGCCGCGAGCGGCGGCAGCGGTCAACGGAGGTGACGAAAGTGGCCAGAAAGGACATCACCGGCCGTACGTAATTCTCCACTTGACGAGAAGCCGGTAGGTGGTGGGCCGGTCACGATGGCGGCGAGGGTGAGGGCGCTCGGGCGTGCGCTCGTAACGACAGTGGAGCCGACAGCAGCCCGTTCAGCCGGGACGTTCAAGACCCATCGGTGACGTCTCAGCTGCAGTGAGGCTCAGTCATCCGGCCGGCGGATCGCCGAGAAGCCCCACCGGGACCTGGCCGTCGGCCCCGCCGGGCACACCGCCCCGAGACCGCTCTTCTCCGGAATGAACGACGGCCAGGAGCTGGGCGCAGTTGCTGAGGGATCCGCCGTCGCGTGGTGGTGCGCAGCCCGCGGGCTGTAAGCCTGCGGGCCTGCGGGGCCACCACGTCCGAGCTGACGGAACAGGTCCTCGCAACCAGCGCCCAGGGGCCCCGCCTGCGCCAGCGTCTGGTCCTGGCTGCGAGAAGACCGTGCCCAATGGCCTACTTCGGCGGTTCTTCACTCACCGCGGCGGCCAAGACCCGCCAGGCTCCCGGTCCAGCAGGACGGGGCCGCAGCCGGGAGCCTCCACTGACTTCGGCTTGTCAGGGTGATGTTGGGGCCGTAGTCGTGGAGCCCTGGATGGATGATCCGTCCAGGGCTCCACGGTATATTCCCGGCCGGTTTCCATCCGAACCGTTGACCGTGGGCGGCGTCCGACGCTTACCTCTTCCCCGGGGCCCACCCACGGGGAGTAGCGGCGGGCCGTATCGACGTCAGGGGAGGACGCACACCGTGCGACCGACGAACCGAACCGCCCGTACGACCCGCAGCCGCCGACTGGCGCGCGCCGCCTGCCTGCTCGCCGTGGCCGCCGCCGTCACCGTCACCGTCACCGCCGCACCGGCCCAGGCCGCTCCGTCGTGGGGCCGCATCACCCAGGTCGACCTCGGCGTGGACGGCGCCGGGGCGAACCAGCAGTCCATGAGCCTGGGCATCAGCGGCAACGGCCGCTACGCGCTGTTCCACTCGGCCGCGACGAACCTGGTGCCGGACGCGACCTCCGGCCGCGGGCTGTACGTCCGCGACCTGCGGACCGGCCGCACCGAGCTGGTCAGCCGCACTGCCGACGGCGCCCCGTTCCCCCCGGACCCCGATGAGGCGGGCATCAGCGGCGACGGCCGCTACATCGTGTTCTCCGCCGAGGTGAACGGGGCGTACAACGTCTACGTCCGCGACCGGGTGAAGGGCCGCACCAGCGCCGTCACCAACGGCACCGCGTCCGGCACGGGCCACTCCTACGAGCCGGCCATCAGCGCGGACGGCCGGCGCATCGTCTTCATGTCGACCCGCACCGATCTCGTGCCGGGGGCGCCCGTCGCGCCGAACACGCGGAACGTCTACGTCATCGACCGCGTCACCGGCGCCACCCGCCTGGTCAGCGTCGGAGCCGACGGGCAGGCCGCCAGCGGCGACTCGGAGCACCCGACGATCAGCGCCGACGGCCGGACGGTCGGCTTCACTTCCAAGGCCAGGAACCTCCTGCCGGCGACGGACGGCGCCACCGCCGACCTGGCCCGGCTGCGCTTCACCACCCTCTACGCCACCGACCTCGACAGCGGCACCACCGTCGTCGCGGGCCTCGACCCCGACGGGACGCCCGGCGCGGCGGCCCCGACCATCCGTCTCAGTCCCGACGGCCGCTACGTCGCCTACGCCCTCAGTGCGATCCCGCTGCCGGGCGGCAAGGCCCGTACCGAGCTCTTCGTCAACGACCTGCGGACGAACCGGGTCCAGAGCATCCGGACCTCCACCAACCCGGACGCGATCTGCTGGGGGGAGCCCGACGCGGCCATCACGGCCGACGACCGGTGGATCTACTTCGCCGGCGGCTGCTCCGACACGATCATCCGGGCCGGCCAGGCGCGCTTCGACCTGTACCGGCAGAACCTCCGGACCGGGCGCACCGAACTGGTCACCGGGGCCCCCGACGGCACGCCGCTGGCCGGCGCCGCGGCCAGCCTCTTCGTGACCGACAACGGCAGGACGGTGCTGTTCAGCGACACCAACTCCGACCTGGTCCCGGACGGCAGGAGGAGCTCCGACTGGCAGGTCTACATCCGCTCCCTGAAGAACAGCTGACGGGCGGCCGGGCAGCTGCGCCGCTCGCTGGCCGCCCCGGGCACGCTCCCGGGTGACAGGTCAGGCGGGTCTGGCCGGCTCCGCACGGGTGAGTTCCACCCACCGCCGTCCGGGGTGCCCCACTGCCCCGCAGGAGCCGTCCACGCCCACCAGGAAGTGGCCTGGCAGCTGGAAGTCGCCGACGGTGTCCCCGATCTTGGGGGGGGTGGGCCATGTGGTATCTCGATTCGTTGCTCGGTGCGGGCGCCCGCGGACGGCGGCGGTCGGGAGGATCAGGCGGGAAGGGGCATCAGGAGTAGCGGGTCGGTGGTGGGCTGGGGGGAACCTCCGGCGGGTTCGAGGGTGAGGCCGACGGCGCCGGCGTCGGCGGGGTTGCCGGTGAGGATGACGGTGCCGTCGTGGTCGATGAGCCCGGCGGGGCGCATGGTGCCGTCGTGGTCGAGCCACAGCTGGTACGTCTTGCCCGCCCCTGGTGTGGGGAGGTTGGCGGCGGTGAAAACCGCCTTGTTCTGCCGGTCGGAAGCGACCACCGTGGTCAGCGCGCCGTTGGCGGCCCGCCCGTGGACGGTGCGCGCATCGGGTGCGGCCAGAACCGTGCTGATCGTGTCGAGTCGCTGCTGGGCCTGGCGGGCCTGGGCCTTGAGGTCTTGTCCGTTCTGCGTCTGCCACACGGCGATGCCGCCGAGTGCGGCGGCAGCCACGCTGGCCGCCAGGGCGAGCGGCACAGCCTTGCGCCGCAGCATGCCATCACCGGGAGAGGGCGTGGCGGTGTGCGTGGGAACACGCGGCGGAAGCTGGCGGACCCCGTCGATGGCGGCCATGACCTGCGCCTTGATCACGGCGGGTGGCGGCTGTGCGACGGCTGCGGCCAGGCGTGCCGCGGTCGCTTCGAGTTCGGCGGCTTCCTGCCGGCATGCCTCACAGGCTTGAAGGTGGGCGTCGAAAGCGGCTCGTTCGTCGTCTTCGAGTGCGCCGAGGACGTAGGCGGCGGCGAGGGTGTGGGCGTCGGTGGCGTGGTGGTTCATGTGGTCACCCCCATGCAGTCGCGGAGCCGGATGAGCCCGTCGCGCATGCGTGTCTTGATGGTCGGAAGCGGTGTGCGCAGGGCTTCGGCGACTTCACGGTAGGTCAGCCCCTGGTAGTAGGCCAGGGCCACCGCCTGACGCTGCAGTTCGGTCAGGCCGCGCAGACAGCGGCGTACCTGCTCGGAGTCGAGCCGTGTTTCGACCTGTTCGGCGACCTCGTCGAAGGCGGTGGTGTGTTCGCGGGCCGCCTGGGCGTGCTCGCGGTCGGTGGCGGCCTGGGCGGAGCGGACCCGGTCCACGGCCCGCCGGTGGGCGATGGTGGCCGCCCACGTGGTGACGGAGCCGGCGTCGGGGCGGTAGCGGGCGGCTTGGCGCCACAGGTCGATCATGACCTCTTGGGCGACCTCCTCGGACTGCGCACGGTCGCGGACGACCTTGATCACGATTCCGAAGACCATCGGTGCCAGAGCGTCGTACAGGACGGAGAAGGCCTGTTTGTCGCCGTGGGCGACCTTCTGCATGGTCTCGGTGAGGTCGCGGCGGGCAGGGTCGGAGGGACGGCCGGTGTTGAAGGGGATCGGTTGGTTCACCTGCGGGGCTCCGGCCGTGGAGAGAAGGCGAAGCGGCGGCCTGGGGCGGCCGTCGGGGGGCGGGGCATCCATCGCATGCCGGTCCTTGTGTCGTCGCTGGTGCGGGACCGGACCGCCCAGGGGGCGGTCCGGCCTTGGAAACCTGTGCGTGATTCGCCTGTTCTTCGTAGCCGACAGGCCTGCGGATGGGAGGCCACTTCGTCACCTCCACGCACCGGGAGTGACCCGTTGGAGGGAACCCGGCCCCCTCGGGCAAGCCGGTCGGGCTACGGCGGCGAAGACCGGTCGTGAGGGATCCCGAAGGTGTTCACGGGCTTCCTCACCGGACGCGCGGGACCTCCGCGCGTCCGGACACCCTCACGGGAGGTACATGGACATGCTGCGTGTGCGACGAGGCCTGGCAGTGGCCCTGGCGGCCGGCGCGGTCGTGGTGGCGGGCGCGTCGGTGGCATCCGCCGACGCGGGCGCGCAGGGCCTGACCGCGGGCTCGCCGGGCGTGCTCTCGGGCAACCTCGTCCAGGTACCGATCCACATCCCGGTCAACGCCTGCGGCAACACCGTCAGCGTCCTCGGGCTGCTGAACCCGTCCTTCGGCAACACCTGCATCAACACCTGACCGTCTGCCGCGGGCACAGCTCCGGTCAGGCGCCGTCAAGACGGGAAGACACCGGCCGGTGACCCGCCCCGGCGCGGGCGCAGCGCGGCCCTGGGTACGCGCCGCGTGCGAAACCGCTGCCGGGCGGGTCGGCCGCGGGTGGCTGTCGGCACAGCCACCCGCAGTACCTCTTCTCTCACTGGGCCTGCCATTTCCTCCGGTCCGAACGGCTGACGAACAGATCCGCACCCAGAGCACGGACGATCTTCAGGCCGCGGCCGCCCGGCCCGATCCGCCGCGTCCCCTCATCAGGGGATCGGGCCGCCATGTCGCCGGAGCCGTCGGCGACGGCGACGGCGATGCCCGCCCGTCCCGGCTCCAGGCTCACCGTGAGCGCGTAGGGGCCGTGCGCGTGCAGTACGGCGTTGGTGACCAGCTCGGAGACGATGAGGAGAAGATCCTCGGCCACCGCACGCGGGCAGACAGCCGGCTCCAGGGCCAGCATCCGTGCCACGTTCTGACGGGCGTGCCGGGCAGCCGGGGCACCCGCCGGGAGCGGGAGATGCATGGTGGACGGGCACCCGCAGGACGCGATTGCGGTGACCGTGATCATTCCTCACGATCGGCGACACCCGCACCCGCTCCTGGGCGGGCCGGAAAGCTGGGAGGCAACAGAGTGGGGTTCCGGTGGTTCCGGAACCCCACGACGGCCCTGCACGGGCTACCGCTTGTCGTGGCAGTTCCAGTGGCCGGGAACCCAGTGGTTGACGTAGTGGCCGGGCACCCAGCGCTGCTTCCGGTAGCCCTTGCCCCACCATCCGTCGTGCCACTTACCGTGGTGGTCCTGGTAGCCGTGGTGCCAGGTGCCCTGGTGCCACTTCCATTCCCAGTGACCCTTGACCCATTTCTGAGCCCAGTGGCCCTTAACCCAGTCGCACCGCTCATGGCGGTCCCACGAGTCGTGCCGGTGGTCCCGGTCACCGGTGACCGCCGACGTCACCGCGGACGGCGCTGGTGCCGCGTTAGCCGTTGCGGCCACGCAGCACGGCCGCGCCGGCCAGCAGACCGGCCGACGCGGCCCCTGCCACCAGCCTGCGCACGTTCACGGATACGGTCATCGCACTCACCTCCCTTGAATCCAGTCGATCGCGGAATCGGTGTGCTGCGGGCCCCTTCAGGAGCCTCACGCGAAGGATTCAGGACGAACCGGCCAAGGATTGCGCCTTTGGCGCAAACAGTGAGAGTCGCCCGGTCGGGTGACATCAGGCAGCCCACCCCATCCCCCTCCCGGCGTGGTGTCGAACCACCCCCGTACACCCGTCCCGGATGGGGGTCTGCGGGCTTCCGCAGGGCCGCCGGGCGACTTCGACCGCCGCGATCGGAAGGCGCCCCCGTGGTGCGGAAGTTCCATCGGGCAGGCCCGTTGGCCGTGCTCCTGCTGTGGCTGGCCCTCGCCGTAGCCGCCAGCCCGTACACCATGCGTCTGGGCGAGGTGGCTCCCTCCAGCCAGGCGGTCCAGCTGCCGGCCGGCGCCGAGTCCGCCCGGGTCGCCCGCCTGCTCAACCCGACCGCGCAGGACAATCCGCTGCCCCTCGCGGTGATCTGGACCCCGCGCAAGGGCGGCGAGCAGATAACCGCCGCCCAGCGGCAGGCGGTCCGTCAGGTCACCACCCGCCTGGCCAGCTCCGCCGCCGTCCCGGTCCTGGCTGCGGACGGCCGGGCACTGACGGCCGTGATCGCCGCCGGGCCGTCCGACCTGGCCACGCAGCTGAAGGCCATCCGGCAGGCGGCCACCACCGTCGACGGAACACACGTACATCTGGCGGGCCCGGCCGCCGCGCAGGCCGACCTCGACGGCGCGTTCGCGAAGACCGACAGCATGCTGCTGGCGGTCACCCTCGCCGGGGTCCTGCTGATCCTGCTCGCCGTCTACCGCAGCCTGGTGATGCCGCTGCTGGTGATCGCCGGCTCCCTGGTGGCGCTGGCCGCAGCCTGCGCGGTCCTGTATGCGCTGGCCCGGCCGGGCTGGCTGGCGATCGACGGCCAGACGCAGGGCATCGTGTTCGTCCTCGTGATCGGCGCGAGCACCGATTACGCCCTCCTGCTGGCCGCCCGCCACCGCGAAGAACTCGCCCAACAGCCCGACGCCGCGCAGGCGATGAAAGCCGCATGCCGCGCCACCGCACCCCCGATCCTGGCCAGCGCAGCAACCATCGCCTGCGCCATGATGACCCTCACCTTCAGCGACCTGCCCGCCGAGCAGACGCTGGGACCGGCCCTGGCGATCGCCATGGCCTGCTGCGCCAGCGTATCCCTGACCTTCCTCCCCGCCCTCCTCCTTGTGTGCGGACGGCGAGCCCTGCGTCCCGCCGCGTCGCAGACGGGAGAAGACGGTCGGCGGACGAAAGCGGGACGTGCCATCGAGTGCCGGCCCCGCAGGGTGTGGGCGGGCTGCCTGGTGCTGCTCGCCGCGGGAGCGGCCTGCGCCCCGCTCCTCGCGCAGAGCGGCGTCCCCCTGCACCAGGCCCTGCCGGCCGGTTCACCCTCCGTTACCGGGCAGCACGTCCTCGCACGCCACTTCCCCGCCGGAACTCCCAGCCCCCTGATCATCATCGCGCCCGCCACCCACACGCCCGAAGTACGCGAGAAGGCTGCCGCGACGCCCGGCGTTGCGGCCACCGCCGTCCAAAGCGGACCTGAGAAGACGACACAAGTAGTGGCGACGCTGGCGCACGCCCCGGACAGCGCCCAAGCCCGTGCCACGGTGCTCCGGCTGCGCGGTTCGCTGGCCGGAACCGGGGCGCTGGTCGGCGGGCAGAGCGCGCAGCTCACCGACTTCCACGAGGCATCCGTCGGCGGCCACCGTCTGATCATGCCGCTGGTGCTGGCCGTCGTCCTGGCCGTCCTGATCGTTCTGCTGCGCTGCCTGCTGCTGCCCCTGCTCCTGGTCGCGGCCGCGTGGATCAGCCTGCTCACCGCGTTCGGGGCCGCCGCGCTCGTTCTCCAGCTGGTCATCGGCAGTGCCGCCACCGAGCCGGCCGTAGTGCTGTTCTCCTTCGTCTTCCTCGTCGCCCTCGGCGTGGACTACAACATCTTCCTCGTCCACCGCATCCGCGCCGAAGCCCTCCACCGCGGCACCACCGCCGGGGTGCACCAGGCACTGGCAACCACCAGCGGCGTCATCAGCGCCGCCGGACTCATCCTCGCCGCCACCTTCTCCGCCCTGACCGTGATGCCCCTGCTCTACCTCGCACAAATCGGCTGCATCGTCGCCATCGGCGTGCTGATCGACACCCTCCTCGTACGCCTCTTCCTCGTCCCCGCCCTCATCCTCGACCTCGGACCCCGCATCTGGTGGCCCACCCACCTGCCCGCAGACCTCTCCCGCCCCCGGATCGGCCCGTCCCCGCACACGGGCGAACCCGGGCTCACCACCGCCTCGACACCGGTGCCGTGACGGCAACACCCGCGCTCTCTTCACTCTTTCGGAGGTCGGACCAATCCTCCGGTCGGGGGCTGCCGAATCCGGGGTGTGAGCAGTTTCCGAACCATCCTCTCCCGCGCCGCACGGGGTGCACTGGCCGGCCTTCTGGCGGCGTTCACGGCGCTGGCCGTGGCCGAGCTGGTCGCCGGCCTGGTGCGGCCTGCGGCCGGCCCGGTGACGGTTGTCGGTGGTGCGGTGATCGACCGGACGCCCGCCGCGGTGAAGGACTTCGCCATCCGCACCTTCGGAGAGAACGACAAGACCGTCCTGCAGCTCGGAATCCTCGCCATCCTCGCCCTCATCGCCGTCGGCCTCGGCATCCTCGCCCTGTCCTACCGGTGGGTCGGCGCCGCAGGCGTGCTGCTGTTCGGAATCGTCGGCTCCGCTGCAGCACTCAGCCGACCCGACTCCACCGGCATCGGCGACGCGCTGCCCTCGATCGCCGGAGCCCTTACAGGGGCCATCGCCCTCTATGCCCTTGCGTCGAAAGCCGTGCCCGCCACGGTCCTTGCCGTCGCGGACTGGCAGGAAGCCACTGAAGGTTGGAACAGGCGCGGTTTCCTCGCCGCGGCCGGCGTGACCGCGGTGGCGGCGGCATCTGCCGGGGCCCTGGGCCGGTACGTCACCGGCCGCCAAGGCCAAGGTGCAGCCGCCTTGCGCAACAGCCTGCTCCTGCCCGCCCCTGCCTCCCCGGCACCCGCACTCCCCGCAGGCGTCCAGCTCAAGGTCGCCGACATCAGCCCCTTCACCACCCCCAACGCCGACTTCTACCGCGTCGACACCGCCCTGACCGTCCCCAAGATCGACGCCGGGACATGGCGACTGCGCATCCACGGCAAGGGCGTCACCCGGCCCCGCACCTTCAGCCTCGATGAGCTCCTGGCACGACCCCTGATCGAACGCGACATCACCCTGACCTGTGTCTCCAACGAGGTCGGCGGCCCCTACATCGGCACCGCGCGCTGGCTCGGCGTGCCGCTGGCCGACCTCCTCAAGGAGGCCGGAGTACGGCCCCCGTCCAAGGGAGGCAAGGCCGATCAGCTGGTGGCGCGCTCGGTCGACGGGATGACGCTCGGATCGCCGGTCGAGGAGGTCATGGACGGCCGCGACGCGATGCTCGCCGTCGGCATGAACGGCGAACCCCTGCCCTTCGATCACGGCTTCCCGGTCCGCATGCTCGTACCCGGCCTGTACGGGTACGTGTCGGCCTGCAAATGGGTCACCGACATCGAGCTCACCACCTTCGACGCCTACGACCCGTACTGGGTCAAGCGCAAGTGGGCGCGGAAGGCACCGATCAAGACCCAGGCCCGGATCGACACCCCCAAGCCGTTCGCCCGCCCCGCCGCCGGCACCGTCACCATCGCAGGTGTCGCCTGGGCCCAACACCGCGGCATCACCCGCGTCGAAGTCCGTATCGACGACGGCCCGTGGCAGGACGCCGGCCTCGCCCCGCAGGCAGGCATCGACACCTGGCGCCAGTGGTCCTACCCCTGGAATGCCGCCCCCGGCGGCCACACGATCACCGTCCGCGCCACCGACGGCACCGGCCAGATCCAGACCGAACAGCGCACACGGACCATCCCCGACGGAGCGAGCGGCTGGCACAGCGTCTTCGTCACCGTCCCCTAGACCACCGGACCGGCCCCCAGGGCGACTCCGGCAGCACAACCAGCTTCCTGCAATCCCTTTATGGAAAAGCCCCCAAGGAGCAATCGATCATGAACAGCATGAAGATCCGCCGTACCGCGATCGCCGTCGCCGCAGCCGCCCTGCTGCCCTTCTCCCTGGCCGCGTGCTCCGACTCCGGCAGCGACACCAAGGCCGCCCCCACCGCAGCCGCTGGCGACCAGGCCAAGACCGGAGAGAGCACCCCCGCGGGCGACTCGATGACCGGCGACCAGCCCTTCGGCCCGGCCTGTGCCGGGGTGCCCAAGGAGGGTGCCGGTTCCTTCGACGGCATGGCCAAGGACCCGGTCGCCACCGCCGCCTCCAACAACCCGGCCCTGTCCACCCTGGTCGCCGCGGTCAAGCAGGCCGGCCTGGTCGACACCCTGAACAACGCCAAGGACATCACCGTCTTCGCCCCGACCAACGACGCCTTCGCGAAGATCCCGAAGGCCGACCTCGACAAGGTCCTCGCCGACAAGGCCACCCTGACGAAGATCCTCACCTACCACGTCGTGGGCCAGAAGCTCACCCCCAAGCAGTTGGAGAACGGCTCCTTCGAGACACTGGAGAAGGGCACGGTCACCACGAAGGGCTCCGGCGAGGCGTACAAGGTCAACGACACGTCCAACGTGGTGTGCGGCAACGTCAAGACCGCCAACGCCAACGTCTACATCGTCGACACCGTCCTGATGCCCAAGTAACCCGCACCAGGGACGTCATCCCGCAACGGCCGGTGGCCCCGCGCCCTTCCCTGAAGGGCGACGAGCTCACCGCGGAAGAGGAGTCCGGCGGGTCGCCAGACGCCAAGCCGGCCGCTTCAGCCCCGCAGACACCCGGAGCCGCCGGCGGTGAGCCCGCCGCCGGTGGAGCGACCCTGCCGGGCCTGCCCACAGCAGACCAGGCCCGCACCGACTTGGCCGGTCTGACGGTCGCCCAGCAGCGGTCGATGGCCGGCTACAGCCACGCCCGATTTCCGCACTGGGCGCAGCAGGGTGAGCGGTGTGACACGCGGGAGACCGTGCTGGGGCGTGAGGGCACGGATGTGGAGCGGGATGCCGAGTGCCGGGCCGTGGCCGGGAAGTGGGTCAGCCTCTACGACGGGAAGACGTTCACGAAGGCCGGTGACCTGGACATCGATCACATGGTGCCCCTCGCGAATGCCTGGCGGTCGGGGGCCGGTGACTGGGACCAGGAGAAGCGGAAGAAGTTCGCCAATGACCTGGAAGGTCCCCAGCTCCTGGCGGTGTCCGCGGCGACGAATCGCTCCAGAGGGGACCCGGGCACCGAGTCCTGGAAACCGCCGGCCGTGGAGACCTGGTGCGTCTACGCCCGGGCCTGGACCGGCGTGAAGGCCGGCTACGGCCTGTCGGTGACGCCGGAGGAGAAGAGCGCACTCGGCGACATGCTGAGAACCTGTGCCTCATGAGCACCCCTGATACCCCTGCGCGGCTGGTGGACGAGGTCACAGCGGGCCCCGGCGGAGCGATGACCGACGACGTCGGCGTCATCACCGGCGACCTCACCCTCGCCACCACCCTGCGCGCCGACGGCCAGGCGGACGTTTCGATCCAGTACACCGAAGCCGACGAATGGTATTGCCTCACCGGCAGCCCCGTGCCCGTCCCCGCCGAGGGGCTGCCTGCCCTGCACGCACACGTCCTGGACCTGGTGCGCCAGGGCGGCGGAGCCGAAGCCCCCCGCTGATTCACAAGCCCACGGGGGCCTCCCCCGTCCTCCTGGTTCCCGCGCCCGGGCAGGAAGTCCCCCAGTGCGTCGCGGCCAACCGCGCGGTCGGGCTGCGCGGCTTCTGGACGAGGTACTTCGCGGCACGCCGCGCCGCCCGGAGCGGCGGCGGCCGGGGGACGTGGAGGCCGCCGTCCACAACTTCCACCCGCCATGGTGCGGCGGGCGATCCTCGACGCGTGGCCGGTCGGCGCCCCCGACGCAGTCCTCCGCGCCCAGAACGAGGCCGCGGCCGCCGCCCTGCGCCGGGTGGCGCCCCCGGCGGCGGCGCGGCGGCGGAACTCCTGCCCCCGCCGCGGGCGGCCAACGCGGCGGACGGCGCCGGGCATCCGCTGTTCGCCGCGAACCGGGGGCTGACCGCCGGTGCCGACGCGCCGGGGGACGACCCGGCCGGCGCGCTCCGGCCGGCCACGACGGCGCTGCGCGACCACCGGGGGGACGGACATGGCCGTGCTGACGGCGGAGGGCCCGCACTGCTGCGAGGTCGAGTCCCGCACGGACACCTTGGCCACGCGCCCGTACGAGGTGCCCGGGCCGGACGGGCGGCACGCGTCCTCGCCCTGCTCGGGCCGGTCACCGACCACGTACTGGTTCTCGGCGTTGCCGACCGCCGAGTCGTACCCAGTGGCCGCAGACGCCCGGCACCACCTCCGCCGAACCAGTCGAAGTCGACGCTGGTCGGCCATGACGAGTTCACCAAGACCAGGCCGTCCGCCGCCACGATTGCCGCGGCCCGCAAGGCGGGCGTGAACGGTGGGGATCCCCTCCGCGCAGAAGTAACACGCAGGCCCGAGCCTGCCGGGACGACGCATTCCGCGAGGGCGCCCGAGAAGCTCATGTTGCTCTTGCCACTCACTACCTGGACTGCTTCCTCCGGGATCATCCGTCCCAGTATCAGGCTGTCCAGCTCAGTGGGGGAACTTCAGTGGGCACCGAGACCCCGACCGTGATCCGGAGGGGCTGCCGCAGCTGTTCGGGGAGCGGTACGCACGACCGGGGTGCGCGGTGGGGTCAGCCTTTGCAGGTGCCGGCCCGGGCGGTCCAGTCGCCGACCGCCTGGTTCACGGTGGAGAACCGCGCACCGTGTTCCTTGGCCCGGCGGATGATCCGTTCCAGGATGCGGATGCGCCCGGCGCGGCCGATGGACTGGGGGTGGAAGGTCTGGGTGAAGACCCCGTGCGGAACTTCCTCCACCATGAAGTCGAGATCTGCCAGCCAGCGGTTGGCCAGCCCCTCGACGTCGGTGGAGGCGGGCATCAACATCGGCGGGGCGAGGGCGAACTCCATGAAGGGAAAGTCGTCGAGGGTCCACGAGACGGGCACCTCGACCAGGTCCAGCTCGCGCCCGAACTCCACGGCCCGGTCACGGTGGATGATGTCGCCGGTGCGGCAGCGGTACAGCTCGAAGTCGTGCCCCATCATGCTGCTGTCGTATGTGAACCCGAAGTCCGACAGCAGCCGTGTGGAGTTCGGGGAGAGATCGAAGGCGGGCGAGCGGTAGCCGGCCGGCCGGACTCCGAGAACCCGGTCGAGAGTGTCGAGTCCACGCTCCAGCACTTCGGACTCGGCGGCTTCGTCCAGGCTGGTCGGCCCCTCATGGGCGTAGCCGTGGTGGCCGATCTCATGGCCGGCGTCGCGAATGCGCTTGCACACGTCCGGGTAGGTGTCGACGTCCAGGCCGGGGATGTACCAGGTGGACGTGACTCCTTCACGCTCCAGCAGATCGAGGATGCGCGGGGTCGCGACGTTCGCCGCGAACTCGCCGCGCGACACATACGTCGGCGTGGACAGGCCCATAGTGCCCAGCCAGACGGAGATGGCGTCGAAGTCGAAGGTCAGGCATACGGTCGGTTTGGACATGGGTCCTCGTCTCCTTGATCGGGATGGTCGGTGGCCGAACGCGGACTCAGTGGGAGGGCCAGGCCCGGTAGCGCTCCGCGCGCCGGCGGCGGTCCGCAAAGGTCGTCGCGGCGCCCGTCTTCCGGTTCTCGGCGAGCCGCTGGAGATCGACATCGGCGACGGCGACCGCGTCGACGTTGGGGGCGGTCTCGGCCAGTACCCCGTTGTCGGGCCAGCCCGCGTCGCACGGGCCCAGGACTGCGCTGCGGGCCCAGGCCCCGGGCCAGGGCCCGCGTGCGGGACCGGCGACACCGGAGTGCACGGTGTAGATCTGGTTCTCGATGGCGCGGGCGGCGGCGCAGTGACGGACGCGCCAGAACCCGGCCTCGGTGATGGTGAGCGAGGGGACGAGGACGATCTGCACACCCTGCTCGGCGAGCGACGCGGAGCACTCCGGGATCTCGGCCTCGTAACAGATATTCACGCCGACGACGCCGAAGGGAAGTTCCACGACCGCCATGTCGTCTCCCTCGCCGATATCGAGGGAATTTTCAAGTGGGAAGAGGTGGGTTTTGGCGTGCTCGTGCAGCAGCGCTCCGTCCGGCCCGAAAAGAGGAGCGACGTTGAGCAGGCCGCCATTCCCGGTACGGACCAGATGCGAACCGGCGAGGATGTACTGCCTGCGCCTCGCGGCCTCGCGTGCCATGAGTTCCCGGTACCGGTCGGTGAACTGTACGGTCTCGACCACAGGCTCCAGATCCACAGCGTCGCGCCAGCCGGGAACGGCCGTCATGAGTTCGAAGGTGACCAGTTCGGGCAGCACGACGAGGTCGGCGCCGACCGCTTGGTCGAGCAGATCCCGAAGATGGACGGCGAACTCCTCGAAATCCGCGACTTCACGGAACGCCGAAGTACAGCTGGCGATTCTGGGCATCAGGGTCTCCCTCGAGTCCGGTCGATGCCCGCATGCTGTCAGCGAAATCGCCAGAATTCGTCGGTCAAATGACCGACAAGCGGACAACGCAGCCCCCGGTTACGATGCCCTGATGAGCACGTATCCGCCCCGTTTTTCCACAGTGATCGCCATGGTGTCCCGCGCGGGCGAGATCCGGGAGCGCCATCGCGGCGAAATCACCGTGCATGCCGGCCTTCCCCGCTATCTGCGCACGGCGGCTCGCATCGGGCTGCCCGCCCCTGTGTGTTTCGCCTGGGACACCGGCCCCGACCCGGCCATACTCCCCAAGGAGCCCGACACGAGCCCTCCCCAGATCCTGCGCGTCCATATCGCACCCGCCGGGCGTCCGTCCGGAGGCTGTCACGTCGAGGTCCGGCCGTTCACACCGGAGGAACGCTCCGGCCTCACCGGGCGTGAGCTCCAGGTGCTGACCCTGGTCGCCTGCGGACTGACGAACCCCGACATCGCCACCCGCCTGACGGTTTCCCGGCGTACGGTCGCCACCCACGTCGAGCGGCTTCTGCACAAGCTGGGAGTCACCAGCCGCGCCGCGGCGACAGCGATCACGCTGGACCGTGACCTGTTCACCCTCCCGGTACGGGGCGAGCTGGCGAGCCTCCCGTCGCTCGGCCCGCTGAGGCTGGAGGCGGCGGTACGCGACAACCCCGGGAGCCCGTCCACCCCCGACACTCCACGACGGCGCGTCACCCGCCCGCGACCCCTGTTGATCGGCGCCGTCTATCCCTCCGCCGGGGACTGGCTCGGTGACGGCCTCAAGATGGAACAGGGCACCAGACTCGCCGTGGACGAGATCAACGAACGCGGCGGTGTAGCCGGCCGCAGGATCGAGCACATCCCGCTCCGGGTCAACATCCAGGACGGCCGGGCGATACAGCACGCGATCGAACGACTCGTCGGCGGGGACGTCGACGCGATCACCACGGGATACACGCTCCAGCGTTCCCGCGATTCACTCAGCGCGCAGTTCCTCCCTGCGGCCTCCGCGGGCTCTCCCCTACTGCACCATTCGACGTCGGCGAGCGCCGCCGATCTCATCGCCGAAGAGATCGACACGTTCAGCAACATCTTCCAGGTGTGCGGCCGGGAGAGCGTCTACGGAACCGGCTTCGTCCGTATGCTCACCACGCTGCGTGACTCAGGAGCATGGCGCCCCGCCTCGAACAGACTCCAGGTCTTCGACACCGACGACACCGATATGACCACGTTCACCCCTTCCGCGATGGAAGCGGCCGAACGAGCCGGCTGGCGGCCGGCCGTCGAACACATCAATTCCTTCGCGCCTGACTGGACCACCGTCATCAGCCAGATCCGCGACCTGGACCCCGCCGCCGTCATGATCGCCCACTTCGCCACGGCCCGGATGGCGGCCTTCGTACGCGAATTCCGGCGCGATCCGTCCGACACCCTCCTGTACGCCCTGTACTCGCCCTCGGTTCCCCAATTCCTCGACCAGGCCGACGGCCGCGCCGAGGGAATGCTCTGGGCGACCGTCAGCGGACTGTACGGCGACAACTTCGCCCATCAATTCGAGCGACGGTTCCTCCGGCGCTTCGGGAGCACACCCGGATTGTCCAGCGCGGGAATCCGCTACGACATGATCCACCTACTGGCCGCCGCATGGTCACAATGCGACTCGCCCCACGACACCGAAGAGGTCAACCGCGTCCTGCGCCGCATCGTCCATCGCGGGGTCAACGGCTCCTACCATTTCGGCTCTTCCGACCAGACCAACCTGGTCTACCCGGACCAGACGACCGACCCGTCCATCGCGCAAGCCCACCTCGTCTACCAGGTCCAGGACGGCCACCATCACATCATCGCCCCCACGCCGTACTCCACCGCGCCCTTCCGGCCGGTGGCCTGAGACCGCGACCGCCTCCGGACCGGGCCGGAGCCGACAGCGGGTGAACCGAGGGGCGGTACAGGAAAGGAGCCGCACCCCTGGCCTCAGCTTCAATACCGACGCAGTCCTCGCCCAACCCACCGCGACCAGCGAGGTGCGCCTCTTCATGCCGGACAACGGCACCATGACCCAGGACCGCCTCGCCAGGGAGGTGTGGGACTACGAGGGCCTTGTCTGCCACACCGTGAGAATCCACTCGTCGAGACCGGCGACCCAAAGATTTCCGCAACTACTGAGGTTGAACTCGTGGTGTCGTAGGGGCTGACGGCTCGTCGCACCGTGCGGGGGTCTGTCAAACGAGTGGTGCAACCAGGGTGGTTGAGGATTACTGACGGGCTGCGGAGAGGCGGCCGTCGAAGGTGATGTCGAAGGCGTTCAGTGCGGTCTTCCAGCGCATGGTCCAGCGGGCCTGGCCCTTGCCGGTCGGGTCCAGCGACATGATCGCCATGTAGACGCACTTCAAGGCGGCCTGCTCGTTCGGGAAGTGCCCGCGAGCCTTGACTGCCCGCCGAATCCGGGCGTTCACCGACTCGATGGCGTTTGTGGTGCAGACGATGCGGCGGATCTCGGTGTCGAACCGGAGGAACGGGGTGAACTCTTCCCAGGCGTTCTCCCAGAGCCGGACGATCGCCGGATACTTCTTGCCCCATGCGTCGGCGAACTCCGCGAACCGCTCCAGGGCCGCGTCCTCGGTCGCCGCGTGTAGACGGGCTTGAGGAGGCGAGCGATCTTGTCCCAGTCCTGGCGGGCGGCATAGCGGAAGGAGTTCCGCAGCAGGTGCACCACACAGGTCTGCACGATCGTCTTCGGCCAGACCGTCTCGACCGCCTCGGGCAGGCCCTTGAGCCCGTCGCAGACCAGCATCAGCACGTCGTTCACGCCACGGTTCTTGATCTCGGTGAGGATGTGCATCCAGTGCTTGGCGCCCTCACCGCCGTCGCCGGCCCACAGCCCGAGGATGTCGCGCCGGCCCTCAACGGTGACGGCCAGGGCCACGTAGATCGGCCGGTTGGCCACGGCGCCGTCGCGGATCTTCACGTGGATGGCGTCGATGAAGACCACCGGACAGACGGCATCGAGCGGCCGGTTCTGCCACTCGGCCATGCCGTCCAGGACCTGTCGGTGATCGTGGAGATCGTCTGGCGGGATACGTCGGCGCCATAGACCTCCGCAAGGTGGGCCTGGACCTCGCCGGTGGTCAGGCCCTTCGCAGCGAGCGAGATGACCATCTCGTCCACGCCGGTCAGACGCTTCTGCCGCTTCTTGACGATCCTCGGCTCGAAGCTGCCTTCCCGGTCGCGGGGCACGGCTGTCCCGGCCGGGCCGACGTCGGTGAGCACGGTCTTGGCACGGGTGCCGTTGCGTGAGTTGCCGCCGTTCTTCCCGGCCGGGTCGTGCTTGTCATAGCTGAGATGGTCTGTGATCTCGCCCTCGAGAGCGGATTCCAGGAGCCGCTTGGTCAGCTGCTGTGGAGCAGCCCGCCCTCGCCGGTCAGCCGAAGGCCCTCGGCCTGAGCCCGGCCCACCAGCTCGTCGATCAGCCGGTCGTCCACCGACTTTGCCGGCGCCGCCTCAGATGGCTCGACGGACTCGGTCTCGGTCATGTTGTTGCTCGTCATCGATGCATCTTCCATGATCGGGAGTTGCACCGAACGTTTTACAGTCCCGGCGCTGGGCGTCGTGATCCTCGCGCTGATCGCGACGGGCGCGCTGAGCCCGCACGCGGAGGAGTCCGCGGGCTGAGGCCGGGGCTCCGGTAGCCGACCGGTAGCGCAGTGTCAGTGCTTGCCCTTAGGCTTGCCCGCATGTCCCCCGATGTCGCGAGCCCTGGTTCCGCGCGGTCCGCAGCGGAGCTGAACGACCGGATCCGCGCCCTCTGGCGGCGCGCGGGCGGCTGCCTGTCGACCCAGGAGCGCGTGGAGTACGAGCTGCTGGTGGTCGAGTGGGCCGCGGCGATCCGCTGCGAGGTGATCGCGGCGGCCTGACCCGGCCCCCGCAGCCCCGGGGCGGCCGTCCTCAGCGCCCGCCCGCCACCCGCAGCACCGTGCCCGTCGTGTACGAGGCGTCCGGCGAGAGCAGCCAGGCGATGGCCGCGGCGATCTCCTCTGCGCGCCCGGCCCGCCCCAGGGGGACGGTGGGTCCCATCCGTCCGGCCCGGCCCGGGTCGCCCATCGCGGCGTGCATCCCGGTGTCGACGACCCCCGGCGCGACGGCGTTGACCCGCACCCCGTCCGGCCCCAGCTCCTTGGCCAGGCCCAGGGTCAGGGTGTCCACGGCGGCCTTCGTCGCCGCGTAGTGCACGTACTCCCCCGGGCTGCCGAGCGTCGCCGCGCCCGAGGAGACGTTCACGATCGCGCCGCCGCCCCGGGCCGTCATCAGCCGCGCGGCGCGCCGGGCGCAGAGCAGCGTGCCCAGCAGGTTGACGTCCAGGACCCGGCGCAGGTCGGCGGTGTCGCTGTCCGCGAGCCGCCCCAGGGGACCGGTCACCGCCGCGTTGTTCACCAGGCCGGTGACCGGTCCGAGCCGTTCCTCCGCGAGGTCGAAGAGGCGGTCCACATCGGTCTCGACGGAGGTGTCCGCCCGGACGGCGAACGCCCGGCCGCCCGGCTCCCGCACCCCCGCCGCGACCTCTTCGGCGGCGTTCCCGTCCCGGACGTAGCCGACGACCACGTCGTGGCCGTCGGCCGCGAGCCGCAGACAGGTCGCCGCGCCGATGCCCCGGCTGCCGCCGGTGACGACCGTGAGGGGACGGGTCATGGGGATACCTCCGTCGATGCCGCGCCTTTGATCGATCATCCTAGGGGCGGGGCGCGCTCCCGCACAGGCCTCGCGCCGTCTCATCCGCCGCGGTGCGCGAGCGCCCCCGCGCCGAGCGGCAGCGGCGGCTCCCGGGGCCACCGGTATTCCGGGGCCGGGCGTCCCCGGTCGACCCGCTGGCGGTGTGATGAGCTGAACGCGCGGGTGCCGGGCGCGCACATCCGCCCGCGCGACGGGGTAGGGAGGCGTCATGACGACGCGTGACCGCTGGCTCACCTCCCCCCGGCGCCGCTCGGTGCTCGCACTGCTCGCCGGGGTGCTGCCCGTACCGGCGTTCCCGGGTCCGGCGCTGTGGTGGTGGGCGTGGGTCGCGCTGGTGCCGTGGCTGCTGCTGGTCCGGTCCGCGCCGACCCGGCGGCGCGCGGCGTACGACGGCTGGTGCGGCGGCTTCGGCTTCATGCTGGCGATGCACCACTGGCTGCTGCCGAGCCTGCACGTCTTCCTCTTCGTCCTCGCCGCGCTGCTCGGCGCCCTGTGGGCGCCGTGGGGGATGCTGGTGCGGCGGATGCTGGGCGGGAGGCCCGGCCGGGGCCGGGTGGCGGCGGCGCTGCTGGTGGTGCCGTCGGGCTGGCTGGCGGTGGAGCTGGTGCGCTCGTGGCAGGGGCTCGGCGGCCCGTGGGGGATGCTGGGCGCCGCGCAGTGGCAGGTGGCCCCGGCGCTGCGGCTGGCCTCGGTCGGCGGGGTGTGGCTGCTGAGCCTGCTGGTGGTGGCGGTCAACGTGGCCGTCGCCGTGCTGGTCGCGGTCCGCCGGGCCCGGGTGCCCGCGGTGGCGGGACTGGCCGCCGTCGCCGCCGCCGCGTCGGCCGCCTGGGTCTGGTCGCCGCGTCCCGGGACCGGGCAGCGGATCGCGGTCGCCGTGGTGCAGCCGGGGGTGGTCGACGGGCCCCGGAGCGCGGAGCGGCGGTTCGACCTGGAGGAGCGGCTGACCGAACGGCTCGCGGGGCAGGACGTCGATCTGGTCGTCTGGGGCGAGAGCAGCGTCGGCTTCGACCTGGCCGAGCGGCCCGACCTGGCCCGCCGGCTGGCCGCGCTGTCCCGGCGGGCGGGCGCAGACATCCTGGTCAACGTGGACGCGCGGCGCTCCGACCGGCCGGGCATCTACAAGAGTTCGGTGCTCGTCGGCCCCCGGGGCCCCACCGGCGACCGGTACGACAAGATGCGGCTCGTGCCCTTCGGGGAGTACGTCCCGGCCCGCGCCCTGCTGGGCTGGGCGACCTCCGTCGGCCGGGCGGCGGGCGAGGACCGGCGGCGCGGCACCGGGCAGGTGGTGATGACCCCGCGGGGCGGGCCGCGCGTCGGGCCGATGGTGTGCTTCGAGAGCGCCTTCCCCGACATGAGCCGTCATCTGGCCGCCGCCGGGGCGGAGTTGCTGCTCGCGCAGTCGGCGACCTCGTCGTTCCAGCATTCCTGGGCGCCCGCGCAGCACGCCTCGCTGGCCGCGCTGCGCGCCGCCGAGACCGGCCGCCCCATGGTGCACGCGACGCTGACCGGGATCTCCGCGGTGTACGACGCGGACGGCTCCCCGGTCGGTCCGCGGCTCGGCACGGCGGCCGGTGGGGCGCGGGTCTACGAGGTGCCGCTCGCCCGGGGCACCACGCCGTACGTCCGCCACGGCGACTGGGCGGTGGGCGCGGCGCTGCTGGTGCTGGCCGTCTGGGGGGCGTCCGAGGGCGCGGGGGCGCTGCGGATCAGGCGGAGGGTTCCCGCACCGCGCGTACCACCCGTTCGCACAGCGCATGGGTCTCCAGCGCGTCCCGGGCGCTGAGCCGCTCCCCGGCCCGCACGGCGTCGAGGAAGGCGAGCACCGCCTGCTCGATGCCGCGCTGGCGGGCCACCGGCACCCAGTCCCCGCGCCGCCGCACGGTCGGCTGGCCCCGGTGGTCGACGACCTCGGCCAGGTTGAGGACCTGGCGCTTGGTGTCCTGCCCGGAGACCTCCAGGATCTCCTCGGTGGAGCCGCTGAGCCGGTTCATCACACCGATCGCGGTGAAGCCGTCGCCGCCGAGCTGGAGCACGACGTGGTGGAGCAGTCCGTCCTCGACCCGGGCGCGCACGCTCACGTCGTCGACCGTGCCCGGCGCCAGGAAGCGCAGGGTGTCGACGACGTGGATGAAGTCGTCGAGGATCATCCGGCGGGGGTCCTCGGGCAGCCCGGTGCGGTTCTTCTGCATGATGATCAGGTCGCGCGGGTGCTCGGCGCACTGGGCGTAGCCGGGGGCGTGGCGGCGGTTGAAGCCGACGGCGAGTCCGGTGCCGCGCTCCTCGGCCAGCGCCACCAGCCGTTCGGCGTCGGCGAGTTCGTAGGCGAGGGGCTTGTCCACGTAGGTGGGGACCCCGGCCTCCAGGAGCCGTTCGGTGATCCGCGGGTGGGCTTCGGTGGGGGCGTGGACGAACGCGGCGTCGAGGCCCTGGGCGATCAGCGCGTCCAGGTCGGCGTGGCGCTGCGCGGCCGGGAGGCGGAGCCCGTCGGCCACCCGGGTGAGCGTGGCGGGGGTGCGGGTCTGCAGGTGCAGTTCGATGCCGGGCAGGGCGCCGAGGACCGGGAGGTATGCCTTCTGCGCGATGTCGCCGAGTCCGATGCAGCCGACCTTCACGGGGTGTGCTCCTCTGTCGCCGGTCTACCGTCCGCCCGTCGCGGGCTGGTGCGAAGCATACGGGGGAGGCCGGGCCGGGCCACCGCCACGCCCCCGGGGCCCGCGGCCCTGCGACGGCCGGGGGCGAGCGGGCGCGGAGGCCGTCCTGGTGCCCCTGGGCCGCGCCACGGGACGGGCGGTCCCGTGACGGGACGGGCGGTCCCGTGCGCCTCACGCGCGCCCCGGCGCGGTGCCCGCCCCGCCGTGCCGCGCCCGGCCCGGTGGACCCCGGGGCGGGCGGGAGCGGAGGAGCGGCCGCCGGAAGGCCGGAGCCGTGGGGCCGGCGGAACGATGGGACCGCGGGGCCGTACCCGTCTCGGTACCCGTACGCCGCGTCCCGGAACGGCCCGGTCACCTGTGCCCCACTCGGGCGCCCGCGCGGTGCCCGTCCCCCGTGTCCCACCCGACCGACCCGGTGGGACGGGGCGGGGCGGGGCGGACCGGCCGCCGGGGGCGACGGGCGACGATGCCGCGGACGGCGGGACGGGCGGGGGCCACGGCATTGCCCCCGTCTCGACGCCCGTGCGCCACGCCCGACCCGCGCGGTTCCCTGCGCCTCACACGCCCCGGCACGGTACGTCCCGCCGTGTCCCACCCGGCCCACTGGAGCGGAGCGCGGGCGGGGGCGGACCGGCCGCCGGGACGGCGGGCGACGATGCCGCGGACGGCGGGGCCACGGGGCGCGCCCGGCGCGGAAATCGCGTGGTGGTCCGGCCGGGGGTCGGTCAGGATGCGGGGATGACCATCGAACGCCCCATGCCCCCCGCCGACGCCGACGAACGCGACATGCTGGAGGGCTGGCTGGACTTCCACCGGTCGACCCTCGCGCTCAAGTGCGAGGGGCTCACCGACACCCAGCTCAGGGTGGCCGCCGTGCCGCCGTCCGGGCTGTCCCTGCTCGGGCTGGTCCGGCACATGGCCGACGTCGAGCGGAGTTGGTACCGCAGGGTGCTGGCCGGCGAGGACAGCCCGCCCCTCTACTACACCGACGCCGACCCGGACGCGGATTTCCGCGCCGCCCCGACCGACACCTGGGAGGAGGTGTACGCGGTCTGGCAGGGCGAGATCGAGGCGGCCCGGGCCGTCGCGGCGGAGTTCCGGCTCGACGAGCCCTCCCGCGGCCGGCACCGGCGCACCGGCACGCCGTCCACCCTGCGCTGGATCCACACCCACATGATCGAGGAGTACGCCCGGCACAACGGGCACGCCGATCTGATCCGGGAGTGCCTGGACGGGACCACCGGCGTCTGACCGTCAGCCCGGACCGCCCCCGGGGACTCCGTACGGGGCCTGAGATCACCCGTGCGGGGCATCCTCCGCCCGGTCCGCCACCGGACCGGGCGCCCGAACCGCCAGAGTGACGCGGGTGCATCGAACGACCCTCGCCTCGGCACTCCTGGTGGCCGTGGCCCTCCCGGCCCTGACCGGTTGCATGACGGTCCGGCCCTCCCCGGGGTCCGGACCGCCGGCGACCGGTGCCCACTCGTCCGGTCCGCACCCGGACGCCTCGGCCACGCCCCGCGGAACGCGCGCCCCGGCGGGCGGCACCCCGGCACCGTCCGCCCCCGCGCCCGCGCCGCGGCGCGCCTCGGGCGGCGGCGCCGGGGGCGCGGTGCCCCCGGCCGCGCCCCTGCCCGGGGATTCCCCGGCCGGCCGGTCCGGCACCCTGCCCCGCCCCGGTGTGCCCGGGGTGCCGTGGCAGCCGGGAACGGACGGCCATCCGGGGGTGGTTCCCCCGGCGCTGCCGGGCACCGGCGGGGCCTCCGGCGGCAACGGCGACGTGTGCGCCCTGGGCAGGCAGTTGGGCGGCTGGCGGCCGGGCAGCCCCGAGGCGGCCATCTGCGAGCAGGCGTACGGCCACTGACCCCGGGCGGGTCGAGGCGGGAGCCCGCGCCGGGAACCGGCGGGCCGGGGCACCGGCCCCGGAACGCGGACACCGGGGCGCCCGGGGCGCGGTTCCGGACACCGGGGGACCGCCCCCAGGGGCCCCGGTGTCCGGGGCACCCGGGACGCCCGGGGGCACGCACGCCCCCGCACCTTCCAGGTCACCGGCCCCGGGACGTGGCCGAAGCCACCGCCTGTGCCGGACGCACCGCCCGTGCCGTGCACCCTACGGTCGCTGCCGGGGCGGGCCCCAGGGCGGCTCCCCCGCCGCCGAACCGTCGTCGCCGAGTCGCCGCGCCAGGCGGTCGATCCCGGCGCGTACGCCCTCGCCGTAGCGGTCGCCCGCCAGGAGGACGGCCGCGCGACGGGCCCGCCGCAGATGCAGCCGGGCGGCGTCCCGGCGGCCGAGCCGGTCGTAGTCGGCGGCCAGGTTCAGGTGCAGCGACGGATAGAGCGCCCGCACGGCGAGCCGCTCCCGGTGGCCCGGGGCTCCGGGCGCCCCCTGATCGCCGACCGCTCCCCCGCCCGGCGGACCGTGCCGCCCGGCGAGGACGCCGGGGGCGGCGGCAGGGCCGGGGGCGGCGGGCCGGTCGCCACCGGTCAGCTCCTCTGCCGCGGCCAACGCCCTCAGGTCCCAGGCCAGTTCGTCGCCGGGGTCGTCCTGGGTGTCCGCGAGGTAGTGGGCCAGGGTGCAGCGGTGCAGCGGGGCGCCGTGCTCGCCGATCTCGGCCCAGAGCCCGAGGAAGCGCCGCCGGGCCTCCTCGCGGTCACCCGCGTGGTGCAGGATGACGACCTGACCGATGCGTGTGAGCACGGCGTCCGCCGACGCCTGCTCCTGTCCCTGGGCCACCGCGTCCTCCGTGCCACTCGTCGGCTGTCCCCGCCGACGTTAGGGCCTTTCGTCCGGTTCGTGCCGCAGGGCGTGGGGTCCGGCACGCCCGACCACCGCGACGGCGCCACGCTCCCGACGCTCCGCGCCCGCCCCGCTCCTCCGCCCGGTCCCGACCGGGCGGGACGGAACGCGCCCGGGCGGCGCGAGGGCCGGAGGAAGGACCCCGGACCCTCACCGGCGGGGGGCCTGGCGGGTCAGCCCAGGTTCGGGATGGTCCAGTCGATCGCCTCGTGGCCCTGCCCGGCGACCGCCTCGTTGATCCGGGTGAACGGGCGGGAGCCGAAGAACTTCTTCGCCGACAGCGGCGAGGGGTGCGCGCCCTTGACGACGACATGGCGGTCCTCGTCGATCAGCGGCAGCTTCTTCTGCGCGTAGTTGCCCCACAGGACGAACACCGACGGGTCCGGGCGCCCGGCCACGGCGCGGATCACCGCGTCGGTGAACAGCTCCCAGCCCCGGGACTTGTGCGAGTTCGCCTCGCCCGCCCGCACCGTGAGCACCGCGTTGAGCAGCAGGACGCCCTGGCGGGCCCACGGCATCAGATAGCCGTTGTCCGGGACCGGGGTGTCCAGCTCGGCGTGCATCTCCTTGTAGATGTTGCGCAGCGACGGCGGGACCTTCACCCCGGGGCGGACCGAGAAGCACAGCCCGTGGCCCTGGCCCTCGCCGTGGTACGGGTCCTGGCCGAGCACCAGCACCTTGACCCGGTCGTAGGGGGTGGCGTCGAGGGCGGCGAAGACCTCCTCGCGCGGGGGGTAGACGGGGCCGTTCGCCCGCTCCTCCTCGACGAACTCCATCAGCTCCTTGAAGTAGGGCTTCTGCAGTTCGCCGCCGAGCACGTCGCGCCAGGACTCGGGCAGCATGGCGATGTCGGTCACGTCAACTTCCTTACGATGTGCGGTTGGTTCCGGTCCCCCGAACCTACAGCCGCCCACTGACAACCGGCTCACGGCACCGGTCCCGGCCCGCGGTCCGGAACCGGGCAGGCCCCTCCGGACCGGCCGACTACCAGCTCGTCTTGCGGTAGAGCTGCCACATCATCATGAGGATCGAGGGGTCCATGGCCCGCTCCGCGCCGGAGATGTCCGGGCTCACCGCCACGTACTGCTTGCCCTGCCAGAGCGGCAGCAGCCGCGCGTCGTCCACGAGGATCTGCTGCGCCCGCCGGAACTCCTTGACCACGTTGGCGCGGTCGGTCTCGCGGCGGGACTCGGGCAGCAGCACCCCGGTGATCTCGGGTGCCGGGTAGGGCGTGCCGAGGGCGTTCTGGTCGCCGACGAAGGGGGCGATGAAGTTCTCGGCGTCGGGGAAGTCGGGGAACCAGCCGCGGCCGAACACCGGGTACTCGCCCTTCTGGTAGCCCTCCACGTACTCCTTCCACGGACGGCTCTTGAGGGTGATGGTGAACAGGCCGGAGGCGTCGAGCTGGCGCTTGATCTCCTCGAACTCCACCCGGGTCACCGAGCCGTAGCGGTCGGTGGTGTACCAGAGGGTGAGCGGCACCGGCTCGGTGATCCCGGCGTCGGTGAGGATCTTGCGCGCGGCGGGGACGTCGGGGTCGCCGTAGTTGTCGAAGAAGCCCGTGGTGTGGCCGGCCAGTCCCTTGGGGACCATGGAGTACAGGGGGTCGACGGTGCCCCGGTAGACGTTGTGGGCGATGGCGGCCCGGTCGATCACCTGGGCGACCGCCTGGCGCACGGGCTTGCGGCCCGCCCAGGGGTCCTTGGGGTTGAAGACCAGATAGCTGATCTCCGTGCCCGCGCTCTCCACGAGCTGGTAGTTCCGCTCCTGGACCGCGCTGCTCTGGAGGGTGATGATGTCGTCGGCGGCCAGGCCGCGGTAGGTGACCTGGATCTCCTTCTCGTGCAGCGCCGCGACCATGCCGGCCGAGTCCTTGAAGTACCGGATCGTCACCGCCCCGTTGCGGCGGTCCGCGTACCCCTTGTAGCGGTCGTTGCGGACGAGCACGGCCTTCTTCCCCTCCATGTACGTCTGGAGGGTGTACGGCCCGGAGCCGACGACCTTGCCGTCCTCGCGCAGCGCGTCGGCCGGGTAGACGGCGGGGTCGACGATCGACATGGCGGGTGTGGCGAGGACGAAGGGGAAGGTGGCGTCCGCCTTGTTGAGGTGGAAGATCACCTCGCGGTCACCGGCCGCCTGGACCCGGTCGAGGCTGCCCAGCAGACCGGCCGGGCCGCCGTTGACGTCGATCTTCCGGATGCGGTCGATGGAGTGCTTGACCGCCTCGGCGTCCAGGGTGTCGCCGTTGGAGAACTTGAGCCCCTTGCGCAGCTCGCAGCGGTACACGCGGTTCGCCTTGTCCGCGAACCCGCACTGCTCGGCCGCGTCGGGCTGGGGCGCCGAGGCGCCGTTGGGGTAGCTCAGGAGCGTCTGGTAGATGTTGCGGAAGAGCTCCCAGGAGTTGTCCCAGGAGGCCGCGGGATCGAGCGTGCTGGGGAAGCTGGTGCTCCCCACGATGATCGGCTCGTCGTCCCCCGAGGGACCGGACGACAGCAGGCCGCATCCACTGACCAATGTCGATATGGACGCGATGGCCGCCACCCGCCGCAGGCATCGTCTCCGGTTGAACACGCGCACGCTCCTCGATCCGCCATACCAAGGGTTGGCAGACCATACCGCAGCGCTGTGCGCCTGAACTCCCTTGCGAACGCGCCTTTTTGATCTTTTACCCGCCGACTACGTTGTCCTGACCTTAACGATCAAGGGAACGGGGTACGGGCGGTGGCGCCCGTACCCCGGCCGGGGCTCAGCCCACCCCCGCGTCGAGGAAGATCCCCCCGTCGACCACCAGGGTCTGGCCGGTGATCCAGTCGGCCTGGGCCGAGGTGAGGAAGGCCGCGGCGCCGCCGATGTCGGAGGGGGCGCCGAGCCGGCCCAGCGGGTAGGCCGCAGCGGCCTCCTCCTCACGGCCCTCGTAGAGGGCGGCGGCGAACCGGGTCTTCACCACCGCCGGGGCGATGGCGTTGACCCGTACCCCGGGCGCGAACTCGTGGGCGAGCTGCGCGGTCAGGTTGATCAGGGCGGCCTTGCTCACCCCGTAGGCGGCGATGGAGGGCGAGGGCGACAGCCCCGCGACGGAGGCGATGTTGACGATCGCCCCGCCGTTCTCCTTCTGCCAGGCGTGCCAGGTGCGCTGGGCGAAGCCGAGCGCGGAGACGACGTTGATCTCGAACACCTTGCGCGCCACGTTCAGGTCGAGGTCGGCGACGGGCCCGAACACCGGGTTGGTCCCGGCGTTGTTGACCAGGAAGTCGACCCGGCCGAAGGCCTCCATGGTCCGCTCGACGGCATGTGCCCGGTGGGCCTCGTCGTGCGCCTTGCCGGGCACGCCGATCACCCGGTCGGCGCCGAGCCGTTCGACGGCCGCCCGCAGGGCGTCCTCGTCGCGGCCGGTGACGCAGACCCGGTCACCGCGCGCGACGAGGGCCTCGGCGATGCCGTAGCCGATGCCGCGGCTGGCGCCGGTGACGAGCGCGGCCCGGCCCGACGGCTCGGGCGGCTGTACGGAAGTCATGGTCCCCGCCCCCTAGTCGAGCGGCCCGCCGGCCACGTACAGCACCTGGCCGGAGACGAAGCCGGCGGCGTCGCCGGCGAAGAAGGCGATGGCGTTGGCGATGTCCTCGGGCTCGCCGACGCGCTGCACCGGGATCCGGGCGGCCGCGGCGGCCTTGAAGTCCTCGAAGCCCATCCCCACCCGCTCGGCGGTAGCGGCGGTCATGTCGGTGGCGATGAAGCCGGGGGCGACGGCGTTGGCGGTCACCCCGAACTTGCCCAGTTCCTTGGCGAGGGTCTTGGTGAGTCCCTGGAGCCCGGCCTTGGCGGCGGCGTAGTTGGCCTGGCCCCGGTTGCCGAGGGCGGAGGAGGAGGACAGGTTGACGATCCGGCCGAACCCGGCGTCCACCATGTGCTTCTGGCACGCCCTGGTCATCAGGAAGGCGCCGCGCAGGTGCACGTTCAGCACGGTGTCCCAGTCCGAGGCGCTCATCCTGAACAGCAGGTTGTCGCGCAGCACGCCCGCGTTGTTGACGAGGACGACGGGCGGGCCGAGCTCCCCGGCGATCCGGGCGACGGCGGCCTCCACCGCCGCCTCGTCGGAGACGTCGCAGCCGACGGCGAGGGCCGTGCCGCCCGCCGCGGCGATCCGCGCGACGGTGTCCGCGCAGGCGGCCTCGTCGAGGTCGATCACGGCCACGGCCCGGCCCTCGGCGGCCAGGCGGACCGCCGTGGCGGCACCGATGCCGCGCGCGGCGCCGGTGACGACGGCGACCCGCTGCTCAGTGGTGGACATGCTGCTTCTCCTCGTCCTCGGGGATGCGGCCGGTACCCCAGGGGGCGCCCTGCGGTGAGCGACCGCTTAGTACCTCCGGCAGACGTGACGCTAGAAGCCCTGGCACGCGGTGTCAACGGGACACCGGCGGGTGCGACCCCTTCACCGGCGCGGCGCGGCAAAGCCGCCGGGGACCTCCCCCGTTCGGCCCAGCGCGGGCGCCGCCGCCGGACCGCGCCCCCGGCATCCGCCGCGCTCCGGGGCCGTCGGGGGCGGCGCGCGCGGATCGGCGCAGGTCGACGGGGGCCGCGCGGCCGCCGCGGCGGGGCCGGGCCGGTCCGCCGGGGACCGGCCGCGACGGGCGGCACCCGTCCGGCCCGGACCGGCGTGCGGGGCCGGGGCGTCCTAGCGTCGAGGGGCGAGCCCCTCACGGCCGGAAAAGGAGGCGTCCATGCGCCCTCGCACCGGTGCCGTCGGCATGGTGATCGCGATGGCGGCGATCACCGCTCCGGCCGCCCCCGCCCAGGCCCCGACCGGCCGGACCATCCCCGCCCCGTGGACGGCCCGGGCCGTCCCGGGCGGCGGCCCGGCGCTCCGGGCCCCGCTGCGCGCACCGGCCCCGCCCGTCCCGGACGCCGGGGACCGGGGCAGCGGCGGCGGTCCGGCCCGGGCGGCGCCGCCCCCGTCCTCGTCGCTGCCCACCACGTCGAGCACCTCGCGTCCCCGGCCCACGGTCTCAGCAGCGGCGACCCCGCCACCGGCCGGATCGGCGCCGCCCGTCCTGTCGGTCCCGCCGCCGGCCACGGCCGACGCCACGGCGGGTGCCGCGCCGACGCGGGGCGTGGACGGCGGGGTGGGCGGTGGGACCGGCACCGGGCCGAGCGCCTGGGACACGGGCATCGGCGCGGCCTGCGTCGCGGCCGCCGCCCTGGCCGCGGCGCTCGTACTGCGCCGCCGACGGCGGTCCGCGCCGCCCGCGGACCGGACCGGGGCTCTCCGCCCGGTCCGCTTCTTCCTCGGGGGCGCCGGCTCCCGGCCGGCGGCCCGCGGCGCCGTCCGGGGACACGGGTCTAGCGGACGAGGAGGTCGAGCAGCCGCTCGGTCTCGGCCGCCGGGTCGGTGGTGAGCCCGGTGTGCACCGGGCCCGGCCGCACGATCGTGGAGCGCGGCGCAATCAGCCAGCGGAAGCGCCGCCCGGCGCCGTCGGGCGCGGCCTGGCCCGCCGCGTCCCCGCCCGCGCACACCCCCTCGACGGCGCCCAGCGCCGCCCTGATCCCGGCCACGTCGGCCCGGGGGTCGAGCGCCAGCAGCCGGGTCTCGTCCAGATGGGTGCGCGCGGCGACGAACTCCCGGGCGCGGCAGTACACGATCACCCCGGCGTTGAGCCGCTCGCCCCGCTCCACGCGGGGGACGACGCGCAGCACCGCGTACTCGTAGACGTGCCGTTCGCTCATCGGTCCCCCTGGACGCGTTCGTGGATCGTGGCGGCCCGTTCCAGCAGGGGCCGGGCGTAGGCGCGGCGCAGCTCGTCGGGGGTGTCGAAGCCGGGTTCACCGGCCAGCCAGACGTCCGGGACGGCGGCGGTGACCTCGGCGAGCAGTTCCTCGGTGACGAGCGGGGCGAGGTCGGCCGCGGCGGCGCGGACGTCCGGGGCGAAGCGCCGCAGGGCGTGGTCGCCCGCGTCGTAGGGGCGGGCGGCGGAGGCGGCGGCGGTGGGCCAGTTGTGGTGCCAGATCATGGTGGCGCCGTGGTCGATCAGCCAGGTCTCCCCGTCCCGGCGCAGCAGGTTGGGATTGCGCCAGGACCGGTCGACGTTGTTGACGAGCGCGTCGAACCAGAGGACGCGCCCGGCCTCCTCGCGGGGGACGGTGAAGGCGAGCGGGTCGAAGCCGAGGGCCCCGGACAGGAACTCCATGCCCAGGTTGGTGCCGCCGCTGGACTTCAGCAGCCCCTGCACCTGCGGATCGGGCTCCGCGAGCCCCAGTACGGGATCGAGGTCGACGGTCACCAGCCGGGGCACCCGCAGGCCGAGGCACCGGGCCAGTTCCCCGCAGATCACCTCGGCGACGAGGGTCTTGCGGCCCTGGCCGGCCCCGGTGAACTTCAGGACGTACAGCCCGAGGTCGTCCGCCTCGACGATCCCGGGGAGCGAGCCGCCCTCGCGCAGGGGCGCGACATAACGGGTCGCCACGACATCGTCCAACACTTCTGAGGCCACCCATCTCTTCAGCCCCGCAACCCGCGAGGACGCCTCCGGACGCGGGGGCGGGATCCGTCGGCCACGGCGCGGGGAGCCTCCGGGGGCGGTGAACGGCTCGCGCCCCTCCGCGCTCCCGGGCAACCCGCCGCCGGTGCCGCGCGGCCCGCCGCCGCCCTCCGGCGTGAGGTGAGCATAGTAACCGGGGGTGATCACCCGCGGGGTGCGCCCGCGCCATCGCACCGGGGCCCCTGACGCCCCCTCCGGCTCCCCCGCGGAGGCTCCCCCTTCTCCCCTGCGGGACATGACCGTGGCGCCCCCACTCCGAGGCCCCGGACGGGACACCCCGACCCACCCGGCGTCACCCCCGGCGGAGCCGCGCCCCGCCCCCGCCCGCCGTGCCCGTCCTCGCCGACGGACAGAAACGGAACCCGGGCTACCACCCCGCACCAAAGCGCGGATAAGGTAAGGCTAGGCTTACTTCGACGCGGGCCCCTTCCGTACCGGAACGCTCGCGTCTGCCCCGAGTTCCGTCGTCGCCACGCCGCGCACCGACGCCACCCGCCGGAATGGAGTTCCCGCACCATGCTCACCCAGCGCCGCCACCTCCTCGCCGTCACCGCGGTCTCGACCGTCCTGACGTTCGGTCTTGCCGGATGCGCGGGCGGTGACTCCGACGGGAAGGACTCGAAGGGTGCCGCCAAGGCGACCGCGGCGAAGACGGTCGAGGTCGAGGACAACCACGGCACGCAGAAGGTGAAGCTGCCGGCGAAGAGCGTCGTCGCCACCGACAACCGCACGTTCCAGACCCTCTCCGACTGGGGCATCGAACTGAGCGCCGCCCCGGTCGACCTGATCGCGACGGACAACCCCTACAAGACCGACAAGTCGATCGTGAACCTGGGGACGCACAACGAGCCCGACCTGGAGGCGGTCGTCGCGGTCGAGCCCGACCTGATCGTCAACGGGCAGCGCTTCTCCTCGTACTACAAGGACCTGAAGAAGCTCGCCCCCGACGCGGCGGTCGTGGAGCTGGACCCCCGCGAGGACAAGCCCTTCGACGAGGAGCTGAAGCGGCAGGTGGAGACCCTGGGGAAGGTCTTCGGCCACGAGAAGGACGCGAAGAAGCTCGTCGACGACTTCGACGCCTCGGTCGCGCGCGTCAAGAAGGTCTACGACCCCGAGAGCAGCGTGATCGGCGTGATCACCTCGGGCGGCGAGATCAACTACGCCGCGCCGGGCACCGGCCGCACGGTCGGCCCGGTCTTCGACATCCTCGGCCTGACGCCCGCGATCAGGACCGACGGCTCCAGCGACCACCAGGGCGACGACATCTCCGTCGAGGCGATCGCCGCCGCGAAGCCCGATGTGATCATCGCCCTCGACCGGGACGCGGCCGTCAACGCGGGAACGTCGGAGTCCTACGTCCCCGCCAACGAGATGCTGGCGAAGTCCGAGGCCCTCAAGAACGTCCCCGCCGTCAAGAACGGCAACATCGTGTACTTCCCGCAGCTCACCTACCTGAACGAGGGCATCCAGACCTACACGGCCTTCTTCAACGGCCTCGCCGACAAGCTCGAGGCCAACGCCTGATCCGACGGGCCCGACCCCCGTCGGGCCGCGGGCCGGACCGGCGCACCCGCGCCCGGTCCGGCCCGCGGCCCGCCCGCCACCTGCACCGCTCCGAGCCCCCGGCCCCGGCCGGGCCTCCCCGTCCCCGACCGAGAGCGCACCCGCATGACCGTCCCGCTCCACGACGCCCCGGCGGCCGAGCGCCCCCCGCGCCCGGAAGCCGGGCACTCGCGTGCCCGCGTACCCAAGGCCCGCCTGTTCACCTGGCCGTTGCTGATCGGCCTGGTCGTCACGGCGGGCCTGGTCGTCCTGTCCCTCTTCATCGGGGTCTACGACATCTTCGGCGGGGAGGACGGGGCCGAGATGTTCGCCATCACCCGTGTCCCCCGCACCATCGCGCTCGTGCTGGCCGGAGCGGCGATGGCGATGTCGGGCCTGGTGATGCAGCAGCTGACGCAGAATCGCTTCGTCGAGCCGACCACCACCGGTACGACGGAGTGGGCCGGGCTCGGGCTGCTGCTGATCACGATCATCGCGCCCGGGGCGTCGCTGCTGCTGAAGATGACCGGCGCGGTCGTCACCGCCTTCGCCGGGACGATGGTCTTCTTCCTGTTCCTGCGCCGGATCACCCTGCGCTCCTCGATCATCGTCCCCATCGTGGGCATGATGCTCGGCGCCGTGGTCGGCGCGGTCTCCTCCTACATCGCGCTGTCCACGAACATGCTCCAGAGCATGGGCGTGTGGTTCCTCGGTTCCTTCACCTCGGTGCTGCGCGGCCAGTACGAACCGCTGTGGGTGGTCGCGGTCGTCGTGGTGGCCGTGTTCGTCGCCGCCGACCGCTTCACCGTGGCGGGGCTCGGGCAGGACATCGCCACCAACGTCGGCCTGAACTACCACCGGGTCGTGCTGCTGGGCACCGGGCTCATCGCCCTGGCCACCGGCATCGTCACGGTCGTCGTCGGCAACCTGCCCTTCCTCGGACTCATCGTGCCCAACGTGGTCTCCCTCTTCCGCGGCGACGACCTCCGCTCGAACCTCCCCTGGGTGTGCCTGGCCGGCATCGCCTCGGTGACGGTCTGCGACATCATCGGCCGCCTGATCGTCATGCCCTTCGAGGTGCCGGTCGCGCTGATCCTCGCGGTCGTCGGCTCGGTCGTGTTCATCTCCCTCCTGCTGAGGCAGCGCCGCCATGGCTGACCGGACCATCGCCCCCGCAGTCCCCGTCCCCGCCGCCCCGCCCCGCGCGGTCCGGCGCTCCGGCGCGCTGCCCACGGCGCGGGCACGGCGCCGGTACCGGGCCGTCCTCGGCACGCTGATCGCGCTCAGTGTGCTCGTCGTGATCGGCATCCTGGTCTGGGACAACCCGATGCCCTTCGGCACCCCCGGCTTCTGGCGCATCGCCGAACTGCGGGCGACGAGCGTCGTCATCATCGTCGTCGTCGCGTTCTGCCAGGCGCTGGCGACGGTCGCGTTCCAGACGGTGACGAACAACCGCATCATCACCCCCTCGATCATGGGGTTCGAGTCCCTCTACCGGGTGGTCCAGACCGGCGCGGTCTTCTTCCTCGGCACCGCCGGGGTCACCGTCGTGCAGGGCGTGTGGCAGTTCGTGGCGCAGGTCGTGCTCATGGTCGCCTTCGCCGCGCTGCTCTACGGCTGGCTGCTGTCGGGCAAGTACGGCAACCTCCAGATCATGCTGCTGATCGGGATCATCCTCGGCGGCGGTCTCGGGGCGCTGGCCACCTTCATGCAACGGCTGCTCACCCCCACCGAGTTCGACGTGCTCACCGCGCGCCTGATCGGCAGCATCGCCAACGCCGACGCCAGTTACCTGGCCGTCTCGCTCCCGGTCGCCGCCGTCGCGGGCGGGCTGCTGTGGGCCGGGAGCCGCCGGCTGAACGTGCTCGCGCTCGGCCGCGAGGCCGCCACCAACCTCGGGCTGAACCACCGCCGCCGGACGATCGCGGTGCTGCTGCTGGTCGCGGTCCTGATGGCCGTCTCCACCTCGCTCATCGGCCCGATGACCTTCTTCGGGTTCCTCGTCGCGATGCTCGCCTACCAGCTCGCCGACACCCACGACCACCGCTACGTGTTCCCCGTCGCCTGGCTCACCGGCGTCGTCGTGCTGGGCGGCGCCTACTTCGTCCTCAAGCACCTCTTCTACGCGGCCGGTTCGGTCGGCGTGATCATCGAGATCGTCGGTGGCACGTTCTTCCTCGTCCACATCCTGCGAAAGGGGCGGCTGTGATCACCCTCACCCGGGTCGCCAAGCGGTACACCAGCGAGGTCGCGATCGGCCCCGTCGACCTCACCATCCCGGCCGGCGGCATCACCGCGCTCGTCGGGCCCAACGGCGCCGGGAAGTCGACCCTGCTGACGATGATCGGGCGGCTGCTGGGCATCGACTCGGGAACGATCGAGATCGCCGGCTACGACATCGCCCGCACCGACTCGAAGGACCTCGCCAGGATCGTCTCGATCCTGCGCCAGGAGAACCACTTCGTCACCCGCCTCACCGTGCGCCAGCTCGTCGGATTCGGGCGGTTCCCCCACTCGCAGGGGCGTCTGACCCGCCAGGACGAGGAGGTCGTCAGCCGCTCCATCGACTTCCTGGGACTGGGCGAGCTGGAGGGCCGCTACCTCGACGAACTCTCCGGCGGCCAGCGGCAGCGGGCGTACGTGGCGATGGTGCTCGCGCAGGACACCGACTACCTGCTGCTGGACGAGCCGCTCAACAACCTCGACATGCGGCACTCCGTCCAGATGATGCAGCACCTGCGGCGCGCCGCCGCCGAGCTGGGGCGCACCATCGTGATCGTGCTGCACGACATCAACTTCGCGGGCCACTACGCCGACCGCATCTGCGCGGTCAAGAACGGGACCGTGTGCCACTTCGGCGGCCCGGACGAGATCATGCGCGACGAGGTCCTCACGGACATCTTCGACACCCCCGTCGAGGTCGTCGACGGGCCCCGGGGCCGGATCGCCGTCTACTACTGACTCCGCCGCCGGGGTCCGCGACGGCGGTCCGGTCCACGGACCGCACCGGCCGGGGCGGGCTCACGGCACGGCGACGGCCGTCCCACCGGGGGCGGCCTCCGGCGCCGCCGGTGACCGGGCCCCGTCCACGCCGCCCGGCCCGCGGGCCCCGGGCCACCGCTCCCCTCCGGTACGCGCTCGACCCGGAAGGTGCTCCGCCCGGGCCGCCCGCGACGAACAACTCCCCGCCGTCGCACGGTACTTGTGGCGTACTGTGAGCCTTCCTTCCCACCCGTCGAGGTGCCGGAGGGCCCCTTTCCCCACTCGTCCCCTCAGCCCTCTTCCCAAGGAGGAAGGATGGCGGCCGTCCAACCACCCGAACGCCCCGAGCACCCGCCCCTGTCCGCCGGGCCCCCACCGCCCCCGCCGCCCACGGGACTCGTCCCGCCCCCGCCGCCCTCGGGGCTCGTCGCCTCCGTGGAACTGCGCATCAGCAAGCGGACCCTGTGGATCGGCCGGGCGGCCTACCCGCTGCACAACATCGCCCGGGTCTACACCTTCACCCTGCGGCCGAAGCGCAAGGAGGCGGTCCTGCGGTTCGTCAAGCGGGTCGGCATGACGGTCGCCGTGGCGGTGATCATCTCGCTGCCCGCGGCGATAGGCTCCGCCCTCAGCGAGGGCAACAGCCCGTTGCTGGGCTGGCTCTGGTTCCTCGCGCTGGGGGTCGTGGGGTTCTGCGGCGTCGACCTGATCACGGTGCTCACCGCCAAGTCCTACTACGTGCTCGCCGTCGAGACGGCCGGGGCGTCCACCGGACTGGTGACGAGCGTGCACCCGCACTACCTGGACCAGCTCGTCGGCGACATCTCCCACGCCATCGACCATCCCGAGACGGAGCTCCGGGTGACGGTGGAGTGCATCACCCACTCGCCGAACAACTACTACTTCGGCGACAACGTCAACATGTACGGCGGCAGCGGAAACGTGGGGAAGGCAGCATGAGCGGCAACCACTACTACTACGGTGATTCCGTGAACATGCACGGCACCCGGGACAGCATCGGCATGGTCAAGCACCAGAACGGCGGCGGGGCCGAGCAGTTGGCGCCCGCCGTGGCCGCGGCCATCGGTGAACTCCACCGGATGATCGAGGACCTGCGCGTCCGGCTCGACGGGCCCAACGCGCAACTCGTCGCCGACTCGCTCCCCGCCCTCAACCCCGCGGCCGCCGTCTCGGCGCAGGAGCGCCACCGGGCCCTGGTGACCGTCGCCGGTGTCGTCAGCACCCTGGGAGCCGTCGGCCAGCCGGTGGCCGACGCCGTGCGGGCGGTCATCGAACTGCTGGGCGGCTAGTGACCTGAGTCAGAGATATTCGGGTAGTTCTCACGAGCTGCCCGGCGTGCCGGAGGCCGAATGTCAGCAGGCCGGGCCGGACCTGCCGGCCGCACGGCATCCGGCTGATGGCCGCGATCTGGCGAAGAATCTCTGACTCAGGTCACCAGGGTCTCTCGTTTGAATCATGCCGGGCTCGCGGGGTCCGGCCTGATCCAAACGAGAGACCCCAGGCCGGCCGCTTCCGGGGCGGGCCGAGGGCCGGAAGCGCCCCTCCCGGCGGTACCCCTTCGTGGGGGCCGTACGGCCTCGTCCTCCATGTCCCCCCGGGCCGCACGGCTCCACGGCGCCCGTCACGCCCGACCCGTCCGCCGCGCCGCCGGTGCCCGGGCCGGGCGTTCGCCGTCCCGCATTCGGCGCGGGAGGGGCGGGGCTCCGTCGCCCTGCCCCCGTGCCCCTTCCCCGTGACGGCCTGCGCGGTCCCCCTGCGACCGGGCGGCACCGTGCGGCGTCCGGCCGGCTCACCCGGTCCGCCCCTGGACCCACCGTGCCCGGCCGGTCAGTTGGCCGGGAACCCTCCTCCGGCCGTCGCCACCGGGGCCTCCGGCGCTCGGATCGGAGGGATGAATTCCGGCCGGATGACGGCGTGTTCGGGAGGTGGCGCGGGGAGCGCCGGCCCCTGCGGGGTCGCCGCCGGGCCTGCGCCTAAACCCCGTCCGCGCCCCCTGTGGGCGGCTGACGCGAAAGGGGCGCCTCACGGGTTCCTTCGCTCCGGCACCCTTGACCCCCTCTTTCCGGTCCGTATGGTCTAGACCAAGAAAGGAGCGGGAGTACCGCGCGGTCGTCACCCCCCTCCCCACGTATGACACGCGCGGGCGGACCGTCCCCAGGACGTGCCGCCCTCCCGTCGGGCGCCGCCACGGCGCGCCCGGTGCGAGACCTCATATCCCCCCACCAAGGAGAACCCATGAGGAACAAGAGGACGCTGGCCATCGTTCTGGGTGCCGGTATCGCCCCGCTCCTGACGGTCGGCCTGTCGGCCGGCACGGCGCAGGCGCACGGCTACATCACCTCGCCCCCCAGCCGCCAGGCCCAGTGCGCGGCGGGCACCGTCTCCTGCGGCTCCATCAAGTGGGAGCCGCAGAGCGTCGAGGGTCCCAAGGGGCTGCGCAGCTGCAGCGGCGGCAACGCCGCCTTCGCGGACCTCGACAACGACGCGAAGGGCTGGAAGGTCACGCCCGTCTCCCGGACCACGGCCTTCAACTGGCGCCTGACGGCGCGTCACGCCACCAGCACCTGGCAGTACTACGTCGGCGCGACCAAGGTCGCCGAGTTCAACGACGGGGGCCGTCAGCCGGGCGCGACCGTCACCCACCAGGTGAACTTCGGCTCGATCACGGGCAAGCAGAAGGTCCTGGCGGTGTGGAACATCGCCGACACCGCGAACGCCTTCTACGCCTGCATCGACGTCGACATCCGCTGATCATCCGCGCGGACCCTGCGGCGGCCGACCGCCGCCCACCCCGGGCCGCACGTCCCGGCAGGCCGTACATCCTGCCGGGGCGTGCGGCCCCCGCGTTCTCCCGGCGGGGCGGTCAGCCGAGCCGCCCGGCCACGGCCTGGAGCGCCCCGACCGCCGCCCGGATCGAGGGCCGCCGGTCGGCGTCCGCCCGCCAGACCACGTACACGTGCCGGCGCACCCGCTGGCGCAGCGGGAGCGTGACGACCCCGGCGGGCATCGGGTGGCGGCCGAGCAGCGGGGCGATGCACACCCCGAGCCCCTCCGCGACCAGCCCGAGCTGGGTGTGCGTCTCGGCGGCGCGGTGTCCGAGGATGGGCTCGATGCCCCGGGACCGCAGGGTGAACATCAGCCACTCGTGGCAGAACTCCCCCTCGCCCCAGGTGATCCACTCGTCGTCCGCGAACTCCGCGAGGTCCACCTCCTCCCGGTGGGCCAGCCGGTGGCCCGCGGGCATCGCCACATCGGCCGGGTCGTCCAGCAGGGGCGCCTTGACCAGCCCGTCGGGCAGCGGCATCGGCTTGTTGTACCAGTCCAGGACGACCGCCAGGTCGAAGTCGCCGCGCACCACGCCCGCCACCCCCCGCTCCGGTTCCAGCTCGCTGGAGCGCAGGCGCAGCGCCGGGTGCTCGGCGCGCAGGGCGGCCAGCGCGGCGGGGAACAGTCCGCGGGCGGCGGTGGGGAAGGCGGCCAGCCGCAGCTCTCCGGCGACCTGTCCGCGCTGCGCCTCCAGGTCGGCCTCGGCCAGCTCCACCTGGGAGAGGATGCGTGCCGCGTGCTCGGCGAGCAGCCGTCCCGCGTCGGTGAGGCGCACCCCTCGGCCGTTCTTCGCCAGCAGACGCTGCCCCACCTCGCGCTCCAGTTTGGACATCTGCTGGGAGACGGCCGACGTGGTGATGTGCAGTGCCTCGGCCGCGCCGCTGACCGAGCCGTGCCGGGAGAGGGCATCGAGGGTGCGCAGGCGCTCCAGGTTCAACATATAAGCGATACTACGAGATACCCGGTGCGAAGATTCGATTGTGCTACGAAGATGGCTTGCCGCATCGTTGCCCTCATGACCAGCAGCATCACCACCACCCCCGCCCTCCCCCGCCGCTTCCTCGACTGGCGCGTGCGCTTCGGCGCCCTCTCCCTCGTCTGGGGCTTCAGCTTCCTGTTCATGAAGGTGGGCACGGACAGCTTCGCCCCGTTCCAGGTCACGCTGGGCCGGCTGGCCTTCGGCACGGCGGTGCTCGCCGCGGCCATGGCGGTGAAGCGGGAGCGGCTGCCGCGCGGCGGGCGGACCTGGGCGGACCTGGCGGTCGCGGGGTTCCTGCTGAACGCGCTCCCCTTCTCCCTGTTCGCCTTCTCGGAGCTGACGATCCCCTCCTCGATCGCCGGCATCTGCAACGCCACGTCACCGCTGTGGGGCATGGCCCTGTCCCTGGTCGCCCTCTCGGAGGACCGGCCGACCCGAGTCCGGGTGGCGGGGCTGGGCGTCGGCTTCCTCGGGGTGCTGACGGTGCTGGGCGTCTGGCAGGGCTTCAACGGCCTGGACCCGAAGGGCACCGCGCTGGCCCTGGGGGCGTCGTTCTGCTACCCGGTGGGCTGGATCTACGTGCGGCGCACCCTGGCCGGCTCCCGCCACTCCCATCTGTCGCTGTCGGGCGCGCAACTGCTGCTGGCGACCGGGCAACTGGCCGTGGTGACACCCCTGTTCACCTCGATGCCGGACTCCTTCCCGGTGGCGCCGGTGCTGGCGGTCATGGCCCTGGGCGCCCTCGGCACCGGCCTGGCCTTCCTGATCCAGTACGACCTGGTCGCCGAGGTCGGACCGACGACGGCGCAGATGGTCACCTACTTCACACCGGTGATCGCCACGGCGGCCGGGGTGCTGCTGCTCGGTGAGAGGCTGTCCTGGTCCGCGCCGGTCGGGGCGGCGGTCGTGCTCGCGGGCGCGGCCCTGACCCAGGCCCGCCCCGGAACCGGGCGCGCCCCCGGCGCCCCCGCCGCCCCCGCGGCACCGGCGACGCGGCAGCGGGCGACCGGGCGGGAGGCACCGCGCCAGGCCGCACCGGACCAGGACGCGGCGGACCCGAAGGGCCCCGGCCGCGGGACGGCGCGCCCCGAGAGCACGCGGCAGGAGGTACCCCGCCAGGGGGCACCGCACCGGCAGGCGGCGCAGCGGGAGACCCGGCACGCGACCCCTCGGCCGTAGCCGACGCACGGCACACAAGGGCGCCCGGCGCACGCCGGGCGCCCGTCAGACGCGGCTCGGCCCCGCGCCCCGCCCCAGCGCCGAGGCGACCGCGTCGGCGAGGGCACCGGCCTCCTCCTCGGCCAGCGTGGAGACGGTGATCCGGACGCCGGGCGGGGCGGCGACCCGGAAGCGGGCGCCGGGGGCCACCGCCCAGCCCGCCTGCAGCAGCCGGGCCACGGCACCGGTCTCGTCCGGCACGGGGACCCACACGTTCAGCCCGCTGCGCCCCTGGGCCTCGACCCCGCGCTCCGCGAGGGCCGCCAGCAGCGCGTTCCGCCGGGCTCCGTACACCCGGGCCACCGCGCCGGTGTCCACCGCGCCGTCGGCCCAGAGCCGGGCCACCGCGCGCTGGGTGACGCGGCTGACCCAGCCCGGGCCGAGCCGCTGCCGTCCGCGCACCCGGTCGAGGGTGACGGCGTCCCCGGTCAGCACCGCGAGCCGCAGGTCGGGGCCGTACGCCTTGGCGGCGGAGCGCACGAAGGCCCAGTGGTGCGTCGTCCCGGCCAGGGGGTGCAGGGGCAGCTCGACGATCCGGTGGCCGTGGTCGTCCTCGATGAGCAGGGTCTCCGGATGGTCCCGCAGCACCCGCCGCAGGGCCCGCGCGCGGGCGGCGCTCAGCGCGGCGCCGGTCGGGTTCTGCGCCCGGTCGGTGACGACGAGGGCCCGGGCACCGGCGGCCAGCGCGCGGCGCACCTCGTCGGGGCGCGGCCCCTCCTCGTCGACACCGACGGCGGCCGTGCGCAGGCCGAGGGCGGGCACGAGGTCGAGGAGGCCGCCCCAGCCGGGGTCCTCGACGGCGACGACGTCACCGGGCCGCAGATGGGCGGCGAGCACCCGCTCCAGCGCGTCCAGCGAACCGGACGCCACCGCCACGGGCCCGTCCGGGACCCCGTCGGCGTCCATGTCGGCCCTGGCCGGACGGGCCAGCGCCGGCTCCACCGGTTCCTGCCCGTAGAGCACCGGGCTGCGGTCGCCCTCGGCCGCCGCCGCGGCGAACGCCGGGCCCAGCGGCGGCAGCAGCGCCGGGTCCGGATTGCCCTCGGACACGTCGCGCACCCCCTCGGGCACCTCGACGCGGATGAAGTCCCGCCCGGTGGTGGCCGGCTTCGCCCGCACCCGGCTGCCCCGCCGCCCCGCCGTCTCGATGACCCCGCGCTCGCGCAGCGTGCGGTAGGCGGCGGCGACGGTGTTCGGGTTCACCCCGAGCCGCTCGGCCAGCTCCCGCATCGGCGGCAGGGCCTGCCCGGGCTCCAACCGCCCCGCGCCCACAGCTCGTTCGACGCTCGCGGAAATCTCCGCCGCGCCCCGACCCGTGATCCGATACTCTCCTAGCACAAACAACATTATGCACTAGTGCAATGGAGGATGCCATGGGGACCCAGGAACCGGCGGCACCCGGCCCGCGCGCGGACGGCACCGCGCCCGACGGACACCCGGCACCCGCCCGGCCGCCACGCGCCGGGGCGGCACCGCCCGGACCGGCCGCCTACACCCCCACCGACCGCACGGTGCCCTCCCGCTCGCCGGGCCGGGCCTCCTACGACAGGGAGGTGGTGCACGCGATACTCGACGAGGGATACGTCTGCCACCTCGGCTTCGTGCGCGACGGCGCGCCCGTGGTGCTGCCGACGCTGTACGCCCGGGTCGGCGAGCGCCTCTACGTGCACGGTTCGACGGGCTCGCGCCCGCTGCTGATGACCGGCCGGGCCGCCCCGGGGCTGCCGGTGTGCCTGACGGTGACGCACGTGGACGCGCTGGTGCTGGCCCGCTCTGGCTTCCACCACTCGGTCAACTACCGGTCGGTCATGGTGCACGGCACCGCCCACGAGGTGACCGACCCCGAGGAGCGGAACGTCGCCCTCGACGCCCTCGTCGACCACGCGGTGCCGGGCCGGTCGGCCGACTGCCGCCCCGCCGACCGCAGGGAACTGGCGGCCACCGCCGTCATCCGCCTCGACCTGGACGAGGTCTCGGCCAAGCTCCGCACCGGCGGGGTGAACGACGAGCCCGAGGACTACGGCCTCCCCCACTGGGCGGGACTGCTGCCCCTGCGCAAGGGCTACGGCACCCCCGTGCCCGACCCCCGCCTGGCCCCCGGGACCCCGGTGCCGGACTATCTGGCGGCGATGGTCCCCTCCGGCGGGAACTGAGCCGGGGGCTCCCGGCGGGGGCACGGGCTCCGGAGCGGGGCGGGCGGTGACGGGGAGCGGGGGTCGACGCGGCGGCGGGGGCGGGGGAGCCGATGGTGCCCCACGGCTGGTGACGGTCCACTGCCGGTCCCGGCCTACGGCCGTGGTGGTCCAGGGCTGGACCCGGGTTACGGCCAGTGGTGGCCCAGGGTTGGTCGGGCCCAAGAGCCGGAGGGACCAGCGGTCGATCCGGGCCACCGGTCGGTCGTGGCCGGTGGCCCGCGCCCGGCGGCCGGTCGGGCCGGCCCGGCGTCTCGGCGTCTCGGTGACGTAAGGGGAACGGGAGGACGGTTCGGCCCCCGGGAACCCGGACTCCCGGGCCGCGCCCGGCCCGGAGCACTCCGCCGATGCCGGTCGACCGCGCGAGAGGCGATCGGAGCGAGGAGAGATCCGAGCGAGGAAGGACCCGGGCACAAGGAAGGACCGAGGCGTAGTCGACGAGGGGTGGCCGGCGACGGCCCGCCGCGCGGCGCGCTCAGACCGCCGTGCCCCGTCCGGACAGTTCCCGTTCGGGCCCGCCTCCGGCCACCGGCTCGGACGAGCCCCGCGCGGGCGCCGACGACTGGGCGATGAGGGCGCCCGCGAGGACCACTCCGCCGCCGATGATCTGCGGCGCCGACAGGTGCTCGCCGAGCAGCACCCAGGCCAGGACGGTGGCGATGACCGCCTCCAGACACGCCACCACCCCCGCGACCTGCGGCGAGAGCCGCCGCACCGAGAGCACGCCGCTGACGTAGGCGAGCACCGTGGCGACGAGGACGATCCAGGCCAGCAGCAGCCCGGCGACGACGGGGGTGCCGTCCATCGGGACGGAGCCCGTGAGCAGCGACCAGTCCATGTCCCAGGGGCGGGCGACGGCGGTGAGCACCGCCGTCCCGACGAGCAGCCCGTACGCGATGACGCCGAGCGGGTCGGGCGCCGCGTCCCCGGCGTCGCTGCCCCGGTCGGCCAGGACGAAGTAGCCGACCTGGCAGCAGGCGGCGCCGAGCGCGAGCAGCAGCCCGAGCGCGTCGAAGCCGAGCCCGGACCAGACCTCCACGACGCAGGCGAGCCCGCCCACCGCCAGCACCACCCCGAACGCGGCGGCCCGTGTCACCGGCCGCCGCTGGACGAACCGCACCCAGCCCAGCACCAGGGCGGGCGCCAGGTACTCGACGAGCAGCGCGACCCCGACGGGGATGCGGGAGATCGCGGCGAAGTAGCAGGCCTGGACCCCGGCGACGGCGAACAGTCCGAATCCGGCCAGCAGTCCGGGACAGCGCCGGACCAGCGCGCGGTGGCGCGCGGCGAGCGGCAGCATCACCAGGGCCGCGCCCGCGACCCGCAGCCACACCACGTGGAGGGGGTCGAGCCCCGCTTCGATCAGCGGCTTGGCCGCCACCCCGGAACCGCCGAACGCGACCGCGGACCCGAGCGCGAGGCCGAGCCCCACGCCGTTCCGCGGACCGCCGCGGGCGCTGTCAGACATGTGCACGGGCACATGATGACAGGGGACGACATGAGCGTCACCCCTCGTGGCACCTGACTCGTCACGGCGGCCCGCCGGGCCGGGTCAGAGGGTCGGTTCGAGCCGCTCCAGGACGCGGGTCAGGACCTCGTCGGGGGCGAGGGCTGCCCGGCCGAGCACCTCCACGGCCCGCGCCTGCGGGTCCATGACGAGGGCGGCCAGCAGATCGAGGCCGCAGGCCCGCTCCGCCCCGCGGCCCCGGGCGCGCTCGGCCGCGTACTCCATGGCGGCGGCGGCCAGTGGCGAGAAACCGTCGGCGCCGATCACCACGGGCAGGGCTCCGGAGTCCTCCACGGCGCTCTGCCAGCGGAGCCCGTAGCCGATGCTGCGCTGCACGAGATAGCCGAGGAGTCGGGCCGGCCGCGGCCCCTCCCCGAGGACGGCGCAGGCCTCGGGGTCGTCCTCCAGGAGGGAGTGCAGCAGATGAGCCGTGTCGATCTGCCGGTCCCCGTCCCGCACGGCTCTTCGGCGCGCACCGGAGACCACGGGCGCCAGTGCGGCACCGAACCGGACATCGGCGTCATTGCCTGCCGGGCGCGGGCCGTCCTCTGCGACGGCCGGCTGCCGGGGGATACGGGGTTGCACACCACCCACCTCACCAGCCCTTCCGGCCCGGCACATCCCCGGCGGGGAGCATTCGCGCGTCCCACGGGGAGGGGATCCGGCCGTCCGGAATATCCTCCTCGCGGATGAGATCACGCCGATTCCCTCCGACGGTCGCGCGCCGCCTTGCGTCTCCCCCGGGCACCACTCCCCGTACGACCCCGCGCACATCCCGCCTGCCCCCGGCCGGGGCGGGACAGGGCCGGTTCCCGGGCGGGAGGGAGTCCTGAGAAACGGGGCGCCACCGACGGGCGACGGCGGCTCGCGGACCCGGAGTGCACCCGGGTTCCCGGTTCACGGGGGGGCGCTTCGGGGCTGGGCGCGGGCCGCGTAGGCGGAGGTGCGGAATCTGGGGGACGAGCCATGAGCGCCGGGCCGGGACTGGTGGCACCACGGCGCGGAACCGGCGCGGTGGCCGACACCCGCCGGCCCGTGCCGCTCCGGCCCGTTCGAGTCCCGGAAGCGCACGGCGCCTCCCGCTCCGCTCCCGTTCCGGGGAACGCGGCGGCGGTCCGGAGGGAGGGACCCGCCCGGGGCCACACCCCCATCCGGGGCGGACCACGACCGTCCGTCCCGCCGTCTCACGGCCACGGCACACCGTGCCCCGGAATCCGGGTCCAGGGCACGCGCCCCGGCGGATCAGTCCTCGTCGGCCAGGATGAGGTACAGCTTCTTGCGGGCGTCGCCGATGACCGCGAGGGCCTTCTCCCGCTGCTCCTTGCTGCCGGTCTTCCAGACCTGCCCGAAGGCCTCCATCAGCCCGAACCCGGCCTGCCGGACATCGTGCAGCGCCTCCCAGTCGACGCCGCGCGAGGCCTCCTCCCAGGGCGCCTCGGACACCTCCTCGGCGGCCGTGCGCCCGGTGTCGGTGAGGGAGAACAGCTTCTTGCCGCCCTCGCTCTCGCTGACGATCAGGCCCTCGTCCTCCAGCAGTTGGAGGGTCGGGTACACCGAACCGGGGCTGGGCTTCCACGCCCCGCCGCTGCGCTCGGTGATCTCCCGGATCATCTCGTAGCCGTGCATGGGCCGCTCCTTGAGCAGGGCGAGGATCGACGCGCGCACGTCACCGCGCCGCGCCCTGCCCCTGGGCCCGCCACGTCCCCGGCCGCCCCAGGGCCCGGCACCGAAGCCCGGCCCGAAGGGCCCTCCGGGTCCGCCCGGGCCACCCGGCCCGAAGGGCCCGAACGCCGCGCGCCCACCCTCGAACCGCCGCCCATGGGGACCGCCCCCGCACTCGTGCCCACCGTGCCCCCGCTCGTATCCATGGCTGCGCATGGTCATCACTCCATTCAGTCGTCGACCTGTCGCGATGCTTCAACGATATATCGGATACTGTTCATCGACAACCCTGAGCACTGCCGTCGGTTGACCTGTCTCAGCGAAGGTTGCGCAGGTCTCAACGAAGGTGCTCGGATCCGACTTCGTCTCAGCGAATATGCCGTCTCAACCGTTCGTCTCAGCGAATCTGCTCTGGCGAGGGGTTTCAGGTGACGCAGTCTCAGGCCCGCACTAGCACCTTGACCTGCGGATCCTTGTCGGGGTGACGGTGGTGACGCACGTACTTTCCCCCGATCTCTCTGCAGACTCAGGCGGGGCCTGACAGCGAGGTGCGTCGCACTCGCTGTCGATTTGTCGTGCCGATTGAGGAGCCGGAGGCGGGCACCAGGGTGCCGGATCCGATCATGAGGCTCTTCTTCATGACCAGCGCCCCCGGATTCACCTGCTCACGCTGCGGCCAGTCGCACGCAGAACTGCCGATGAACTACTCGGCCACGGCTCCCTACTACTGGGACCCCACCGACACCGACACCGACACGGACGACAGCCTGCTCTCCTCCGACCAGTGCGTGATCAAGGCTGAGCACTATTTCGTCAAGGGGCTGGTCGAGATACCAGTCATAGGCAGTGACGATGTGTTCTCATGGGCCGTCCGGGTGTCCCTGAGCAGGGAGAACTTCTCCCGAGCGGCAGACATGTGGGAGACACCCGGACGCGAGGCCGAGAGTCCGTACTTCGGGTGGTTGTCCACCGAACTCTCGCCGTACTCGCCGAGCACCATCAACCTGAAGACGCACGTCCGCATACGTCCTGTCGGTCAGCGCCCCTTCATCGAGCTGGAGCCCACCGACCATCCCCTCGCCGTCGAACAACGCAATGGCATCACGCAGGATCGCGTTCGTGAAATCGCCGAGGCTGTTCTCCACCCCACCCGCGGTGACGCCTGATCCGAGCCGGTCCGTGCATCGCCCGATGAAACGGCTTCGCTCGGGCTACCTGGGTTGAACTCGTGGAGTCGTAAGGGCTGACGGCTCGTCGACTGTGCGCCGACCTGCCACAGACCCGGCCACCGGTCGGGACTGGTCCACCGGCCTCGCCGCGATGACGGCAACCGTGACGGGCGCAGGAGCTTCTCCTGGCGTGATACCGGGACCTCCTGATCGCCGCCCATCAGCAGCTCGACGGCCCCATCGTGCTCATCCGGGACAACCTCAACGTCCACAAGGCCGCCGGACTCCGGGAGTTCGCCGCATCCCTGGACCGGTCGGCCATCTACTGCCTCCCGCCCTACGCACCCGACCTCAACCCCGTCGAAGGGGTCTTGCCACTCCTGAGCGGCCCAACTCGCCGCCACAAAACGGCGTTGGCCCAACTTCAGTGGCAAACGGACCATCTTCGCCGTCACTTGTCACCCCTCTGGGCATCGCCCGCTGTTCGCCGCCTGCCGGCCGGGCGAACGGCGGACCCGGGCCGTTCCGGCCTCCCGGTCAGCGGCCGCGGTCGTCCCACGGCCCGGCACCCGTGGCCGCGGTCGGCGTTCCGTCCGGGGCGAACGCGTGGTGGAAGGTGAAGGCCTGCGGCGCGGGGCCGTGGGCGTGGAGGTGTTCCAGCCGGGACACGCCGTCCTGCCAGGTGGGTGTCCCGTCGTCGGTTGCCCACCAGCACACATGGGCCGGGTGCCCCGTCCTCACGAACCAGTCGTGACGCCGGTTCAGCGCCTCACGGTGCGGGCCGGTGTGCACGGCGCGGAAGGCGGGGCGCGGGCCGGTCCAGAGCGAGAGGGTCGCGGCCAGGGCGGTGGTCGCCGCGGTGCGGCCCTTGCCGTACCAGGCCGGTACGACGAACTCCCCCCACGCGCCCCAGTCCAGCTCGAAGTGCGTGCCCCTGGCGCCGTCCGCCGGTTCGGCGTGGGCGAGATACCCGGGCTGCCCGCCGATCGTCCGGTAGACGACTTCCCCCCTGTCGTGCAACTCGCGCGTGAGCGGGTCGGGGTCGGCGAGCGGCGACTTCAGGACGCCGAAGGTGTACAGAGCGAGACGGGGCATGGGTATCTCCCTGGTTCGGATGGTGCCCGGTGGTGCCGGGTGCAGTCCGGGCAGGCTCGGACGGCACGAACGGCTCCGGCTCGTGCGGCGGCGAGGACGCCCGGGGCGCGGCCGACGCGTCCCGTCGCGGGCGGCGCGGCCGGGGGAACCCGGTGCGGCCGTTCCCGGTCGACGGGGAACGCGGGTGAAGGTAGCCGCCTTCGCGAGCCCTGTCGAAGTTGCGTTCTCCCCGCCCGAGTGGCCTCCCGGACGGGTCCCACGAGGGCCGGGACGGCTGCGCGGCCCGCACCGCGGGCGTCCGCAGCGGCCCGCGGCGACCCGGGGGCACCGGTCCTCCCACCGCATCCGTCGTCGCGGCAACGGAATCCGTCGTCACGGCCCCGGACGGCCGCCGTCCCCCGGCCCCACCGGTCCGCCCCGTACCCGAAGGGCCGGACGCGTCCGTGCGCCGCGCGCGGGTCCGCCGTCCGGGAGGGGAGCGACGCCGTCCGGGCCCGTCGCCCCGTTCCGCTCGTCCGCCCTCGCGAATCGGTGCGAGGCTCCCGGGGCGCCCCCGCCGTCACCCGCGCCCGGCCCATCAGCCACACCCGGGCGTCGGCCCAACCGCGTTGGTCCGAAAAGGCTTTGCACGGCGGGCCCCCGGTCGGACAGACGTTGCGACGGAGCCCCTGCCGCAGAGGCGGGGCACGACAGTGAGGGGAGGGACGAGGCCGATGACCTCCATGACCACCGCGCTCGCGTCCTCCCGGGGCGCGGACCATGTCTCACCCCGGAGCGGACGGGCGCCTGAACCGGAGCGTGCCTCGACCGTGGAACCGAACGACCTGACCACGCGTCCGATCACCGGACGCGAAGAACTCGGCCTCTTCTCCCGGCTGCCCTACGTCCTCAACGGGGAGCTGCCGGACGACCTCGCCACCGGCCGGCGGCGTCCGGAATGGATGTGGGTCGCCCTGCGCGGCGACCGCCTGGCGGCCAGGGCCGCCTGGTGGAGCCGGCCCGGCAGAGCGACACCCCCCTCGTCCTGGACGTCCTCGACATCGACGACGGCGCCCCGCGTTCCACGTGCCTGGACGCCGGGGAACGACTCCTGCGCACGGCGCTGGCCGCCGCCCTCGTACCGGGTTCGCCTCCCCCGGAGTACAGCCGGTTCGTCCCGCCGGACCGGCGCGGGGACACGCCGTCCCGGCAGGCCGTCGAGAACCGCCCCACCCTGCTGGAACGGACCGGTGCCCGGCCCCTCGTCGAACGGCCGCGTCTGGAGTGGCGTCGGGAATCACCCGTCCCCGGGGCCACCGGACGGCTCACCTTCCGGCCGGTCGTCGACGCCGGGGAACTCGTGTCCCTGACGGCCCTGGTCCTGGACGGCACGCTGGACGCGCGCGGCCGCGCCGACCAGACCCGGATGTCCGCCCGGGAGGCGGCCACCAGGCACTACCAGGACGAACTCGCCCGGTACACGAGCCCTCGGGAGTGGTGGCGGATCGCGACACTGCCAGGTGGGGAACCGGTGGGGTACGTCCTGCCCGCGCACAACGGCCGCAACGCGATCATCGCCTGCATCGCCGTCCTCCCCGCCCACCGCGGGAACGGCCACGTCGACGACCTGCTCACCGAGGGCACCCGCGTCCTCGCCGAACGGAACGTCCCCCGTGTCCGCGCGTCCACGGACCTCGGCGACGTCCCGATGGCCAACGCCTTCCGGCGTGCCGGGTACGTGGCCTTCGGCGGTGAGATCAACATGACCTGGAGCCGACGGGACGTCCGGGCGTCGCGGACACCGTCCCCGGCCCTGTCCAACGCCGGGACAGCGCCGGGACGGCGCCCCTACGCTGGTCCGGTGACGTCGATCGAGCGGTTCCGGGTCACCGTCGACTGCGCGGAACCCACACGCCTGGCGCGGTTCTGGTGCGAGGTGCTGGGATACGTCCTCGCCCCGCCGGAGGGATTCGCCTCGTGGGACGCCTACCGGGACACGCGACCGCCCGGGGAACGGGACGCGTGGTGCGCCTGTGCCGACCCCGCCGGCCTGGGCCCGCGCCTTCACTTCCGGCGCGTTCCGGAGGGGAAGTCGGTCAAGAACCGGCTGCACCTGGACGTGCGGGTCGGCACCGGCCTGGTCGGCGAGGAACGCCTCGCCGCGCTGGAGGCGGAGTGCGCCCGGCTGGTCCCGCTCGGCGCGGTCCACGTCCGCACGCTGTACGACGGCCATGACGCGTGCATTCCGATGCTGGACATCGAGGGCAACGAGTTCTGCCTCGACTGAGAGTGGGAATCCGGACGCGAACGCCCGCCCCGGCAGGGGAGGTCCGCGACGGTCCGCCCGACGGGCCCCGCGGCTCCGGCGCGCACGGTGACGGCCGACGGCGTTCTCACCGGGGCCTCCCCGCCCCCGTCGGGCGTCGGGCGCACCCACCCACCGTGAGTGGCCCGACTCGTGTGCGGCGGGGAGCGGGCGACAAGCAGCAGGCAGCCGTGCCGCTCCCGCCGCGACGAGCCGACCGGCACGACCACGGCGCCCGTTCCGCCCTCGGGTCCCGGGCCACGAACGACGGCACCGGAAGCCGGCGGAAGCAGAGCCCCGGCCTTCCGGCCCCCACGGTGAGGTGCCCGTCGCGGCTCCCTCCGGGGTCATGGCCCCGGCGGCGCACCGCTCGGGGTCCCACCACGTCCCGGTGCCCCTACGGTCCGGACAGGCCCGGCCCCGGTCCCGGCACCGTCCGCGCCCGCTCCACGTCAGTCGAGGCAGAACTCGTTGCCCTCGACGTCCCGCATGACGAGACACGACTCGTTCTCCTCGTCGGCGAGCAGCAGCCGCACCCGCTCGCCGCCCAGCCGGGCGCACTCCGCCTCCAGTGCCGCGACGCGTTCCTCGCCGACCAGGCCGGTGCCGACCCGCACGTCCAGGTGCAGCCGGTTCTTCACCGTCTTCCCCTCGGGAACGCGCTGGAGGTACAGGCGCGGTCCCGCCCCGGTGGGGTCGGCGCAGGCGAACCACGCCCCCCGCTCCCCCGCCGGCAGCGAGCCCTCGTACGCCTCCCAGGAGTCGAATCCCCGGGGCACCGCGGGGTCGTACCGCAGCACCCCGCACCAGAAGCGGCCGACCCGTGCGGGCTCCGCGCAGTCGAAGGTGACCTGGAACTGCCTGACCGAGTCCATGGCCCCACCGTAGTGGCGCGGGACCACCGGCAGCACCGGGTTTCCCGCCGCCGGAAGGCCCGGGAGCGCGGGCCGGGGCGGCGTCCCCGCCGGTCACCGGGCCCGGCCCCGCGGCCCACCGTCCCGCAGCCGCGCAGCCCCCTCGGCCCCCGCCACGCGCACCGCCACGCGCCGGTCAGCGGGTCTCCCGCAGCCGCAGGACGTACGCCGCGGTGAGGGCGACGGCGCGGTCCGCGTCGCCGGACAGACGGGCGAGGGCGCGGGACGCCGTGGGGCCGGGGACGTCCGCGAGCGCCTGGGTCAGCCGCCGTCGGACCGACGGCCCGGCGGTGTCCTCGGCGAGGCGGCCGACGAGGGCGGTGGCGACGCGCTCCGCGACCGCCGGATCGGCCGCCAGGGCGCTCAGTCCGTCGGCCGCGTCGACGTCGAGCACACCCTCCACCACCAGCTCGACGAGCACCGGCAGTGCCTCGGCCGCCCCGCGCGCGCCGAGCGCCAGCGCCGCCCGCCCCCGGACCGTGAGGTCGGGATCGGCCAGGGCCCCGCGCAGCAGCGCGGTCGCCTCCGCACCCGGGATCCCGACGACCGCCCGGACGGCCCGCCCGCGCACCTCCGCCCGGGCCGAGCCGAGGCCCCGGGCGAGCGCGGCCGCCGCATCGCCGCCCCCGTGCGCCAGGGCCCACCGCAGCGCCCCGGCGACATGCGGGTCCGCCTCGCCCAGCAGCGCCTGGGCCAGGGCCTCCACCGGTACGGACGCCTCGCCGGCCGAGGACAGCGCCGCGCGCTGGCGCGTCCCTGCGCTCCCCGAGTCCAGCGCCCGGAGCAGGGCGACGCTCCGCAGGACGTCCTCCCAGCCCGTGGGCCCGGCCGCGTCGATCCGGCGCAGCAGGGCGAGCAGTTCCGTCTGCGCCGCGACGCGCTCGGCCGTGCGCCGGACCAGGTCGCCGACCAGCGCGGACGGTTCGAAGGAGGGATCGTCCAGCGCGCGGCCGACGTCCCGCAGGGACATCCCGAGCGACCGCAGGCTCTCCACGTGGAAGATCCGCCGGATGTCCTCGTCGGAGTACTCGCGGTAGCCGCCGCCGGTGCGTCCGCTCGGCCGCACCAGGCCCAGCGACTCGTAGTGCCGGAGCATCCGGGCGCTCACCCCGGAGCGCCGCGCCACCTCACCGATCAGCACGCCCGGTCACTCCTCCCGTCCGGTCCCGCCGAGGGCCACGACGCGCTTCGCCTCCTCGACGGCGGCCTCGAACCCCGTCTCGGGATCGTGCCACAGCCGTTCCGTCGCGACGGCGTGGCGCCGCACCCGGGGGTCGGGGTCGGCCGTCGCGGCGGCCAGCAGCGGCAGCACCGCCTCCCCGAGGGCGACCAGCGCCCGGCTGAGGCCCGCCCGCGTCCGGTGCTCCCCGCGTCCCAGCCGTGTCGCGAGGATCCCGGCCAGTTCCGCCTGCCCGCCCTCCGGCACGAGGGCGACCGCCGCGCGCCAGGCGGCCCGCGCCACCTCCTCGTCGGGGTCGGCCAGCAGTTCCCGGGTGAGCGCGGGCCAGGCCCGCCGGTCCCCGATCTTGGACAGCGTGTGCAGCGCCTGGCTCCGCGCCCGCGGCCGGTCCGAGCCGAGTTCGGTGATGAGCCGGGGCACCGTCGACTCGTCGGCGTGCCGGGTGAGTGCCCAGGTCAGGGTCTCGCGCACGAAGAACTCGGGTTCGGTCCCGCACCGGACGACGAGCGGTTCCACGAACCGCGGGTCCGGCGCGGTGCCCACCGCCATCGCCGCCTTCAGCCGGACCGACGGGTCGCCGTGCTCCAGTGCCCGGAGCGCGCGCCGGACGTCGGCGTCCGTGTGGCGGTGCGCGGGAGTGCCCCGCCGCGTGTCCGTGCCGGTCATGTGGTGCGTGTCCGAGTCGGTGCGGTGGTGCGTGTCCGGGTCCGTGCGGGTGTCCGGGCGCGGGCCCCGTGGGGGCATGGTCATCGGGACCACCTCCTGGACCCCAGTGAAGGCCTTGTCACGGTGTCAGGGTCAACCGGCGCCCACGGGACCGCGCCGCACGGCCTGATCCGGACCCCCGGACGCGCGAGGACGCACCCTCCCCCGCACGGTCGGCCGCGCAGGCTCTAGCGTCAGGGCATGCGCATTCGAATCGTCGACGCCTTCACCGACCGGCCCTTCACCGGAAACCCCGCCGGAGTCCTGCTCCTGGACGGCTTCCCCGACGACGACCGCCTCCAGCGGATCGCGCGGGAGGTCAACCACGCCGAGACGGCGTTCGCCCACCGTCTGCCCGAGGGCGGGGACGCCGACTGGGCGCTGCGCTGGTTCACGCCCGTCACCGAGGTGGCGATGTGCGGCCACGCCACGCTGGCCACCGCCCACGTACTGCGGACCACCGGCGTCCACGAGGGCCCGGTGCGGTTCGCCACCCGCAGCGGTGTGGTGGCCGCCCTCCCCGGGGACGACGGCATGATCACCCTCGACTTCCCGACCGCCCCGCTCACCCCCGTCGCGGCACCGCCCGGCCTCGCCGGGGCGCTGGGGGCCGAGCCCCTCACCGTCCTGGACACCGGGCCGGGCGTCGGGGACCTGCTGGTCGAGGTCGCGGACGAGCGGACGGTGCGCGGTCTGGCGCCGGACCTCAGGGCGCTGGCGGTGCTCTCGGACCGCGGAGTCATCGTCACCGCCGCCGCCCAGGACCCCGCCGGGGACCACGACTTCGTCTCCCGCTGCTTCTTCCCCAAGGTCGGCATCGACGAGGACCCCGTCACCGGCAGCGCCCACACGGCGCTCGCCCCCTACTGGTCCCAGCGCCTGCGCCGCCCGGTGCTCACCGGGGTGCAGCTCTCGGCCCGCACGGGCCGGGTCCGCACGGAGGTGCGCGGCGACCGCACCCTGCTCGGCGGGCACGCGGTGACGGTCATCGACGGCGAACTCCTGGCCTGAGCGCCGTCCCCGCAGGGGCCGGGCGGCGGGACGGGAGCCCTGGACCCGTGAACGGGGCACGGGGCGTACGCCGGTGCGGCGCGTACGCCCCGGGGAGCACCGCGGGCCCGTACGCGCCCCGCCGGGCCCGCCGCCGGCCGCCCGGCCCCGCCCCCTCAGGCCGTGGGCAGCCAGCCCACCTTGCCGGCCAGCAGGCCGTATCCCACGAAGGCCCCGATGTCGAGCAGCGAGTGCGCCACCACGAGCGGGCCCACCCGGCCCCACCGGCGGTACAGGTACACGAAGACGACGCCCATCACCACGTTGCCGATGAAGCCGCCGATGCCCTGGTAGAGGTGGTAGGACCCGCGCAGCACCGCGCTGCCCGCCATCGACGCGCGCGGCGACCAGCCGAGCTGGTCGAGGCGGCGCAGCAGGTAGCCGATGACGACGACCTCCTCCAGCACCGAGTTCTGCACCGCGGAGAGGATCAGCACGGGGTACTTCCACCAGACGGGGGGCAGCGCCTCGGGCACGACGGTGAGGTTGAAGCCGAGGCCGCGGGCGGCCAGGTAGAAGGCGATGCCGGTGCTGCCGATGGCGGCGGCGACCAGCGCGCCCCGGCCGAGGTCGGGCCGGGGCCGGGTGCGGTCGAAGCCGAGGGTGCGCAGGCTCTGCCGTTCGCGCAGCAGGAAGTGGGCGACGAGCGCGACGGGGACGAGGGCCGTGGTGATCCCGAACAGCTGCCAGGCCAGGTCCAGCCAGGGGCGGCCCGGGGCGGCGGAGGCGTTGAGGGTGGCGGCCTGGTCCTTGAGGCCGCCGGGCCGGGTGACCGAGCCGATGAAGCTGATCAGGGCGGAGACGCCGCTCGCGCCGAGCGAGAGGGCCAGCACCAGCACCGTCTCGTCGCGCAGCATCCGGCGCCGGGCCGTCCCGTCCACGGGGAGGGACTCCTCCGGGTACGCCCGCCCAGGGGATGTTTCCGCCACCGTTCCGCCTCCGCCATGCGCACGTGCCTCGTCCGGGCATCACAGCTTGCCCGATCAGTATGGGCCGCCGGACACCGGGCCCCGGCGAAACGCACCGGCACCGCCCCGCGAGGGCGCGGCCGGGCCGGGCCACCGGGCGCCTCTCCGGCGACGCGGCCCGTCCGGGCGCCATCCGCGCCCGCCCCGGAGCCCAGGCGCGGGTGCGGTGGCGGGGCGGGGACGGGCATGGGGGCGGGGGCGCGGACGGGCCCGGCATCCGCCCCCGGGCGGCGCGCGCCCGCCGCCCGCCCTCAGCCCGACGGGGTCGTCTCGAAGACGCCCACCGGCCACTGGTGCACCGGCGCGCCGTCGTGCATCAGCTCCCGGTACCGCCGTGTCGTGGCGGCCAGCGCGTCCTCCCTGGTCAGCCCGGTCTCCCGGGCGTGGTGGAAGGTGGCCGCCTGCCAGGTCGCGCCGTTGACCCGGCGGCGGCACCGCTCCTCGATCACCCCGAGGTAGAGGTCCCGGTCGGCGGGCTCCACGCCCCAGGCGTCCAGCCCGGCGGCGGCCAGCGGCAGCAGTTCGTCACGGACCAGGACGGCCGCGTCGACCCGGGTGGTGCCGCCGAGCCTGCCCCGCCGGGGCCATTCGAAGCGGGCCTCGATGCCGTGGCGGCACGCGGCGTCGAAGTTGGCGGCCGCCGCCTCGAAGGGCAGCCGGGTCCACACCGGCCGGGGCTCCTCCGCCAGGGCGCGCACGACGCCGTAGTAGAAGGCCGCGTTGGCGATGACGTCGACCACGGTCGGCCCCGCGGGCAGGACCCGGTTCTCGACGCGCAGATGGGGCACGCCGTCGGCGATGTCGTACACCGGGCGGTTCCAGCGGTAGACCGTGCCGTTGTGCAGGACGAGTTCGGCGAGCCGGGGGACGCCGCCCGCGTCCAGCACCTCCAGCGGGTCCTCGTCGTCGCAGATCGGCAGCAGCGCCGGGTAGTACCGCCGGTTCTCCTCGAACAGGTCGTACGCCGAGGTCACCCAGCGCTCGCCGAACCAGGTGCGCGGGCGCACCCCCTGGGCCTGGAGCTCCGGCGGCCGGGTGTCGGTGGACTGCTGGAACAGCGGCGGCCGGGACTCGCGCCACAGCTCCCGGCCGAACAGGAACGGCGCGTTGGCGCCGAGGGCGATCTGCGGGCCCGCGACGGCCTGCGCCGCGTTCCACACGTCCGCGAAGCGGTCGGGGGTGACCTGGAGATGGAGTTGTACGGAGGTACACGCGGCTTCGGGGGCGATGGACTTCGATGTGCAGACGAGGCGCTCGATGCCGTCGATGTCGAGGGTGAATTCCTCTCCGCGGGCCGCCACCATCTGATCGTTGAGCAGGGCGTAGCGGTCGACGGCGGAGAGGTTGGAGGAGACCAGGTCGTCCCGGTCGAGGGTCGGCAGAATTCCGATCATCGCGATTCCCGCGTCGATCTCCCCGGCCTTCCGGTCCGCATACGCCAGTGACGTGCGGATCTCCTCGGCGAGCCGGTCGAATACCCGGCCGCCGAGCCGGTGCGGTGCCACGTTGACTTCCAGATTGAACATCGCGAGTTCCGTCTGGAAGTCACGGCTCGCGATCCGTTCGAGGACTTGCGCATTCAACATTCTCGGCATCCCGTCGGCGCCGACGAGATTCAGTTCGATCTCCAGCCCCATCAGGTTCCTGGGGCGGTCGAATCGTTTCTCCGCCAGAAGCCGTTCCAGACCCGTCAGGCACCGCTGGAGCTTGTCGCGGTAGCGCTGTCGATCGGACAGGTCGAACTGACCCGCCACGACCTTCTCGCCCATGGAAGCGTCCCTTCTCCTGACGGTGCGGGGCTGATCCGGCGGCCGGTGCGCCGGTCAGGGTGGATGATGCCCAGCCCGGGCGATCGATAACGTCCCCATGCGGCCCCGGCAGCCGCTACGCTGTGTCCGGGTGACCGGTGGCACATTCACCGGGCATGACGGGGATGCGGATTCCGGGGTCCCGACCCGTAAACCGCGGAAAAAGCCGACGATATTCGGCCGACCGTTCGGTGAACATTCCCCGAGGTCATCGACTCGCACCCGTTCAGAAATCTGGATTTATCCCGCAAATCGACGACCTGATACGCACTTGTTCTCCTTACCGGGAACGGCTACCCGAAACCCGTTCCGAACACGTGTCGTATAAACTTCGCGCATACGGCAGCAGACCGGCGTCCGCGGTCGAGGGACCGATCCTGTCGACGGCACCGGCGCCCGGCAGGCCCCGTCCCCCTTCGCTCTCCCGGACCCGGGCTCCTCCCGTCCCCACCTCGTGAGCTGACAGCGTCGTCCGCCCCGCTCTCCCCTCGTGCCGCCGTGCCTTCGAATGAGAGGCGACCCATCATGCCGCTGCATGTACCCCCGGCTCCCGCGCCCGCCCTGCGCACCGTCCAGACGGCGCTCACGTCGCCCGCCGCGGCCCGCGAGGCCCGCACCCCCGCCCTGCTCGACGGCCGGGGCCCGGCCGTGCCCGAACTGGCCCTGCCCGTCCACGTCCTGGAGGCGGCCACCGCCGAGGGCGTGACCCGGACCCGGCTCACCGGCTGGCGCTTCCTGCTCCGCCGGGGCGAGGTCGCGGTGGCGGCGGCGGAGACCGTCCTGACCGCGGACGGCTGGAGGTTCTCGCACTTCTTCGAGGGCCCCTACGTCACCTCGACCGAACACGCCCTGCGCCAGGCGGAGTCGCTGCCCCAGCCCTACCAGCCGCGGCTGCTGTCCGTGCCCGGCCTGTACATGCTCACGCTGTGGCTGCACGGCGACTGCGCCACCGACGCCGGCACCGGCCGCCCCGCCCCCGCCGACCTGCTCGTCCCGCTGGCGCCGGCCCCTCCGGGCATCGCCGCCCACCGGCCGCACCAGGTCGCCGAGCTGCTGCCGGTCCTGACCCACCGGGTGACCCGGACCCCCCTGCTGCACACCCCGGCCTGAGCCCGCGGTGAGGTGATCCGGTCACGGCGCCGGCCGGCGGGGCGACGTCCCCGGCGGCCGGCGGACCGCCTGGCGTAGTCCCTCCGGGCCATCCCGGACCACCCGGACGGAGGATACGGCGGGACCGGAACGCCCGCCGGGGTGACACGTTCCCCACGGGTGGGAGGCGGTCCGCCGAAATGCCTGCGGATCGGCGCCCGCGGGGCAACACTGGGGTTCCGACCGACTCATCACCACGGGGGTGGCGGCCATGAACGACGCTTCACGCCGCGGAACGGACCGGACAGCACACCCACCCATCACCTCGGAGCGAGAGATCCCGCCCATGTGCCAGCACCAGCCAGCCTGCCCGACAGCCGACTCCGCGGACCGGGAGTCCGCGCGCCTCGTGGCGCACCACCCGGAACAGGGCTGGAGCCTGCTGTGCAACGGGGTCGTCCTCTTCGAGGACACCGGCGAACTGCTGCCGGACGGACGGGCCATCGCCCCGCACCGGCCCCTCGGCACGGGGCTGGTGACCGCCGCCTGAACACCGGGCTCCCGCCCGGCACGCCGAACGGGTGAGGGCCCCGCCGCGCCGAGGTCTACCAGCGGCTGGGCATCCCCACGGTCGCCACCGTGCGCTGGACGTCCGACCAGATGCTGCGCCGCC
>NZ_JBVKAT010000015.1:0-216368 GCF_055598485.1 Streptomyces sp. NPDC107521
CTGAAACAACTCCCACAACTCATCCGGCACCAGCCGCTCAACGATCCCCACCATGACCGACAGCCTACCGACTCCATCCAAATGAGATGACTTCTAAGGATCAGGGCCAGGGGCCGGCAGCGGTGGTCGGCAGCCAGGTGGATTTTGCTGGTTTGTCCGCCTCGCGAGCACCCGAGCAGCGCGGCTTTCCAACGCAGCTTGCGCCGTCGCCGGACGCGTCGCCGTTCGCCCTGGCCGGGACTGCAGACGTCACCCCGTCCGTCTTGTTCCTCCGCGCCGCCCCTTTTCGCCGGGCCGCCTCCGCCTCGACGGCGGCCTTCTCCAACGCGTCCAGGACGCCCTCCTCCAGTCGCATCCCGGCTGCGTCGTGATGGGCCCGGGCCGTCGTGGAGTCCACGCTGGCCAGCGACAGGTCCACCCCAACCCGCTCGGCCGTCTCGACGATCACCCCTTCCAGCAGCGCTTCGAAGACCCCGGCGTCCCGCCACTGCCGGAACCGGTTGTGCACGGTGGACCAGGCACCGAATCGGTCCGGCACGGTGCGGTCCCCGACGCGCTGAAAGGCGTGGACCTGGAGCCGGCGACGCGGGCCAGCGCGGTGGACGTCCTGTCCTCGGGCGACCTGAGCGTCATCGCCTCGCTGTCGGCCAGGGTCCAGGGCCCGGTACGGGACGCGGTGGCCCTCGTCTTCACCGACGGACCGCAGATCGGCTTCACCGCGGCCGCAGTCGCACCCATCGTCGGAGGCCTGCTGGCGCTGGTGATCCTGCCCGGCCGCAAGAAGATGGGCGCAGCCAGGGAGGCCGCCGCTGCGGCTGCCGCTCCTGCGCCGGCAGCCGATGTCCCCCGCGCCGCCTCGGACGTCACCTCAGTGTGATCGCGGCAGTCACCGCAACCGCCCCTCTCACCGGAGCTCCCGTGGATACCAACGAAGTCTTTCGCGCTTACCAGGAACTGCTGTTCGTAGCAGGGGCATTGAGCCCTTTCCCTCTTCACTCTGAGCTGGTCAGATGAGGGGTGGGGACGGCCTGGACGAGGCTGGTGATCCGGGTGGTCGAGCACCGCAGTTTGCGGAGGAGCCGCCAGGACTCGAGGGTGGCGACGGCCTGCTCGACGAGGGCCCGGATCCTTGCGTGGGATCGGTTCACAGCCTTCCGGCCAGTGGAAGGGGTCTCCCGCCGGCCCCGGCACGGGATGCGGACCGTGCCGTTGGCACCCCGGTAGCCCTTGTCGGCCCAGCACTTGATGACGGCCTCGGCGAGGGCGCCGATGATGCCGTGTTCGCGGGCCGCGCGAATGTCGTGGACGGCGCCGGGCAGGGCCGGTGAGGCCCGCAGCAGCCGGCCGAAGGGGTCGGCGATGACCTGCACGTTCATCCCGTGCTTCTTGTGTTTGCCGGAGTCGAACGGCCGGTCCGCGGCAATGCGGCCGATCGGCGGCACCGTGCCGTCCAGGATCACGAACGCCTTCACCGACGCGGTCCGCACAGCGCCGGTGAAGCTGGGGGCGAGGGCGGCCAGGAGTTGGACAGCCTCGGTGACATAACGGTAGGCCGTGGTGGTTCCGACGCCGAAGCCGGCCGCGAGCTGGGCATACGTGTGTCCCACTCGCAGATGGGCGAGTGTCGGCAGGGCCTGACGGCCGGCGCTCAGGCGCCGCCGACGAGAGCCGATCGCACGGCGGTGCCGCCGCAACTGCTGGGTGAGGAAGCGGAGGGCAGAGCTGGACACGTCGATGACCGACGGGTGAACGAGCACGTGAAGCCTCTGGCGGAGACGGTTCTCTTGGTCGAAAACCCATCTACCAGGGGCTTCACCGCGTCGTCATCCCAACTGTCCTACGTCAGAGACAGGTTGGAAAGGGCTCACTGGCTCAGTAATGGCATCCCCTTACTGGCACTGCAACGGCACTTCACACCAACCTGCGGTCGTGGTGCTCTGCCGTTGCGTGGAGGGAGACGTCGGTCCGGTCCGGCTCCCCCCGGTCCTGTGCTCTCTCTCGTGCCCGACCTGGGCAGGAACCCCCGGTGGCCGGCCGAGCAGCGGTTCGAGGAATCCGCGACGCGGCTGCTGCGCCGGCGGGACACGGGGGCAGGCCGGGGCGGATGACGCACCGGCGGACGTCCCCCGCCCCGTGCGGGCAGGGGCTCAGGTGTGCTGCCAGAGAGGCCGGGGGCTTCGTGTGCCCCGGGACGGCTGCCGGCGGGCGGTGGCCGTCCGGAAGCCGTCCCGGCGGGGCCGTTCCCCACGGGCCGCGGCCCCGGTCCGCGCGGGCGGGGCCGGGGCCGGGGGTTCGGTCAGGCGCCGGTGGTGATGTCCCGTGCGGCCGGCGCGGGGGGCCCGGTGGTGGCGGTGGGCGGAGTCGTCCAGGGTCTGCGCGGCACCAGGAGGGTCAGGACGGCGGCCACCACCGCCGGGATGGCGAAGGCGTAGAAGACCCAGTTGTCCCCGAGGGAGCCGGTCTCGACCTTGGTGAGGACGTAACCACCGTACGTGGGGCCGAGGATGCCGCCGATCCGGCCGACGCCGAGGGCCCAGCCGAGGGCGGTCGCGCGGGCCGTCGGCGGGTAGAGGCCGCCGATGAACGCGTTGACCAGGGTCTGTGTGTTGGAGCCGAAGCCGGCGAGGGCGCCCACCATGAGCAGCGGGACCGTCGACGGTTTGGTGATGAAGAGGCAGACGGCGGCGGCCGCGAGGCAGAAGGAGCAGGCGATGACGAGCTTCTCCCCCAGTTTGTCGGCCAGTGCGCCCGCGATGATCACACCGGCCACGGCGCCCAGGTTGAAGACCAGCAGGAAGGTGAGCGCCGATCCCATCGAGTAGCCGGCGCCGCGCATGAACTGCGGGAGCCAGGTGTTGAGTCCGTAGACGAGCAGGAGGCCGATGATGGAGATCGCCCACACCAGCAGGGTCATCGCCAGGCGTCGGCCGCCGAAGAGGGTGCGCAGGATGTCGAGGACGCCGCCCGCCCTGCCGGAGGCGGCCGGCGCGGGTGCTGCGGGCTCGCCTGCCGCGCCGGGCATTCCGGGGCCGGGGACACCGAACCGGCGGGCGTACATGGCGGCTTCGTCGAGGCGGCCCTTGGCGGTCAGGTAGGCGATCGACTCGGGGAGCATGCGCAGTGCCAGTGGGAGCACGAGGAACAGCGGGAGCACGCCGACCACGAACATGGCCCGGAAGCCGGCCGCCGGCAGTAGCCACAGGGCGAGCAGGGCGGCGAGGACGCCGCCGACCGAGTAGCCGGAGAACATCAGGGAGTTGTTGAGCTGGCGGCGGCCCTCCGGGGAGTACTCCATGGTCAGGGCGATGGCGGTGGGGACGACACCGCCGAGGCCGAGACCGGTGACGAAGCGCAGCAGCATGAAGACGGTCGGGTCGGGGGCCAGAGCGGTGACCGGCATGGCGACCGAGAACCAGACCAGGCAGCCGATCATGACCTTGCGGCGGCCGAGGACATCGGTGATGGTGCCGACGCCGAGCGCGCCGATCAGCATGCCGACCAGGGTGACGCTGCCGATGTGGCCGACCTCGGCGGGGGTGAGGTCCCATTCCTTGTGGGCGAGCAGGTCGGGGACGATCGTCCCGTAGACGATCAGGTCGTAGCCGTCGAAGATGACGGTGAGGCAGCAGATGAACAGGACCCAGTGGGTGCTGCGTTTCGCGGTGACGCGGGGTGCGGATGCGGGTGCGGACATCGAGGGGATTCCGTTCTTCCGGGGAAGGCTTCGCCACCGTGCCGGGGGCCGGGGGCCGGGGGGCGGGCGGGGTCGGCCGGGCCTGGGGCTGGGGCTGGTGGCGCATGCCGTGGACCGCGGCGCAGGGCCGGGGCGCGAAGGGTCCGGGCGCTGCGGGGCGGTGAGGGCGGGGCCGTCAGGGCGGGCTGGTGAGGGTGTGTGTGCCCTGGTCCTGGAGCGCAGCGGGGTACTGCGTACTGCGCCGTGGTGTCCCGGTTCCTCGGGGGCCCGGTTCCGTCGGCCGGGCGGCGGGGGCAGCGGGGGCGTCGTGGGCCGGGGGGCGGGGGCGGGCCCGGCCGTGGCCGCCGCTCGGGCGGCCACGGGTCCGGTGGTGCCGGTGGCCCGGGCCCGGGCTTGCGGGGCCCGTGGCCGGCGGGCCGTCGGTCAGGTCCCGGCCGGGGCCATGCCGATGTCGAAGCGCACCCGTGACCAGGGGCCGTCGACAAGGCGCCCGTCGGGGCCCGTGGTGCCCGGCGGCTGCTGTACGAAGTCCTTGACCAGGGACTCCTTGACGCCGAAGACGCTGTCGCGGTCGAGGAGTTCGTCGCCGCGCACGAAGATGTGGGTCACCAGGCGGCGGCAGCCCTCGGCGGTCACCATGAAGTGCAGGTGCGAGGCGCGGTGGGGCGACCGTCCGACCGCCGCGAGCATCCGGCCGACCGGGCCGTCGTGCGGGATCGGGTACGGCGTGGGGGTGATGCCCCAGAAGCGGTAGCGGCCCTGTTCGTCGGTGAAGAGGTGGGCGCGGGCGGCGGTGCGGCCGTCGTCGTACTGGACGTCGTAGAGGCCGTCCTCGTCGGCCTCCCAGACCTCGATGCGGGCGCCGGGCACGGGGGCGCCGGCCGGGCCGGTGACGGTGCCCTCGACCCAGCAGGGTTCGCCCGTCGCGCCGAAGGACAGGTCGCCGCCGAGCGGGATCTCGGGTGACCCCTCGACGAAGAAGGGGCCGAAGACGGTGGCCTCGGTGGCGTCGCCGTACGCCGCGTTGTTGATGGCGATGGTCTGCATGGAGGCGCCGAGGGTGTCGGAGAGCAGGATGAACTCCTGGCGCCGGTCGTCGGTGAGGTGGCCGGCCTCGGTGAGGAAGGCGATCGCCCGGCTCCACTCCTCCTCCGTCGGGCGCGCGTCCCGCAGGAAGGCGTGCAGGTGGCTGACGAGGGAGCGCATGAGGAGCTTCAGGCGCGGGTCGGCGCAGGCGTCGAAGGAGCGCAGGACGCGCTGGAGGAGTTCCTCCTCGCGGGCGGCCTGTTCGGCGCCGACGGCGGGCGCGGCGGGTGCCGGTCCCGGGCCGGTGCCGGTCCCCCCGGTGCGGACGTCGGTCATGACGGTTCGCTCCCTTCCCAGGCCGCGCGCAGCAGGCCGGTGACGGTGTCCTCGGTCATGGGTGCGGGGTTGCCCGCGGGGGCCGCCGCGAGGATCGGGGCGACGGCCCTGGCGATGCCGTCCTCGGGCATGCCGTATTCCTTGAGCGTGGTCGGGGCGTTCAGCCGGGCGCGCAGTGCGGCCAGTCCGGCCGAGGCGGTGTCGCTGCCGAACGCCTGCGCGATGCGCCGTTCGGCGTCGGGGGCGTGCGGCGCGTTGAGGGCGAGGACGTACGGCAGGACGACGGCGTGGGTCTGGGCGTGCGGGAGGTTGAACATGCCGCCCAGCACGTGGCAGATCTTGTGGTGCAGTCCCGATCCGGCGCCGGCGAAGGAGACCGCGGCGAGGTAGGCGCCGTACAGGGTCTGTTCGATGCCCTCCCGGCCGGCCGGGTCGGCGGCGACGGCGGGCAGTGCGGTGGCGAGGGCGCGGACGCCCTCCTGGGCGAGGGTCCGGTCGATGGGGTCGGCGCGGGGTCCCCAGAAGGAGTCGACGCAGTGGGCCATCGCGTTGAGTCCGGAGGCCACGCTCAGTTCGCCCGGCAGGCTTTCCAGCAGGGTGGCGTCGTAGACGACGGAGCGGGGCAGTACGGCGTTGTCGACGCCGGTGGTCTTGGTCCCGTCCTCGGTCAGGCCCCATACGTTGGTGGCCTCGGAGCCGGCGTAGGTGGTGGGGACGGCGATGACGGGCAGGCCGGTGGTGAGGGCGACGGCCTTGGCGAGGCCGGTGGTGGAGCCGCCGCCGACGCTGACCAGCACGTCGGCGTCGAAGGCGGCGGCAGCCTCGCGGGCCCGTGCGGCGACCTCGACCGGTACGTGCATCACGACTTCCTGGTGGCGCACGGCGACCGGGATCTCCCGGGCGATGGGGTCGGCGAGGGCGGCTTCCCGGCCGGAGGCGATCAGCATGGCTTTGCGGGCGCCGAGCGCCGCGACCTCGGCGGCCACCGCGGCGGCGGACTCGCCGGGGGCGAAGACCACTCGCTGGGGCATTGTCTCGTGTGCGAACTTCATCGTGTCTTCCCGTCCGTCGGGGTTCCGGCCGTGCCGGGACGCGGGGCCCCGGGGGGCCGCGGCGTCCTTGCGGTCCGTGGGTTCTGCCGCACGTTCACCGGGCGGTGGCCATCGGGTCCAGTTCCGTTTCCGGGTCGTACTCATAGATCCACCCGTTGGCCAGGAGCGGGTCCTGCCGGGCGTAGGCGGTGTCACGGGCGCGCTGTTCGGTGCCGTCCGGGAGGTGGTTGACGTGGGCGCGGCCGTGGCTGACGGTCTGCAGGCGGGTGGTGCGCGGGATGCGCAGTCCTTCGTAGCGGCGCAGCGCGGCGGCCGGGTCGCCGAGGCCGTGGGCGAGGCAGCCGGCGAGGACGGCGGCGTCCTCGATGGCCTGGGCGGCGCCCTGTGCGAAGAACGGGAACATGGGGTGCGCGGCGTCGCCGAGGAGGGTCATGCCGGCGTCGGACCAGTGGGTCAGCGGTTCGCGGTCGAGCAGGGCCCAGCGGCCGGGGGTGCCTGCCGCGCGGATGAGTCCGGTCAGGCGGGGGTCCCAGCCGGTGAACTCGGTGAGGAAGTCCTCGACGGTGGCCGTGGCCGTCCAGGACTCGGTGGTGTAGGCGCCGGCGGGGGCGAAGGCGACCAGGTTGACCAGGTCGCCGCCGGAGACCGGGTAGTGCACGAGGTGGTGGTCGGGGCCGATCCACAGGGTCTGGGCGGGGCGGCGGGCGAATCCGGGGGCGTTCTCGGCGGGGACGAGGGCGCGGAAGGCGCAGAGTCCGGAGTAGGTGGCGGGTGCGGCGCCGAAGAGGGTGTCGCGGACGACGGAGTGGACGCCGTCGGCGCCGATCACGATGTCGGCGGTGGCCGTGCTGCCGTCGGCGAAGCGCAGCGTGTACGCGGCTGCGGCGGTGTCCAGGCCGACGCACTCCCGGCCGAGCCGGACGTTCTCCGCGGGTACCCGGGAGTGGAGGGCGGCGAGCAGGTCGGCGCGGTGCGCGGTGTAGGTCTGTTCGCCGTAGAGGTGCTGGCAGGCGTCCGCCAGGTTCTCCGAGGAGAGGACGGTGCCGTCCTGCCAGCGGCGGAACTCCCAGCCGGTGTCGAGGGGTACGGCGCGGTCGCGGAAGGTGTCGAGGACGCCGAGCCGGCGCAGTTGGCGGGCGGCGTTGGGGGCGACGACCAGTCCGGCGCCGATCTCGGCGAGGCGGGGGGCCTGTTCGTACACCGTGCTGGTGAGCCCTTCGCGGCGCAGGAACGCCGCTGTGGCGAGTCCGCCGATGCCGCCGCCCAGGATGGCGATCCTGGGTGCGGCGGTCGTACGTGCTGTCATCCTCAAGCTCCTCGGTTGCGCGGGCTCCGGTACGACGGTCCGGTGCGATGGTTCGGGGGCCGGGCCGTGCGGGCGCGGCGTCGTTCATGTTGCACGGCTCACATCGGTGCGGGGCATGATGGTTCATTGAATGAACATGGGTCCCGCTTCTGGGTCGGGCGGGCGGAGCATCGGCCCGGGTGTCCCCCAGGGCGTCACCGCGAAGCCGCCCGCGGACCGGGGTGTCTCGTCGGCCGAGTGCGAGGAGGGCGCGTGCCCCGTACGAACGAGCCGGGCCGGAGTGTCAGCTCCCGTCTCCTCGGGCTGCTGTTCGCCTTCCGGCCCGGGGAGAGCGAGCTGAGCCTCGCGGAGCTGGCCCGTAAGACGGGGCTGCCGCATGCCACCGCGCGGCGGCTGGTGCTGGAGCTGACGGAGGCCGGTGCGCTGGAGCGGCGGCCCGACGGCCGGTTCGCGGTCGGGCTGCGGCTGTGGCGGCTCGGGACGCTGGCGCCGCTGACGGAGTCGCTGCGGACGATGGCCCAGCCCTTCATGGAGGACCTGTACGCGGCTCTGCACCAGCACGTGCAGCTCGCGGTGCTGGAGGGCGAGGAGGCGGTGATCATCGAGCGGCTCTCGGGGCGCCGGGCGCTCGGGCTGGTCTCGCAGGTGGGCGGGCGGCTGCCGCTGCACTGTTCGGGCGTCGGCAAGGTGCTGCTCGGGCATGCCGGGCCGGAGTTGTCGGGCCGGGTCCTCGGCGCCGGGCTGCGCCGCTACACGTCCCGGACGGTCGTCCACCCGGACGCGCTCCGCCGGGAGCTGGCCGACTGCCGGCGTACCGGCAGTGCCCTGGTGCGCGGGGAGCTGACCGCCGGGGCCGATTCCATCGCCACTCGGATCATGAACGGTGAGGGCCGGGTGGTGGCCTCGCTCTCGGTCGTCGTCCGGGCCGGTTCGGTGCAGCCGCAGTCCGTCCTGCCGTCGGTGATCACCAGTGGACTCGGTATCTCCCGCATGCTCGGGTGGCGCCCCGGCATCCGCGTCCGCGAGGGCTGAGCGGGACCGTTCCGCGGCTGCGCGAGGGCCGTCCGGCTCATACGGGTCCGGTGCGCGGGTGTGCTCCGGCATGCGGTGGCCCGGAGGGCCGCACACGGGGAGGGAGGGGCCGGAACGCCCGTGGGGGTGCTCGGGCCCGTCACTGGAGACAAGGACAAGGGTGTCCACGCCTGTGAGCGCCGCGCGCAGCGCGGGTGGACCGGGGTAGTCGGCGACGGCGGCCTCGGCCTGCGGCGGCAGTGCCGCGGAGGGCGGCTTCCGCCCGGCCATCGCTAGGACGTCCACGCCGTCTCCGCCTGCGAGCGGCTGCGCCGCCCGCCCGCGGCGCCCGTCACCGCTATCCGCATCGCTCCCCCGCTCTCCCCGTCAGTGGACGAGCGTCACGCTATCCGGCCCTCCCATCTTCCCCTTCCCGGTGCCCTGTTGGCATGAGTCGTCCGGCCGCGAGCCGGGTCCCTTGCGGATCGGGCGCGGTGCCGGCCTCCTTGCTGACGAGGCTCGGGGAATCATCTGCGGGGGCTGGGGACGGTACACGGTGGTGCTGCGGGGCGGGGTGCGCGGCGCGGCGGTGTCGAGGAGGGGGCGGAGGCCGGCGGTGGTTGTGAAGCCGGTCTCGCTCAGGTCCCGGCGCACGGCGGTCCCGGTCGGCGGCAGCGCGGCGGCCGCGGCTTCCAGCGGGGGCGGGGTGCTGTGGCCGATGTTCCCGTGCGGGTGATCCGCGCGGACGTCGCGGCCGTTTCGGTGGTGATGTGCACGGGCGCCCCTTCCGGGGCCGGTGAGCCCGGCGAGGGTACGTCCGGAAGGCGGGCGGCGATGGCGGGCGTGTGGAGGGCTTCACCGTCCGGGGTCCGCGGACCGTCGCGCTCGGGGTGGCCGACGACGCCTCGGCCGAGGGGCCGTTGCCGGGGTCATCGCGGCGGAGGGGCGCGTCGGCGTCCTCGTCAAACAACGCCGGATACGGCTCCTGCCGGGCCCTGAAGGACGTTCTCCCGGAGGGGGCCCGCGCGCAGATCGGCGTGAACCTCTTCGGACCGGCCCGGATGATCCGGCTCGTCCTGCCGCGCATGCGGGCCCGGAGTGCTTCGGGCACCGCGGCGCGGGTCGGCGGGGGGCGGCTGCCGTCGTCGGCAGTCCGCCCGGCGGCCCCGTCCCGGGGATCAGGCGCTGCTTCCGCGGACGTGGCGGGGCGGAAGGGCGGGTACTGGGGATGGGCGGGGTGGATGAGCTGCGGTTTTTCCGTGTCCGGCTCGTTCGGCGCGCCGGGCTGTGTCGCCTGACCAGCCGCTTCAATGTGCCGCCCGCCGGTGACGGTGTTTGTGTGGTCGTGGCAGGGCCGATGAGGGTTTGTGTTCGGCCGGGCATCGACGCGTCCGCCGCGGCCTTCTGCCTTTCCCCTGAACTCACGCAGGCGTCATGTCCTCTGCGCGGGCGCCCGCGTCTCTCATCGTCGGAAGGTTTCGCATGCGATCTGCTGTGCAGGATCCGATGTCGGATCTCAAGGACGCCACCCTCGACCACCAACGGGCTCATGGATGCGGCTCTCACCCCTTCGGTGACGGCGCGCGGCTGGCGGCGTGGGCCGGCGACGCGGGTGCGCGCACCGCCGTGGAGATCGGCACCTCGCTCGGGTACTCCGCCGCCTGCTTGGCCGGTGCCGGGGCCCGTGTGCACACCGTGGACCGTGACCCGGTCCACACGGAGCTGGCGCAGAAGCATCTGGGTGAGCGGGGGCTGGCCGACCGGGTGAGCTGTGTGACGGGTGAGGCCGTCGACGTGCTTGCGGAACTGCCCGCGGGTGAGGCCGATCTGGCCTTCTTCGACGGCATGGAGGTGAGTGTCGCCGAGGTCGAGGTCCTGGTGCGGGCGCTGCGCCCGGGTGGGCTGCTGATCGTCAGCAACATGAAGCTGGGCGGTGAGGAGGCGGAGGTCCGTGAGCTGTTGGGCGGCTGGCGGCTCCGGGAGGAGGGCGAGGAGTTGTTCGCCGTCAAGCCCGCCCAGAGCCGGTGAGCGGCCATACCGGTGGGATCGGGGCTCCGGCCGTGGCCACCGTGGTGCCGGGTGCCGGGGCGGGGCGGGAAGCAGCCGCCGGGCCCACGCCGATGCCGCTGATGCGGTTGCTCGACGGGTTCCGTGCGTCCCAGGTGCTGGCGTCGGCGGTGCGGCTGGAGCTCTTCGACGTCCTGGCGGCGCACGGGCCGCTGTCCGTGGCCCGGTGTGCGGAGCTGCTCGGTCTGCGGGAGCGGCCGGCGGGGATGCTGCTGGCGGCGTGTGCCTCGTTCGGGCTCGTCGACCGCACCGCTGCGGGCTACGGCAACAGTCCGCTCGCCGCGGGGTATCTGGTGGCCGGGCGTCCCCATTACTTCGGGGACTTCGTCCGCCTGGTGGAGCAGCAGCAGTACCGGTCCTGGGCGGAGTTGCTGGACGTGCTGCGCGCGGACGGTACCGCGGGGCGCGTTCCGCAGGCGGAGCGGCGGTTCGCGGCCGACGCCGCCGAGCGGGAGCCGTTGTTCTGGCGGGGTATGTCGTCGGGGTCCGCGTTCACCGCGGATGCCGTGGCCCGGTCGTACGACTTCTCGCGGTTCCGGAGGCTGCTCGATCTCGGCGGTGGCCAGGGCGATTTCAGCCTGGAGCTGTGCCGCGGCAATCCGGGGCTGTCGGCGACGGTGTACGACCTGCCCTCGGTGTGCGGGCTCGCCCGGGAGCGGATCGCCCGTGACGGGTACGCCGACCGGATCGGGACTCGGAACGGTGACCTGCTCACCGCGAGTGAGCTGCCCGCCGGTCACGACGTGATGCTGGTCTCCAACATCCTGCACATGTGGGACGAGCCGGGCTGCCGCGCTGTTCTGGGGCTCTGTCTGCGGGCGCTGGAGGAAGGCGGGGCACTCGTGGTGGCCGAGGCGTTCGTCGACGACGACGGCACCGGACCGCAGACGGCCGCGCTGATGAGTCTCAACATGCTCGTGCACACGGCCGGCGGCGCCAATCGTACGCGCCGCGAGTACGAGAGCTGGCTGGCCGATGCGGGTTTCCGGTCGGTCGAACGGGTCGGGCTGGTCGTGGAGGCTCCCGGTGCCAACGGCCTCGTCGTCGCCCACAAGTGAGTGCCCAAGGAGTGGACATGCAACTCACCGCCGCCGGCGTCGTCGGCATCGGAGCCGTGTCGGGATACGGCTGGGGGATGAAGGAGCTCTGGTCCGGTCTGGCCACGGGGGAGTCCAGTGCCCGGCTGCACCGTGGTCTGGGCGGGCGGTTCCCCGACCCGTGCTGGTTCGCCCGTGTGCCCGAGGGCGGCGATCCGGAGGTGGGCCGTACCCGGTACGTGCGGGCCGCGTTCGCCGCGGCGGACGAGGCGGTCGCGGACGCCCTCACCCGGGGCTGGTCGCCCGGCGAGCGTGTCGCGATCGTCCACGCCACGACCCGTGCCGACCTCGAACTCGTCCGCAACCGCTACCTCGACCCGGGGTGGATCAGTCCCCGCAGTTCCTATGTCGAACAGACCTGGACGACTCCGCCCGCCCTTGTGATGATCAAGCACGGGTTCACCGGGCCGTCGGTGGTCACCAGTGCCGCCTGCTCCTCCGGGCTGCATGCCCTGACCCTGGCGCAGCGTCTGCTGACCTGCGGCGACGCCACGGACGTCATCGTGACCGGTGCTGATGTGGGTTTCGACGGCGAGGAGATGCGTCTCGGTGCGTCGGTGGGTCCGCTCATCCACGACCGTCCCCCGCACGAGGTGTGCCGTCCCTTCCAGAAGGGCACCCGCGGGTTCGTCCTCGGTGAGGGTGCCGCGGCGCTGGTCCTGACTCCGGCGCGCCAGGCGCAGCCCTATCTGGAGCTGGTCTCCTCCTGTCTGGCCAACGACGCCTTCCATCCCGTCGCGATCGAGCCGTCCTTCCGGCACGTTCTGACGACTGTTGACGACGCCCTGCGGCGGGCCGGTGTCCGGGCGGCGGACATCGGTTACTACAACGCCCACGGCACCGGCACCCGCGAGTGCTACGACGCGGACCTGGCCGTTCTCGGCCGTCTCGGCCCGCGGGCCACCGCCTACGGTTTCAAGCCGATGTTCGGTCATTCCATGGGTGCCGCGCCGCTGCTGGACACGGTGACGACGGCCCGCGCGCATGAAGAGGGCGTGCTGCCCGCTCCGGTCCCGGCCGCCGGGGACGCTCATTCCCAGCTCGCCCGGGGGGCGGTCGCGCACGCCGGCGGCATCACCCTGCAGGTGGGGCTGGGCTTCGGCGGGAACATCTGTGCTGCCGTCTTCCGTGCCCCGGCCGGCGAGGGCTCCTCGCGCTGATCCGGTCGGCGGGCCCGCGCCCCGTTCCCCTCATCGAATCTCCTCCGGCCGAGTGCGCCGGGAAAGGACGCGTCATGCCTGAACTCACCGTCAAGGACCTCGCCGCGATCCTCGCCTCGTGCGCCGGCGACGAGGAGATCGTGCCGCTGGACGAGGCGCACCTCGACACTTCCTTCGCCGAACTCGGCCTGGACTCCCTCGCCCTGCTGAACACCGTGGTGAAGCTGGAGCGGCAGTGCGGGGTGGTCCTGCCCGAGGACGTGCTGGGCAGGACCCCGACCCCACGGGACCTGATCAAGATCGTCAATGACCGGGTGAGCGGCTGAACACCGCCGACGGCCCGCCCGCTCCTGGGCGGGCCACCCGTGTGGAGAGGACTGATCACCATGTGCGGAATCACCGGCTGGGTGGACTACCGGCTCAGCCTGCCCCGGGAACGGGCGACCGTCGAGGCGATGACGGCCACCATGGCCCGCCGCGGTCCCGACGACGGCGGCGTCTGGCTCGACGAGCACGCCGCCCTGGGGCACCGGCGGCTCGCGGTCATCGACCCCGAGGGCGGCCTGCAGCCGATGACGGCCGAGGAGGACGGCCGGGTGCTGGCCGCGATGACCTTCAGCGGGGAGGTGTACAACTTCCGCGAGCTGCGTGCCGAGCTCGCCTCCCGCGGGCACCGCTTCCGCACCCGCAGCGACACCGAGGTCGTCCTCCACGCGTATCTGGAGTGGGGGGAGGGTATGGCCGACCGGCTGAACGGCATGTACGCCCTGGCCGTCTGGGATCCGCGCGTCGAGGAACTCCTCCTCCTGCGCGACCGGATGGGCGTCAAGCCGCTCTATTACCTTCCCACCCCGCACGGCGTGCTGTTCGGCTCGGAGCCCAAGGCGATCCTCGCCAATCCGCTCGCGCCCCGGACCGTCGGCGCCGACGGCCTGCGCGAGGTGCTGGACATGCTCAAGACACCCGGACGAACCGTCTTCCACGGCATGCACGAGGTGCGGCCCGGTCAGCTCGTCCGGGTCGGCAGGGACGGCCACCATGGGCGCCGGTACTGGCGGCTGGAGGCCCGCGAGCACACGGACGACCTGGCCACCACCATCGCCACCGTGCGCGGTCTGCTCGAGGACGCCGTCACCCGGCAGATGGTCTCCGACGTGCCGCTGTGCACACTGCTGTCCGGAGGGCTGGACTCGTCCGCGGTGACCGCGCTCGCCGCCCGTGCCCTCGCCGCCGGGGGCGGCGGCCCGGTGAACTCCTTCTCCGTCGACTTCGCGGGCGGAGCCGAGAGGTTCGAGGCCGACGGCGTGCGCGAGACCCGCGACGCACCCTTCGTCACGGAACTTGCCCGTCATGTCTCGGCCGATCACACCGAGGTCCTCCTCGACAGCGGGCGGCTGTCCGACCCGGCGGTCCGTGCGGCGGTCCTCGGAGCCGTGGACCTGCCACCGGCCTACTGGGGTGACATGTGGCCCTCCCTCTACCTGCTGTTCCAGGCCGTCCGCGAACAGTCCACCGTCGCGCTGTCGGGCGAGGCGGCCGACGAGCTCTTCGGCGGCTACCAGTGGTTCCGCAACCCCGCCGCCATCGAGGCGGACACCTTCCCCTGGCACACCTCGGGCTCCGCCCGCTACTTCAGCGGCCTGTCCCTGCTGGACAGCGGGCTCAAGGAGAAACTCGACCTCCCCGGCAACCGGCAGGCCCGCTACCGGGAAGCCCTCGCCGACGTGCCCGTGCTGCCCGGCGAGGATCCCGGTGAGCGGCGGCTGCGCGAGATGACCCATCTCAACCTCACCCGCTTCCTCCAGATCCTGCTCGACCGCAAGGACAGGATGAGCATGGCCGTCGGTCTGGAGGTGCGGGTCCCCTTCTGCGACCACCGCCTGGTCGAGTACGTCTTCAACACCCCGTGGGCGATGAAGTCCTTCGACGGCCGGGAGAAGAGCCTGCTGCGCGCGGCCGTCGCCGACCTGCTTCCCGCGTCCATCCTGCGGCGCGTCAAATCGCCCTACCCCGCCACCCAGGACCCCGGCTACGAGCTGGCGCTGCGTCACCGGCTCGCCGGTGTCCTGGCCGACGGGGACTCCCCCGTCCTGCCGCTCCTCGACCAGAAGAAGGCGCGGCGCGTGGCCGCCGCGGACCCCGGGGACGTCAGCCTGCCCTACAACCGCGGCGGCCTCGAACTCGCCCTGTGGCTCAACGACTGGCTCTCGTCCTACGACGTCACCCTCGACCTGTGACCCGCACGCGGCCCACCGCCGGAGGCAACCATGCCGGACACCACGACCACCAGGTACCTGCTCGGCGAACGGGACATCCCCCGTACCTGGCACAATCTGGCCGCCGACCTGGGCGGTCTCGCTCCGCCCGTCCATTCCGTCACCGGGCGGCCCGTGACCGCGGACGACCTCCTCGCGATCATGCCGCCGGAACTCGCCCGGCAGGAGACCAGCCACGAGGCCGAGATCGAGATCCCCTGGCAGATCCGGCAGGCCTACGCGCAGTGGCGGCCCACTCCCCTGTTCCGGGCCCGCCGCCTGGAACGCGCCCTCGGCACTCCGGCCCGGATCTACTACAAGTACGAGGGCTGCAGCCCCACCGGGAGCCACAAGGCCAACACCGCCGTCGCGCAGGCCTTCTACAACCAGCAGGCCGGCATCCGGCGGCTCGTCACCGACACCGGCGCCGGCCAGTGGGGTTCCTCGCTGGCCTACGCCGGGGCCCTCTTCGGGCTCGCCGTCCAGATCTTCATGGTGAGGGTCAGCTACCAGCACAAACCCCACCGCCGTACCTTCATGGAAGCCTACGGGGCCCGCTGCGTGCCCAGTCCCAGCCCCGAGACCGCCGCCGGACGGGCCGCGCTGGCCGCCGATCCCGACTGCGAGGGCAGCCTCGGCATCGCCATCTCCGAGGCCGCCGAACTCGCCCTGGCCGACCCCGCCACCAGCTTCGCCGGCGGCAGCGTCCTCAATCACGTCCTGCTGCACCAGAGCGTCATCGGCAAGGAAGCCGTCGCACAGCTCGCCCTCGCCGACGACCACCCCGACGTGCTGATCGGGTGCGTGGGCGGCGGCAGCAACCTCGGCGGGCTCATCGCGCCCTTCCTCCACCCGGCCGCCGGGCCCCCGCCCAGGATCATCGCGGTCGAACCCACCGCCTGCCCCACCCTCACCCGCGGGCAGATCGCCTACGACTTCGCCGACACCGCGGGGCTGACCCCCATGCTGCGGATGCACACCCTGGGCCACGCCTACATGCCGCCCGCCCTGCACGCGGGGGGCCTGCGCTACCACGGCATCGCCCCCCTGCTCAGCGCCGCTGTCGAGCGCGGCCTCGTCGAAGCGCTTTCGCTTCCCCAGACCGAATGCCTCGCGGCCGGGGTGCACTTCGCCCGCACCGAGGGGATCGTCCCCGCTCCCGAGTCCTCCCACGCGATCGCCGCCGTCGTCCGTGAGGCGCTGCGCTGCAAGGAGGCCGGACACGCCGAGAGCATCCTCTTCGGGCTGTCCGGGCACGGCCACTTCGACCTCACCGCCTATGAGAACCACCTCGCCGACCGCCTTCACGACCAGCCCCTCGACGAAGGCGCCCTCGCCGCGTCCTTCGCCCGGCTCCCGGCGGCGGCCCCGCTCGTCCAGGACTGACGTCCCGCGAGCGGCCCGAGCCCCGCACGGTGCGAAGGGAGCCGCGGGCCGGGGCGCGGGGCGTGCCCGACGCCGTTGCCGGGCCCTCTCCCCGGCAACGGCGGACCGCGCAGCCGGGGCTTCCGCGGCGGGGCCGGGCGGTGACCGCCCCGGGGCGGGGGGTTCTCGCGCGTACGCGCGGGGGCCGGCCGGGGCCCGGTCCGTCATCGGCACCGCTTCGAGGCCCCGTCATGACGGCCCCGGGACGCCCGTGTGTGCGTGGCGTGCAGGTCGGCCGTGTCGGGCAACAGGGCCGGGGCGGGCCGCTGTTCGGCACCCGGCGAAAGTCGGGGGTGATGCCTTCCGTTCGGCCGGGATTCGCCGTGCGTCCGGCTCCTAGGTTCGCTCGTATGAAGAGAGCGATGAGCGCAGGCGCGGCCGGGGGCCGGGCCCGGAACCGAGCGATGAGGGGCACCGGAGGCGGGGCCCGGGGTGCGGGAGAGCAGGGCGGGGCGCGGCCGCTGCTCGCCTGTGCCGTCCTGGCGGCGGGGGCGCTCGGCGTGGTGGGGCTCGCGCCCGGCGGCTGGGGCACGGACGAGGCGGTGCGGGTGCGGGACGGTGTCTCCGTGTCCGTGTACCGGTCGGTGACCGACGCGGTGGCGGATGCCCCGTCGTGGGCGGCGCCGCTGCTGGGGGCCGCCACCGAGGGCACCCTGGTGGTGCTCGGGCTGCTGCTGGTCCGGGTGTGGTGGGGCGCGGTCCGGCGCGGGGAGGCCCGGCTGTCGGGCGGCGCGGTGCTCACCGGCGTCGGCACCGTGCTCGCCTACGCGATCAGCGAGGCGGTGAAGCTGGTGGTGGACGAGGCACGGCCCTGCCGGGTCCTGGACGGTGCGGCGGAGGCGGTGGCCGAGTGCCCGCCGCCCGGCGACTGGTCCTTCCCGAGCAACCACGCCACGCTGGCCGCCGGCCTCGCGGTCGGGCTGGCCGCGCTGCGGCCCCGTCTGATGGCCGTCGTCCTGCCGCTGGCCGGGGCCGCGGCCTTGCTGCGGGTCGTGGTGGGCGTGCACTATCCGCACGACGTGCTCGCCGGTGCGCTTCTTGCGGCGGCGGTGGTCGGGGCCGTGCTGCTGGCGTTCCTGCCGCTCGCCCGGACGGCGGCCTCAGCGCTCGGGCGGCGGTCCGGCCGCCGCGGGCGGGACGATTCCGGCCTCGTGGGCGGCGACCGCCGCGGCGGCGCGGTTCTCCACCCCCAGCCGGGCCAGGATGGAGCTCACATGCGCCTTGACCGTGCCTTCCACCACGTGGAGGCGCCGGGCGATCTGCCCATTGGACAGCCCGCCGCCGAGCAGGACGAGCACATCGTGTTCCCGGGCGGTGAGGGAACGGACGCGTTCCCGGGCGGCGGCGCGGCGTTCGGCCCGGACGCCCGCCCCGGTCTCCGACAGATGGGCGACGACCCGGGCCGCGACCTTCGGTGAGAGATAGGCGGCGCCGTCGGCCACCGCGCGCACCCCTGCGATCAGTTCCTCGGGTTCGCCCGACTTGATCAGGAATCCGGTGGCGCCGCCCCCCAGTGCCCGGAGGATGTAGTCGTCCTCGCCGAAGGTCGTGAGCATCACCACCGCGGTTTGCGGTACGGTGCGCCGGATCTCGGCCGCCGCCTCGATGCCGTTCGTCCCCGGCATCCGGATGTCGAGCACGGCGACGGCGGGGCGGTGGCGGCGGGCCAGTTCCACGGCCTCGTGCCCGTCGCCCGCCTCGGCGACGACGTCGATCTCCGGGTCGATGGACAGCACGGAGCGCACGCCCCTGCGGATCATCGGCTCGTCGTCGGCGATCAGTACCCGGATCATCGGGCGGTCACCATTCCCTTCCGGGCGGGTGTGCGGGGTACGGGCGGAGTGCGGCGGGCGTGGCGGGTGCGGCGGGTTCACGGGGTCAGTGCCTCCTTGGACGTCAGCCTGCCGTCGCGGAAGCAGAGCCGGTACGCGTCTCCGGACCGGTCGTCGAAGCGGTCCGCCGTCATCGCGTAGTAGGCGCACGTGACGCCGTTCCCCCGTGGTTCGCCTCCCACCTGCCGTTGGGTGGTCTCGCGTTCGGGCAGCAGTCCGCGCAGTGTGTCCCGGTCCTGTCCCACCCTCAGCCGGGCGTAGTCGCCCGGGTCCAGCACGGACTGCCGCGAGGAGTGGACGTCCCAGCCCATGAGTGCGGCGCTCAGTGCCGCCCATGCCACCAGGGGCAGCACGATCGCGGTCACCAGGGCCCGCCGGGCCCGGCCGCGGGCGCGGCGGTGCTCCTGGGGCAGTGCCGGTGCCGGCTCCCGGGGTGCCGCCGACGCCGGGCGGCGGGCGGACGGGGTGTGCGGCAGCCGTGCGGTGACCTCGAAGCCGTCCTCGCACGGACCGTACGCGAAGGTGCCGCCTGCCAGCCGGACCCTTTCGTCCAGCCCGGTCAGGCCCCGTCCGGTGCCCGGTACGGATTCCGGACCGCCGCGTGCGGGGGCGCGGCCGTTGCGGACGTGGACCGCGGTCTCCTCGGCGGTGTACGTCACGCGCACGCTCACCGGTGCCTGCGGCGCGTGCTTGGCGGCGTTGGTCAGGGCCTCCTGAACGACGCGGTGGGCGGCCCGCGCGACGGTCCCGGGCGCTCCCGAGCCGTCGGCGTCGCCGTCGATCCGCAGTTCGACCACGAGCCCGGCGGCTGCGGCGTCGTCGACCAGGCGGGGGATGCCGGCGTCGGACGCCCGCGGCGGTTCCTCGTCCGTCTCCTCGCGGAGGATGCCGATCACCTCGCCGAGCCGTTCCACCGCCGCTGCCGCCCGGGCCCGGATCTCGCCCGCCGCCGCCCGCTGGGGCTCGTCCAGTCCCGGGGCCAGTTTGAGGGCGCCCGCCGACAGGGCGATGAGGCTCAGGTCGTGGCCGATGACGTCGTGCATGTCCTGGGCGATCCGGGCCCGTTCCCGCGAGCGTGCCTGCTCAGCGACGAGTCGCTGCTCGCGCTCCAGCCGGCCGGCCCGTTCCCAGCCGGCCCGGACGAGTTCCTGGTACTGGCGCCAGAACCGCCCGGCGAACCAGGGCAGCATCGCCGCCACCGACACCACGGCGACGTACCGCCCCGCCATGAGCAGCCAGGCCGGCACCATCGCCACCGCGACCACCCCGCCGGCGACGACCGCGGCGAGGACCAGGAGCGCGGGCCCGGCCCCGCCCGGCTCCCGGCCGGCGAAGAACGCCGTCACGGCCGCGGGCAGGGCCCACCACAGGCTGACGGCGCTCAGCCCGACGCAGGCCGCCGCGGCGACGGTCAGCAGGCCGCCGGGGACGACGGACGGCACGGCCCGGGGGGCGGCGGCGCGGGCGGTACGCCGGGGGGCACGCGGGACCCGCCGGACCCTGCTGTCGATGAACTCTGTCTTCACCCGCACGACGGTACGCAGCCGGGCGGATCCCCCGACACTGCCGAAAGTCGTCCTTGCCGCATGCGGAGCCCCCGCCCGCCGCTCCCGGCTTCGTCCGCTTCGTACGCTTCGAGCGGCTCCGGCTCGGCTTCCGCCGCCACGCGCGGGCGGACATCCGGGAGGTGCGGGTGGCCGTCCTGTCGGGCAGGGCCGGCTCGTCCGACGTCCCGGAGGTGGTGCCGGCCTCCGGCGGGACGGACCAGCTGCACATGATGTGGGGCAACAGCTTCGGGCGGGTCCGGAACAAGCGGGTCGGGCGGCCGGTGGCCGAGCTGGAGGCGGCGCGCGCGGCCGCTTCCGGACTCCGGTGAAGCAGGCCGCGCGGCCGTCCAACGGCACGAAGCGCTGGGGGTCGAGCGCGACGGCCCCGGGCCGGCCCCGGATGGTCGCTGCCTCGAACTCGGGGGCGTTCGGGGCGCCGGTGGTCCTGTTCTGCTGCCTCGGCCGGACGACGGGGCCCGGGCAGTGGGGTGACGCGGGAACGTACCTGCGGACGGGCATGCTGCCGCTGAGAGCGGAAGGGCTGCACCGCTGTCCCCGGGTGATGTGGACCATGTACCGCGAGACCGTCGGCCGGGCCGTCGGCGCCGACGGCGGTCTCGTACTGTTCTGCGGCATCTCGGCGGGGTCTGAGGAAGAGGGCGTGCCGAAGCCGCGTACCGGGCGAGCGGACATGGCGGAAACGGTGGGCCGGCCCACCGGGAGATCAATCGTCGGGCAGGTCCTGGAAGGTGTAGCGGGTGTGGCTGAACACCCGGCCGTCGTGCCCGAAGCCGTACGCCGTGCCGGGTGTCACCGCGAACAGCAGGCCGTCGCCCTTGCGGATACCGTCGCCGAAGCCGTGGAAGGTCCCCTCCGGGGAGGTGATGTGGTCCCCGTACTGCGCCTCGAACGCGGCGATGGCCCCGTTCTGCCGCGCCGGATCCGTCACCCGCTCGGCCGTGCCCTCGATCACGATGTCGAGGCCCTCGGAGAGCGAGTTGTGCCCGGTGGTGAGTGCGCAGTGGGGATTACCGGCCAGGTTCTTCGCCTTCTGCTCTCCCGGCCCGGTGCTGAAGTACAGCGCCCCCTCGTGCCAGGCGGCGATCAGGGGCGTGACGTGCAGCCGGCCGTCCGGGCGCACCGTGGTGATCCAGAAGATCTCGGCGGCCCGCAACCGACGCTCGGTCTCGGCCCAGTCGGTGGCGGTGACGTCCTTGGTGCCCGGGCGCGGGTCGAGCGCGGAGCTGTAGCGTGCGTCGAGCTCGGTCCTGGGCTGTTTCGTAGTCATGCGGATTTCCTTTCGCTCCCTTTTGCAACGAAGGCCACGCGGCCCGTGGGGAGGCTCGGGGTGCCTGCCGGGCGTCGGAACGGGCGGCCCCGGGCGGTGCCGCGACGGCACCGGCGTCCGTGCCCTTCGCCCGGCGCCGGACGGGGCCGCGGCCGACGCGGGCAGGGCCGGCCGGCATCATGCCGCCGGGGGTGGACGTCCGTTGGTGTGCGTGTGCTCCGCTCTGCGGTTGCCACTCCCGTTCCGTCTCCTGCGAGTGTGCGGTGGCGGCGGTTGGGCGATTCCGTCGGTTCCCCGGCCGCCGTGCCGATGATTCCAGCACCGGGGCTGTTCTGCTGTTCCCATGGAGAAACCACGCCGCCGGAAAGTCGTCATGGCCGGCCCCCGCTACCGGCGCACCGCCCCCGCGGCCCGGCGGCCCCGCGCCGGTCGGCGTACCGTCATGGCGGGCCTCGCGCTCGCGGCCTGTCTGGCCGTCACCGTCGGCCCGGCCGCCCCGGTGGGTGGCGCCGTTCACGGGCTCGGACGCTACTACGGGCAGCGTCTTGACTGGCGCAGCTGCGTCCTGGGCCCGGACGACCGGGAGGGCGCGGCGCTGGAACGGGCCGGTGCCCGCTGTGCGGAGGTCACGGTGCCGCTGGACTACGGCGACCCCGGCGGGCGCACCGTCACGCTGGCGCTCTCCCGGATCAGGGCCACCGACGGCCGCCACCGGATCGGTGCGCTGCTGCTCAACGACGGCGGTCCCGGCGCACCGACGATCGGGGCGCCGCCCCGGGTGCACACCGCGCTCAAGGAGACCGCCGCCCGCTTCGACATCGTCGGGCTGGACCCGCGCTTCGTCGGGCGCAGCGGGCAGATCGACTGCGGCTGGCCGGTCGGCGGGCTTCTCTCCGCCGGGTCGGGCCGCGCCTCCTTCGAACGCCAGGTCGCCCTCCACCGGGACCTCGCCGCCAGGTGCCGGGCGGCGGCCGGCGACCTGCTGCCGTACGCGGGCACCCGCGACGCGGCCCGGGACCTGGACGTGGTCCGGGGCGCGCTCGGCGAGCGGAGGATCTCGTTCGTCGGTCTGTCCTACGGCGCCCACCTCGGCACGGTGTACACCCAGATGTTCCCCGGTCGCTTCGACCGGATGGTCCTGGACGGCGCGCCGGATCCGCGCCACTCCGGCCCCGCGCTCCTGCCGAACCAACTGCCCGGGCAGGAGCGGGCCTTCGCCGACTGGGCGCGCTGGACGGCACGGCGCCACGGCACGTACGGGCTCGGGCGGACCCGGGAGGAGGTGACCGCCGGAATCCTGCGCACCGTGGCGACCGCGGCGGCCCGCCCGCTCGTCGTCGGCACCGGCGACGAGGTCTTCCGGCTCGACGACACCCGGGTGCCGGTGCTGTTCTTCATCGGTCTCGTGGGCGATTCCGACCGGCAGCGGTCGGCCCTCGCCGAGCAGATGGCGATGCTCGCGGAGGCCGCCGAGGGGCTGCCGGTCACCCCCTCGGCCCCCGCCACCGCGCTGCTGCGGCTGCTGTTCGGCCCGCAGGGATCACCGAGCGGCAGCGCCACGCAGGCCGTCCTGTGCGCGGACCGTGCCGCGCCGCGCGGTCCCGAGTACTACTGGCGCCGGATCGAGGCCGGGCGCGCCGGGCACCCGCTGCTCGGTCCGCTGCTCGGCAACATCAGCCCCTGTGCCTTCTGGGGCGCTCCGCGCGAGGCGCCCACCGAGGTGCGCGTCGGTGCGCGGGTGCTGATCCTCTCCGCCACCGGAGACCCCCGCACGCCGCACCGTGACAGCGTCGCCCTGCACCGGATGCTGACCGGCTCACGTCTGCTGACCCTCGAAGGTGCCGACCAGCACGGGCTCTACGGCCTCTACGGCAACGCGTGCGTCGACGACGCGGTCAACGCCTATCTCGCCGGCGGCCGTCTGCCGGACACGGACCCGGTGTGCGCTCGCCGGTAGCGGGCCGGGGCGCGTGCTGTGGCCGACACGGGTCGCCCGGGCCCGTACGCAGAGCGGCCTCGCGGCGTGTGCGCGGACCGGCGCCTCCGGGCGGGCGGGGCGTGGGGGGAGGGCCCGGTGCGGGGCTCGGCGCGGAGGGTGGCCGGCCGTGCGGTGCCGTGGGGCGCCGACCGGGATCCTGCTCCCAGGGCGGGATCGTCCTCGGGCCCCATGACGTGGGCCGGAGCCCGGGAAGAATGTATGTCGAGGTGTCGAGAAAGGGCTGAGGAAGGAACACCATGCCCCCAATCCCTGCCGCGCCCGTCGCGGGGCGGAGCAGGACGTTTTCCGGCGAGAGCCTGCCCCGGACCCGTGACGACGCCCTCGTCGCGGTCGGTGCGGCGGCTCTGGACCTGATCGGCTTCGTCCTCACCAGCCAGGATGTGCAGGGGTTCGTCCCCGTGGCCGGCTGTCTGCTGATGGCGGTGTCCGTCCTGGTGCTCCTCCTTCGGCGGCGGGCCCCGGTGCTCACCTTCGTCGCCGTCCTGGCCGTCGGGCTCGCCGTCCATCTGAGCTGGCCGGTGGGGCAGGGCTTCAACGCCGCCATGATCGTCGCCCTCTACTCCCTCGTGCGTCTGCGGGGTCCGGCCGTGTACGTGCCGGCGTCCCTGGTGAGTGCGGTGCTGCCCCTGGCCGGGCAGGTGCCCTGGTCGCGGGCCTCGTTCCTGAATCTGGCGGGGAACTGCGTAGGTGTGCTGTTCGTGGTCGTGGCCGGGCTCGTGGTCAATCGCTGGCAGCAGGAGGTGGAGGCGAACCGCAGGCTGCTGGCCGAGCGGGCCGTGGCCGACGAGCGGCGCCGTATCGCCCGCGAGATGCACGACATCGTCGCCCATCACGTCACGACGATGCGGCTGTTGGCGGGCGGTGCCCGCGCCAATCTGGACCGGAACCCGGAGGTCGTGCGGGATGCCCTCGTCACCCTGGAGGGCCTGGGCCGGACCGCGCTGCACGAGATGCGGCAGCTCCTCGACGTGCTGCGGGCCGACGGGGAGGCGCGGGAGATGACGACCGTGCCCCATCCGGGCGTCGCGGACCTGGAGCGGATCGTCGCCGAGTCCTGTGCGGCGGGCCTGCCCACGGAGTTCGAAGTGCGGGGCGTCTTACGGCAGTTGCCTGCCGGTATGGAGCTGACGGTGTTCCGTGTCGTGCAGGAGGCGCTGACGAACACCCGCAAGCACGCCGGGAGCGGTGCCCGTGCGCGTGTGTGTCTCACGTACGGGGAGCGTGAGACGACGGTGGAGGTGGTGGACGGCGGGGACGGGACGGCGGAGGGCTTCGTGTCCGTGGCCGGTTGCGGGTACGGCCTGATCGGCATGCGTGAACGCGTCGCGCTGCACGGGGGGTCGCTGGAGACGGGCCGGCGCGAGGGCCGGGGCTACCGGGTCGCGGCCCGGCTGCCGCTGCCGGCGGACGAGGGGGCGCCGCGATGAGCGGGGCGGCGGACGGTGGGAGCGGGGCGGGGGCGGCGGGTCCCTCGGTCATCCGGGTGCTGATCGCCGATGACCAACTCCTGGTACGCCATGGTCTGGTGCTCATGCTCGGGCCCGAACCCACCGTTGAGGTCGTCGGCGAGGCCGCCGACGGCGCGCGGGCCGTGGAACTCGCGCGGCGGCTGCGGCCCGATGTCGTGGTCATGGACATCCGGATGCCGGGCCTGGACGGCATCGCCGCCACGGGACGGCTCGCCCGGGAGGTGCCGGACTGCCGGGTCCTCGCGCTGAGCACCTTCGACCTGGACGAGTACGTGGTGGCCGCGCTGCGCGCGGGCGCCTGCGGCTTCCTGCCCAAGGACGTCTCGCCCGAGGAACTGGTCACGGCGCTGCACGTGGTCCGCACCGGCGAGGCGGTGGTCGCCCCGCGCCTGCTGACCCGTCTGATCTCCTCGTACGTGACGGTCCCGCGGCACCCCGCGGAGCCCGCCGCCGGGGCCGTGCCCGCGGGCGTCCTGGCCGGGCTGACGCCGCGCGAGCGCGAGGTGTGGCGGCTGATCGCCACCGGCCTGGGCAACACGGCGATCGCCGCGGAGATGTTCATCAGTCCGTCGACGGTGAAGAACCACATCACCGCGCTCTTCGCGAAGCTCCGGGTCCGTGACCGGGCGCAGGCGGTGATCGCCGCCTACGAGGTGGGTCTGGTGAGGGCGGGCGAGCACGGGTGACGGGGGCGGGCGGCGGCGGGGGACGGCGGGCTCAGCCGGTGGTGGGCAGGTAGCGCGGCGTCCTCCGGGCCTGCGTCGCCTGCTCGAAGGCGTACGCGTAGCCGAGGAGTCGGGCGTCGCTCGCCCTGGTGCCGAGGAAGGTCACGCCGAGCGGGAGTCCCTCGGCGGTGTATCCGGCGGGGACGCTGATCTGGGGGTAGCCCGCGGCGACGGAGCTGTTGGTGGTGCTGGCGAACGGGTTCGTGTCCCCGTCCTTGAACTGGTGGTCGGCCGCCGGTGCGGGCAGGGCGGTGGGGGTGACGATCGCGTCCAGCCTCTTCGTCCTCAGCACGTCGTCGATCGAGCGGCGGGCGAGGCCGGTGGCAGCGGCACGATGTGCCCGGTACGCCGGATCCTCCAGGCCGGCGCCGTTCTTCTGCGCCTCCGTGAAGTACATCTGCCCGAACCAGTCCATCCGTTCGGCGCGGGGGTGGTTCTCGTTGTACGCGATGAGGCCGGCCAGGTCCTTCGGGTGGGAGCCGGGCGTGGCGGCGAGGTAGGCGTTGATGTCGTGCTTGAACTCGGAGAGCAGCGCCGGCAGGAGGTGGCTGAGCAGTTCCTCCGGTTCGGTCACGTCGGCGCCCTCGACCACGGTCGCGCCCAGCGCCTCCAGTTCGCGCACGGTCGCCTCGAAGACCCGGTCGACGTCGTGGTCCACGCCGGTGTGGCCCGCGCGCCACACGCCTATGCGCCTGCCGCGCAGCGCGCCCCGGTCCAGGAATCCGCCGATGTCGGCGGGCAGGGTCCCGGCGGTGGCGGTGTCCGGGTCGGCGGGGTCGGGGCCGCTGATCACGGACAGGGTGAGGGCGGCATCGGTGACGTTGCGGGCCAGGGGGCCCGGGGTGTCGTGACGGGAGGAGATCGGCACGATGCCGGTCCGGCTCGCCGTCCCCAGCGTGGGGCGCATGCCGACGGTGGACGTCAGGCCCGCCGGGTCGACGATGGAGCCGCCGGTGTCGGTGCCGAGCGTCACCGTGGCGAGGTTCGCGGCAGCGGCGGCGGCCGAACCGCTGGAGGACCCGGCGGCGCTGCGGTCCAGGACGTACGGGTTCCGGGTCAGCCCGCCGACCGCGCTCCAGCCCGCTACGGCGTACGGGTCACGGAAGTTGGCCCACTCCGTCATGTTCGCCTTGCCGAGGATCACGGCTCCGGCGGCGCGCAGCCGCTTCACCACCTGCGCGTCCCGGTCCGGCCGCGCGCCGAGGAGCGCGGTCGAACCGGCCGTGGTCGGCTGGCGGTCGGCGGTGTTCATGTTCTCCTTCAGCAGCACCGGGATTCCCTCCAGCGGCCCCCGTGCCCCGTGGGTTCGGCGCGTCTGGTCGCTGGCCCGGGCGATGTCCCTCGCGTCGGGGTTGACCGTGACCACGGCCCTGAGCCCGGGGTTCAGCCGGCGGATCCGCTTCAGGTACAGATCGGTGAGCTGCTGCGACGTGAGCCGTCCATGGGCCATCGCGCGCTGGATGTCGGGAATGGTCATGTGCTCCAGGTGCGCTGCCCGCACCGTGGGGGGCCGGGTTCCGGCGCGGGTGGTCTGGTTGGCCTGAGCCACCGGGGAAACGGTCAAACCGGTTGCCGCAGCGGCTGCCAGGGCGCAGCGCAGCGTGGTCCGGACCTTCGGTCGCACAGTGACTCCTTACTCCCTGACGTGCCGTCTTCCTGCCGTTGGGCCGGGCGGCGGCACGTCGTACGTCTTCCTGGAGCAGGAACAGTAGGTTCGGCGGTGTGGTCCCCGACAGTGAGCAGGCTCCTGATTCAGCGGGGTCGTTCGGGAACTCCTGGGGGCGTGCTCCCAGGAGCAACGCCGTACACGGGTCAGCGGCTTCGCGGCCGGGGCCGCGTTCGTCGGGCTCCGCCGCCGGTGGTTCCCCGCGGCGGCGGGGGCGCGGCGAGGGTGTGCGGCCGGGGTGCGGTGCGCGGGGTGGCGCGGGTGCGGCGTCGTGCGGGTGCGGCGTCGTGCGGGTGCGCGGAGTGGGCTGCCCGGCGGGAGGGGCGGGTGCGCCGGCGGGAGGGGCTGGTGCTTCTCGTTCGCGCGGCAGCCGTCCGCCTCCACCGCGGCCGGGGGGGTGCGTGGCCGCCGCTCACGGTGAGCGGGCCCATGTCCTCCGTCGCACCGTCACCGCCGAAGTGGTCCGGCTCGGGCTCCGCCGGTGATCCACCGGGCGGAGCCCGGTGGCCGTCGCACCGTCCGGGTTCAGGGGGTGCGACGGGCTTCGAGGTCCGGGAGGACCGGCCGGGGTCCTGGTGACGGGTCAGACGGCGCCGGTGAAGGTGTCGCAGCGGGCCGGGGAGCCCGTGGTGTACCCGGTGGTGAACCAGTGGACCCGCTGCCGCGAGCTGCCGTGGGTCCAGCTCTCCGGGTCGACGCGGCCCTGGGTGCGTTCCTGGATGCGGTCGTCGCCGATGGCCTCCGCGGCGTCGAGGCCCTCGCGGATGTCGGAGTCGGTGAACGGTGCCTCGAAGAAGCCGGTGGTGACGGCGTTCTTGGCCCAGGCGCCGGCGTAGCAGTCGGCCTGGAGTTCCAGCCGGACCGAGCCGCTGTCGGCTCCCGTACGGTCCCGGCCGGCGCGGTTCATGGTGCCCAGCAGGTTCTGCACATGGTGCCCGTACTCGTGGCCGATGACGTACGCCTGCGCGAAGGGTCCGCCCTTGGCGCCGAAGCGGTCCTCCAGTTCCCGGAAGAAGCCGAGGTCGAGGTAGACGCCGCGGTCGGCCGGGCAGTAGAACGGGCCCATGGCGGAGGTGGCCCGGCCGCATCCGGTGCTCCAGGTGCCGGACACCAGGGTGGTGCCGGCCTTGCTGTAGGTCTGCTGGAAGTGCTCGGGAAGAGCGCCCTGCCAGTAGCGCTGGATGCTGTTGACGACGCCCACCACGCGGCATTTCTCCGACTGGTTGGCGTCGCTGCCCTTGCGGCACTTCTCGTTCAGGTTCTCACCCGGCTGGGAGGCGGCGGGGGCCGAGTCGTCGCCGTTCAGGAGATTGGCCGGGTTGACGCCCAGGAACAGTGCGACGACCAGGACGACGACGCCGACGAGGCCGCCGCCGATGGTGAGCCCGCCTCCGGGTATGCGGCCGCCGCCGCTGCCGCGGTCATCGACCTGGGAGGCATCAAGATCCACGTCGTCGCGGAATTCCATGGGTCGTCCGTCTCCTGGGGGTTGGTGATCGCCCCCATTCTGCCCGGTGCCGCGGACCGGTCGCGCGAATGGGGAAGGCGCGGCCGCGCGTCCCACGGGGGGCGCCGCCGGTTTCCGGGTGCGCGGGCGTGCCCCCGGGCCCTGCGGGGCGGGCCGCCCGCGCGCACGCGGTGGTCCGCAGCCCGTCCGGGCTCAGCGGTCGTCGCGGGCCGTCGGCGGGCCCGGCGGGGCGGGGCTGGAGCGGGGCGCGGCCGGATCCGTCGGTCGAGCCGTTCGGATTCGTCGGCGCGCGAACCGGTGGGCCCGGTGAACCGCGCGGTGAACCGCGCCGAGCGCGGCGGCCGTCCGGTGTTCCGCGCTCCCGGTGGAGGAGGTGCCCGGGCGGGAGGAGCGGCCGTCGTGGCCGGCCGGTTCCTCCCGGGGCGCGGTGAGGTCGGTGAAGTCCTCGTGGTGGAGTCCGCGAAGCCGGGGGCCGGCGGGGTGCGGCCGGCGGTGAGGAGCCCGGTGAACCGTGTCGTGGCGCGGGCGGGCGTCCTTGGCTCCCCGTCCGGCCGTGCCGGTGGCGCCGGAGGGGACGGTGCGCGCGGTGTCTGCGTCCTGCCGCGGTGGCGGGCGGGCCCGGGCTTCGTCCGGTGTCGCATGGCGGTGCCGGGGCGGGCCCGGGTGGTGAGGCCGGGCAGGACGAGGGTGAGCCGGCGGGCGGTGGTGTCGGGGGCGCGCCGGGTGGGGGCGTTGCCGAGGAGCGGGTGGAGGCCGGCGAGGGTGATGCCGGGGTGGACGTCGCCCTGGGCCTGTCCGGTGCGGATGAAGGGGTTCAGCGCGGTGGTGACGCGCTGGAGGGGAGGCGCCGGGGTCGGGGGCGGGGGCTGCGCCGAGGGCGCGGGCGGCGGCCTTGACTACGCCGCCGAGGCGTGCGCGGTGGCACTCGGCCGGTCCGGCGGCGTCCGTCCCGGCGAGCCGGTGGTGCCCACCACCCGTACCGGCAACGTCCGTTCGACGCGTCTCGTGGCGGAACCGGGGTTCGCCGAGGTGGTGCGGTTCCCCGCCCGGGGCGCCGAGCAGTGGCTCGGCATGCGGGTCCCGGCCGCGTCCTCCGCCTGAGCGCGCGCTCCGCGGCGGCCCCGCCGGGTTCGTCCGGGGGCGGGTGGGAAACGGGGGGCGGGTTCGCTACGCGCGGGTGGCCTCGAAGGTCCACACGTCGTCCGCGGCGGTCGGCGCGGTGCCCGCCCGGTAGCCGCCGTGGACACCGACCCGGGCAAAGCCCGCCCGGTGCAGCATGGCGGTGAACTCGGCCAGCCCGAACCACAGCAGGGAGAAGACCTGGAGTTCGGTGCGCGTCAGGGCGCCGCTCCGCCAGGCTTCGTAGCGGAGCCAGCGGGTGGTGCGCTGGGCGACCGGGTCCACGTGGGTGCGCCAGGTGGTGAGGGTGATGAGGTTGTCGCCGCTCCAGTGGTGGCGGACCGGTCCGTCGTCGGGGGCCGTGCCCGTGGACGGCGGTTCGACGTCGACGATCAGCCGTCCTCCCGGGGCCAGGTTCCCGTGCATGGCGGCGAGCGCGGTCCGCGCGCTCGCCTGATCGGGCAGCAGGGCGAAGGACCCCGTGGGGATCACGATCGCCTCGTAGGCCCCCGGGGCGTGGTGCGTGGTCATGTCGCCCTCGGACAGTTCGGCCCGCACCCCGCGCCGGGCGCAGTTGAGGCGGCACTGCTCCAGCATGGCGGCCGAGGTGTCGTATCCGCGTACGTCCAGCCCCTGTTCGAGCAGGGGGATCAGGACGCGGCCGGTTCCCACGGCGGGTTCCAGGACGGGGCCGGACACGTTCCGCAGGCGGTCGGCGTAGAACTCGACGTCTCCGAACGAGGTGCCGACCGGCTTGTCGAGTTCGTAGAACAGGGTGGCCAGCGGGCCGTAGCGCCAGGCGGTGTCGTCGAAGCGGGAGTGCATGGGTTCCTCGGGGTGATGTCCGGGCGGACGGGCGTGTCCCGTCCGGGATCCTGCGGACATCCTGCAATGGAGCTGTCCGGGAGGCCAAGCCGGTTGTGCGGGCGGGGCGGGGGCCGTCGGCGGTACGTTCCCCCGGCCGGGCCCCTGAGCACGTCAGCGCTGAGCGCGCGGGGCCGCTCCCGCGCACCGGACCGGCTGTCCCGCGGTGCCCGGAGGCCCTGGTGTGTGATGCCCGCCGTGCGCCGGAGCGGTCCGTGGCCGCGGGGTCAGCGGGCGTGGTGGCGGATCGCGTCGAGGAACCGGTCGATGCCGTCAGGGGTGTGGGAGAAGGCGGCGACGAGCCGGACGATCCCCGGTCCCCAGCGCCCCGGTAGAAGGTGTAGCCCTCCGCGAGGAGTGCGTCGATGGTCTGCTCGGGCAGGCGGCAGAAGATGATGTTGGCCTGTGGGGTGGCCAGCAGGTCGGTGCCGGCCATGGTCTTGAGGCCGTCGCCGAGCCGTGCGGCCATGGCGTTGGCCCGGCGGGCGTTGCGCAGCCAGAGGCCATCGGTGAGGTATGCCTGCATCTGGGCGGCCTGGAAGCGCATCTTGGAGGCGAGTTGCCCGGCCCGCTTGACGCGGAAGGTGAGTTCGCCGGTCAGTGCCGGATCGAAGCAGACGATCGCTTCGGCGGTCATCGCGCCGTTCTTCGTGGCCCCGAACGAGAGCACGTCGACGCCGGCCTTCCAGTTCATCTCGGCGGGGGTGGCGCCGAGTGTTCCAGGGGGTTGGCGAAGCGCGCACCGTCCATGTGGACGCGCAGGCCGGCGTCCTTGGCGATGCCGGCCAGGCGGTGGATCTCCCCGAGGGTGCAGACGCTGCCGCTCTCCGTGGCCTGGCTGATGCTCAGCACGGACGGCTGCACGCTGTGCACATCACCGGCCCGGTGGCGCGCCGCCCGCTCCAGGGCGTCGGGGTCGATCTTGCTGTCGTCGCCCGGAACGGCGAGCAGCTTGGCGCCGTCGGTGAAGAACTCGGGAGCGCCGCACTCGCTGTTGTTGATGTGGCTGGCCGGGTGGCACAGCACGCCGCTCCACGGCCGGGTGAGGGCGGCCAGGCCCAGGGCGTTGGCGGCGGATCCGGTGTTGGCCAGGAAGACGGAAGCCTTCCGTTCGAATACGGCGCTCAGTCGGCGGCGGACGGCTTCGGTCAGGGTGTCCCTGCCGTACGGCGGGGCCTGTCCGGCAGCCGCGTCGGCGACGGCCCGGACCATCTCGGGCGAGGCCCCCGCCATGTTGTCGCTGAGGAAAGCGGGGTTGGTGGGGGCCGGGTCGGCGGAGGTGTCCATGGAGGGCCTTCCTGGTAGCCGGTGTCGGGGGGAGCCGGGGCCGATGCCCTCTCCCCCGGTGCTGCGGCGGGACCGCGGGGGTCGCGGCCCGGTGTGATCGGTCGATCGCGGGCTCCGGCCGCGCCGTCCTCCCCGTCCCGGCGCGCGCCGGCCGGGGCGGAGGGGGCCGTCGGCCGCCGCGGTGGTGGTGGTGCTTGGGCCACCGCCCGCCGCGGGGCGCGGGGGATTCCCCTCCGGGCCCGGACGGTGCTACGCGGGCGTGTCCGGCGACGGGCGGCGGCGCAGGCCGAGGAGCACGGCCGCGGTTGCCCCGGCGCAGACCAGGGCGGTGGCCAGGGCGATGGTGACCAGGGCGCGGGGCCACCGGGCGGGGTCGTCACCGGACCGGTGGACGCGTACGGCGGCGGCGCACGCGGCGATGCCGAGGCTGATCCCGAACTGGCGTGCCGCGTTGACCGCGCTGGAGGAGACGCCCGTCCGGGACGGGGCCACACCGTCCATGGCGGCGGCCGGCAGCACGGGGGAGATGATCCCGGAGCCGACACCGGTGAGGACCAGCGCGGCCAGGATGCTCTGCCATCCGGGTGCCAGCGCGGGCAGTGCGAGGCCGAGGCATCCGGAACCGCAGATCACCAGACCGGCCGTGAAGGGGACGCGCCGGTCCAGCCGGCCGAGGCGGGCACCGGACAGCGCGGAGGTGAGGAAGAAGGCCACCGGTTGCGCGGAGAGGACCAGCGCGACGGCCGCGGGGGCCAGGCCGTGTGCGTCCTGGAGCCAGAAGGAGACGGCCGGGAGCGTGCCGAAGGCGGCGAAGTAGTACGCGGCGGCGACCACGGCCGTCGTGCGGAAGACGGGGTTGCGGACCAGCGCCGGGCCGATGAGCGCCCGGTCCGGGCGGCGGCGTTCATGGACGACGAACACGGTGCCCAGGCACGCGCACGCCACGAGAACCGTCGTCGCGGTCATGTGGGGGCCGTGCTCGGCGAACACGAGGGTGGCGGCGACGAGTCCGCCGACGGCAGCCCCGAGCAGGACCATTCCGGTGGCGTTCAGCGGGGAGCGCCCGCCCGGCCGGTCGCGGGGCAGGAACACCGCGGTGAGTACCGCGGCGGCGAGCGCGAGGGGGACGGCGGCGGCGAAGACGGCGCGCCAGCCGAGGGCGGAGAGCAGTCCGCCGGAGACGTTGCCGACGGCGGCGGCCAGTCCGGACACGGCCCCCCAGACGGCAAAGGCACGGTGCCTGGCCCGGCCGCTGTAGGAGGCGTCGAGCAGCGGCAGGGTGGTGGCGAACAGCGCGGCGGCGGCGGTCCCCTGCACCAGCCGGGCGAGGACGAGCACGAGGACGCCGGGGGCCGAGGCGCAGGCGAGCGAGGCGGCGGCGAACGCGACGAGGCTCCACAGGAGGAGGGAACGCCTGCCGATCCTGTCGCTGAGGGTGCCCAGCGGGACGAGGAGCGCGGCCAGGGCGATGGTGTAGATGTCGATGACCCACTGCAGGGTGGCGAAGCCGGTGCGGAGATCGGCGGCGATCACCGGCATCGCGACGGTCACGACCGTGGCGTACGCCAGCAGGAGGAAGGTCGCCGTGCAGGAGATGACCAGCGGCATCTGCCGTTTCACGCGCCCCTCGGGCGGTGCCGGTGCCGGGCCGTGCGCGAGGGCGGGGGCTCCTTCCCGGTCGGCGAAGGTCTCGCGGCCGGCGTGACGTGCCCCGCGGACCGGGCCGGGGGCCGGGACCTCCCGGTGTTCTCCGGCGGCGACGGCACCGCCGTGGCCGGCCGGGTGGACCGCGCCGCGGTAGCGGGCGGCCGGACGCGGGTCGTGCGGCACACGGGGAGACACGGGGTCCGGACCTCTTCCAGGGGCGGTCGGTGCGGGCCGCCGGGAAGCGGTCCGCACCGATCGTCGCGCCGGGGGCCCGGACCGGGTGTGGAGCGGGGGACCGGCTCATGTGGAGCGAGCGGCGCGGGCCCGTCGCCCACGGCCGGCGGGCCCGCGCCGGGGTCCGCCCCGGCCGCCCGGAAGGAGCGGCGGTGTCCGGTGCGGGCGCCCCCGGTGGCGGGAAGCCCTCCCGGCGCGCCGCATGGGGTTCCGGACGACGCCGCGAGCGGTGAGGTCTTCGCCGCAGGGCGGCGGGGCGCCCGCCGCGGGAAGAGCCGCGTCCCGCCCGGCCGCGGTCCATGCCGCCGGACTCCTTCCCCGGCGCGCGGTGATCCGGACGGAGCGGTCAGGTGTGCCCGCGCCGGTACGCGGCGGGGGTCGTCCCGAGGCGTCGGCGGAAGGCGTAGACGAAGTTGCCGGCCGACGCGTATCCCACTTCGTGTCCGATGCGCTCGACCGTCCAGTCCGTCTCCAGGAGCAGTTCGGCGGCGCGTTCGAGGCAACGGCGGCGGTGGTGCTCGAACGGTGTCACGCCGAACAGCGCCTTGAAACCGCGGGCCAGGCGCTTCGGGCTCATCGACAGCTCACCGGCGACCTCGGCGAGGGCGGGCGGGTCGTGGCGTTCCCGCCACAGGATCAGCGGGACCCGGCGCAGTGCCTCCGCCTCGTGGTCGTCCAGCCCGTCGTGGTGCTCGCGCGCCGACGCCGCGTCGACGAGCAGTGCCAGGGCCGCCATCACCCGCGACTCCATCAGCAGGATCCCGCCGGGGCTCTCGGCACGCGATCCGAAGATGTCCGCCAGCGGGCCCGGCAGACCGTGGAGGCGTGCTCCGCGCCCGAGGTAGAGGTCGGCGCCCCCGGACGAGTCCAGCCGTTCCAGCGCCGACGCGAACGCCCCGGTGCCGACGCTCCCCAGATACGGCGAGAGCGCGTCACGGGACCCGGTCAGCGAGAGACCGCGATAGGACCGGCCCGCGGGGTGCGTGATCATTCCCCTGGTCGGCCGCGGGGGCGTCAGTGACGACGAGAACCGGCCCAGGTCCGCCCCTCCCGCCTCGTCCTCGGCTATGCGCAGCCGGCCGTCGAGGCAGACCTCCAGCTCGAAGCGGTCCCCGGGGAAGTGATAGCCGACCCGGTGATCGGCGGTGAAGCCCACGTCGTACCGGATCACCCGCAACGATCCCCGCAGCCGCGTCACCTCGATCGATCCCCGGCCGACCTCGGGACGGAGCGTGTACGTCGTGAGGTGCGGGGTGGTCCGGCTCCGGCTCCGGGTCGCTATCGCCGAGTAGTAGCGCGCGTACTGACGCTCCTGCTCGGCCGAGCCGGTCCCGCCGGACAGGAAGTGAGCACTCGACACGAAAGCAAGCCTAAGGGCTGCCCCGTAGTCCCCGGCGGGCGCACGACGACGGCTACGGCGCCTCGCCGCGTTGCCGGATCGCCCGAATACGCCCGGTATGGGGACGGCTCTCCGCCTTGCGATGCACCGCATCTGACGCCGTGCGCTGATCCACCGGGGATTACGGGACGGCCCTTAAGCCCTACCCGCCTTGGTCCTGACGGCCTCGTCCGCGCGGGCTCTCCGATGCGCAGGGGGCCGCCTCCGTTCCCGGAGGCCGCGACGCCCGCCCCGCTCACCGACGGACGGCCCCGTGCCGCGGGTGCCCGGCCGGCACCGGACACCCGCGGCACGGTGGCGTTCGGCCTCCGTCCACGGCTCCACGGCCGGACGGGCGACCGCCCCGATGGCCGATCCGCGGGACGTCAAGTCCGGGCGGCCGGCGGGGCGGGCGGCCGGGGGCGGCCTCAGGCGGTCAATCCGGCCGAGCGGGCTCGCGCCCCACCGGTCCGGCCGTCATGGCAGTGGCCCGGGTGCGGCGGCGATGGTGTCGTGGCCGGACGGCCCCCGGCGCTCCCCGCCGGTCGGCGGTCGGTCCGGGGGCCGGGGGCGGGGCCGGGGGCGTCGGCGTGTCTCAGGAGCCGGTCGCCTCCCCGCCGACGCCGTGGTGCTGCGCCTGTTTCGTGTGCTGGTTGTGGAGGGTGAGAACCCGTTTGATCCCGGCGAAGTCACCGACGGCGAAGGCGTCGATGATCTCGTGGTGCTCCTCGACGGCGTGGGCGCTGGGGGTGTCGCTGCCGCTGAGTGCCGCGGCCATGAGGCCGGGTGTGCCGAGTCGCCGGTAGATCCGGCGCAGGCTCGGGTTCCCCGCGAGGCCGATCAGGTACTCGTGGAACTCCTCGATCGCGGTGAGGTAGCCGTCGGTGTCCGTGATCCGTCCGTGGGCGACGTGTTTCCCCGCCCGGTCCGCGATCTCCCGCCACTGCCGGACCGCTGCCGGGTCCAGGGGGCCCGGCAGGCCGGCCGCGACGCCGATCTCCAGGGCGAGGCGGCCGTCGAACGCGTCGACGGAGGCACGGGCCAGGGGGACCAGGACGTGTCCGCGTTCGGGGTCGCGGCCGATGAGCCCCTCCCCCACCAGCCGGGTCACCGCGTAGTGGGCCGCGGCCACCGGGGTGTCCAGCAGCTCGGCGAGGTCCTCGGCGCGCAGGCCGGTGTCCGGCGGCAGCCGCCGGCTGATGACGAGGTCCCGCAGCCGTTCGTGGGCGACGGTGTGCCGGGCGGGTTCGAACCGGCCGAACCCGCCCCGGAAGTAGGCGAGCGGGGATCCCTCCCGCGCCCGCGCGCCCAGTACCCGGGCCAGGAAGACCCGGTGGGTGCCGCCGACGATGTCCTCCACCACCTCGCACTCCAGGACCGCCAGCGCGTCCGTGAGCATCGGCACTCCCCGGGCACCGCGCTCATGGGCGACGCCGGCGAACTTGTCGGCGCGGGGACCGGCGAACTGGGAGGCGAGGTGCTCCTGGTTCTCGCCGAGCACATTGACGCAGAACACTCCCGCGCGGTGGAGGGCCGCGTGTGTCGGTGCCTTGGTGTGCGCGCAGATCAGCAGCATCGGCGGGTCGAGGGAGAGGGAGGAGACGGCGCTCACGGTCATTCCGTGGTCGGTGTCGCCGTCCCGGGTGGTGATGACGGCCACGCCGCTGGCGAAGTGCCCGATGACGTGCCGGAACAGCGTCTGGTCCAGGGGAGCCTGCTCCACGGGCGCCTGCTCCGCAGGTGCCTGGTCCACGGGCCGGTTCACCGCTGCGCCCAGGGGCCGCGGACCCAGCCGTCGAGGTCGTAGTCGGCCATGCACTCCCCGGCGAAGGCGTCGAGGCGGTCGGCGAGTCCGCCGCGCCGGGCCGCGTTCAGGGCGTCGATCCTGACCTGGTCGGCGTTGCCGGAGTAGACCCGCTCGTACAGGTCGTGGCGTCCTCCGAAGCCCGTGCCGATGGTGTCCCAGACCAGCTTGAAGAGTTTGATGCGGCTCTCGGCCGAGGAGTCCGAGCCGCGGTAGTAGCGGTCGATGAGCGGGCGGAGTTCGGGGTTGGCGAGGTCGCGGTGGCTGGAGGGCACGACCAGCGGGGCGCCCCCGAGGTGCGTCTCGAAGAGTTCCCGGACGCGTTCCCAGGCCTGGGAGGTGAACATGCGCAGGGAGCCCGCGTGTTCGATGCGGGGGACGACGCTTCCCCCGGGGCCGGGCTGGGTGTCCGTCGCCATGACCGTGGAGAGGGCCCAGGCGGTGTTGCGCAGGGTGAACACCTCACCGATGGCCGCCTGCACCCCGCGGAACCCGTCGGTGCCGTTCGACTTGGCGGCCCGCGCGAACAGCCCGGCCATCAGGTCGAGTTTGACGGCGAAGCGGGTGCCCGCCTGGAGGTGCGAGCGGTTGATGAACCCCGAGCGGGGGAAGAAGGAGTTGGCCCTCTCCACGTCCCGGTAGATCAGCACGTTCTCCCACGGTATGAGTGCTTCCTGGAAGACGAGGACCGCGTCGTTCTCGTCGAAGCGCGAGGAGAGCGGGTGGTCGAACGGGCTGGTGGCGGCGGCCTCGTAGGAGCTGCGGCTGAGCAGGACGCAGCCGGGGGTGTCCATGGGGGCGATGAACGCCAGGGCGAAGTCCTCGGCCTTGCCCGGTTCGAGCCCGACCGCGCTGTTCTGGGCGACGAACGTGGCGTGGGTCAGTGCCGAGCCGGTCGCCAGCATCTTGGCGCCGCTGACGACGATGCCCCGGTCGTTCTCCCTGACGACGTGCACGAACACGTCGCCCACCTCGTGGACCGGACGGCTGCGGTCGACCGGCGGGTTGACGAGGACGTGGTTGAGGAACAGCGCCTGGGACGCGTAACGGCGGTACCAGGCGCGGGCGTTGTCCGCGTAGGGGGCGTACAGCTCGGGGTCGCTGGACAGGCTCGCCATGAAGGCAGCCTTGTAGTCGGGCGTGCGGCCCATGAAGCCGTAGCTGAGCCGGGACCACGCGGCGATGGCGTCCCGTGCCCCCAGCAGTTCCTCGGGCGTGCGGGACGGCGCGAAGAACCGGTGGGTGGTGATGCCCTGGTCGTCCTCGAAGGTCAGGGCGTCACGTGTCACGGGGTCGTGGAGGGCGTCGTAGAGGCGGGCCACGGAGCGCGCGCTGTTGCGGAACGCCGGGTGCTCGGTGACGTCCTCGACCTTCTCGCCGTCGATGTAGACGGTGCGGCCGTCGCGCAGGCTTTCCAGGTAGGACTGTCCGTCGAGGAGTTCGTTCGTCATGGGTTACGTCCAGAGGGGTCGGGGGCGGGGGCCGGGGGTCAGGTGCCGGGGACCGTGACGGGCGGGGTGAAGGGGACCGGGGTGGGGCCGAGCGCGTCCACGTCGATCTCGATCACGCTCGGTCCGCGGACGGCGAGGCTCTCGTCGAGGGCGCGGGCGAAGTCCTGGGCGCGGGTCACCCGCTGGAAGGGCAGCCGGTAGGCGGCGGCCAGGGCCGCGAAGTCGGGCGTGGTCAGGTCCACTCCGCTGCGCCGGCCGCGGTGGGCCTCCTGCATGTTGCGGAGCACGCCGTAGCCCCCGTCGTTGAAGACGCACAGCACCAGCCAGGGCCGCTCCTGGGCGAGTGTGCCGAGTTCACCGAGGTGGACGCTGAGTCCGCCGTCGCCGGCGATGACCAGGGTGGGCGTGTGGGGCCGGGCGAGGGCGCCGCCGATCCCCATGGACAGGCCCTGGCCGATCCCGCCGCCCAGCGGGAAGAGGTTGGTCGAGGGGTCGTAGATCTCCAGCAGCCGGTTGCCCCACTGGCTGGAGGCGATGGTCACGTCGCGGGCGATCACCGACGACCGGTCCAGGCGGCTCCTGAGCGCGTCGCAGACCGGTGCGTACGGGCCGATCGAGGCCCGCAGCGCGGTGCGGGCCCGCGCGGCGAGGTCCGCGCCGCGCTGCCGCCATCCCGGCTCGGCGGCGCTGTCCGGGAGCAGTTCCAGCAGAGCGGTGAGGGCGGGCTGGGCCGCGCCGACGATCCCCGCGTCGGCGGGGACGACCCGGCCGATCGCCGGTGCCGAGATGTCGATCTGAACGTGGCGGTCCGGCCGGGGAAGGGTGTAGTCGGCGGTCTCGTTGGAGCGGAAGTGGGTTCCCACGCTCAGCAGGAGGTCCGCGCTCTCCAGCAGTTCCCTGCCGGCGGGCGAGGCGGCGAAGTTGCCCACCACCAGCGGGTGGTCCTCCGGCAGGGTGCCGCGGCCCGCGTTGCTGGACAGTACGGGGGCCCCGAGCCGTTCGGCGAGGGCGAGCAGGGGGCGGCCGGCGCGGCGGGCGCCGCCGCCGGCCCAGATCACGGGCCGGCGGGCCGCCGCCAGGAGTTCCGCCGCGGCGGCGAGCTGTCCGGGGTCCGGGGCGGGCGGCCGGCCGGCCGGGGCGGCCGGGCCGTCGAGCCGGTGGCGGGCGTACTGGAGGTCGATCGGCCACTCGACGCTGACCGGGCCGCACGGGGGTGTGCGGGCGTGCGCGATCGCGTCGCGGAGCAGGGCGCCCGCGTCCGCGCCCGGCCGTACCGTCGCGGTGTGGGCGGAGACCGCGCGCAGCAGTCCGATCTGGTCGCGGGTCTCGTGGATGACGCCGCGGCCGAGTCCGAGGTACCGGCTGTCGATCTGGCCCGTCACGTGGAGGACCGGTGCTCCGCCCGACTGGGCCTCGATCAGGGAGCCGGCCGCGTTGCCGCAGCCGGTTCCGGTGCTGGTCAGGGCGACGCCCAGGCCGCCGCTCACCCGGGCGTAGGCGTCGGCCGCGTTCACCGCCGCGGCCTCGTGCCGCACCGGGACGAACCTCAGGGCGCCGCTGACCGCTTCGACGAGCGGGAGGTTGTGCACGCTCACCACTCCGAAGACCACTTCGGCGCCCTGTTCGCGCAGTACGGTCACCAGCAGTTCACCGCCGTCGCCCTGGGGCATGGGAGGCTCCGTTCTCGTTCTCGGTTCCGGGGGGAGGGGCGCCGTCGCGGGGGCGGGCGGCGGGTCCGCCGTCGGCGGGTGGCGCTCACGCATAGCGGCTCACCCCGCCGCCGACGTCGAGCGTCGCCCCGGTGACGTAGGCCGACCGGGGGGACAGCAGGGTGACGACGGGGAACGCGACCTCCTCGGCCGTGCCGAGACGGCCCATCGGGATGCCCCGGTCCGCGGCGAGGGCGGCGCTCCAGGCCGTGTAGTCGTGTTCGCCGCCGTTCTCCTGGTGGCGCCGTCGCCACTGGCCGGTGTCGATCAGTCCCAGGGAGACCGAGTTGACGCGGATGCCCCGCGGGCCGAGGTCGGTGGCCAGGGTGCGGGTGAGGTTGAGCAGGGCGGCCCGGGCGGCCGACGTGGCGGCGAGGGCGGGCTCGGGCTGGCGGGCGAGGATCGCGTTGACGTTGACGACGGACGGTCCGTCGGAGGCGCCCAGCCAGGGCAGCGCGGCTTCGACGGTGTTGAGCACGGAGAAGAGCTTGAGTTCGAGTTCGGCCCGCCACTGGTCCCGGGAGGTGCCGTCCCAGGGGGCCATCAGCGAGCGGCCGGCGTTGTTGACGACGCCGTCCAGGCGGCCGAAGCGTCCGGCGGCCCGTTCGGTCAGGCGCCGGACCGCCTCGGGGTCGCGGACGTCGGCGGCCCCGGTGAGCAGCCGGTCGGTGTCGGGGCCGAGGGCGGCGGTGAGGCGGGCCCCGTCGCGGGCGCACGCGGCGACGGCGCAGCCCTCGTCGAGCAGCAGCCGGGCGGTGGCGAGTCCCACGCCGGAACTCGCGCCGGTGACCAGGTAGGCCCTGCCGTTCAGTCGGAGGTCCATGTGCGCTCCTTGTCGCGCGTCGCGCCGTCCGTTGTCGCGGCCCGTCCCGGTGGCGGGTCCTCGCGGGGGGCGGGCCCGGCCGCGGCCGGGCCGGGCCGGGTGTCCACGTCGGTGAGGAAGTCCTCCAGGAGGCGGAGGAAGAGGTCGGGCCGCTCCTGGTTGGCGAGGTGGCCGGCGCCGGGGATGACGGCGAACGCGCTGCCGGGGACCAGCCGGTGGATGTGCTCCGACTCCGCGACGCCGGTGACCCGGTCGTGCTCGCCGACCAGGACGAGGGTGGGCAGGCGCAGGGTGGTCAGTGCCCCGGTGTGGTCGGTCTCGGCCATGGAGGCGGCGGCCTCGGCGTATCCGGGCAGGCGTACGGAGCGGGCCATCAGGTCGCGCACGGCGGCGACGGCCGGGGCCGGGGCCCGGTCGGAGAGCAGCCGGGGTGCTCTGGTCCGGGCGAACTCCCGGGCCCCGAGCGCGGCCAGTTCCCCGCCCCGTTCGAGCATCGCCCGTGCCGCCGCGGGGTCGCGGCCGGAGCCGCGGGTGGAGCCGACGAGGACGAGGGAGCGCACCAGGTGCGGGTGGCGCAGTGCCAGGCGGGTGGCGACGACGCCGCCCCAGGAGACCCCGACGACGTGCGCGGGCGGTGGTCCGAGGCCGGTCAGGACGGCCGCGGCGGCGTCGGCGAAGTCGTCCATGCGGTAGGGGGTGGGGGGGTCGTCCGAGCGGGCGTATCCGGGGGCGTCCCAGGCGGCCGCCCTGTGGTGGCGCGCGAGTGCGGGCAGCTGTCCGGCGAAGGAGGCGGCGGCCGAGCCGATCCCGTGGAGCAGGAGCACGGGGGTGCCGTGTTCGCCCGCGGTGTCGACGCGCAGGCCGGTTCCGGCGGTGACGGTGCGTGTGGTGGTCATGCCACGCTCCCGTTGGTCCCCACCAGTGCGCCGATGGCGCGCAGGACCGCGTACGGCACCACCGCGCTGGTTCTCGGGTTGTCCGGGGAGGGGTGGTTGGCGACGTCGAAGGCGTACCGGCCCGTGGGTCCGGACGCCTCGATCCGGTGCCGGCTCAGGGTCGCTTCGGGGTCGGCGACGACGGACGCCTCGACGAGGTCCCAGTCGCCCACGGCCAGGGCCACGGACGCCGCCACGTTGCTGGTGGCGGGGAACGCGCGGGTGACCTCGCGGGCGGGTCCGCGCAGCACCTCGAACGGGGCCGTCGCGGTGTGCAGGCGTTCGGTCTCGCGCTCGGTCATCCAGGGCCGCAGCAGGGCTCTCGGGGCCTTGGTCGTGCGGATCGTGACGGTGTCGAAGGGGGCCTGGCGCGTGGCGGTCGTCAGGAGGTCGAGGCCGCCGACGGCGCCGGCGCACAGGGTGAGCCGGCCGGGGCCGGCGAGCAGGCGTTCGTGCAGGGCCGTGTCCGCGAGGGCGCCGGTGGACAGGGCGAGCAGGTGGCGGCCGGCGGCCACGACGGCGGGTCCGGCCTCGCGCAGGGCGGTCTGCCCGGCGCATTCCACGACGAGTTCGGCGCGTTCGAGGGCCGTGTCGAGCGAGGCGGCGGGCACGGGCGGGGCCGGCGGTACGCGGTCGACGACCGCGACCAGTCTGGCGCCCGGTACGGCGTCGGCCAGCAGCGCCGCCGCGACGGCCGACCCGATGGCTCCGTGTCCCAGGACGGCCACGGTCAGTTCGCGCGGGGCCGTCATGCCGGGCCGCCGAGGGTTCCGGGGTCGGGGATGCCGGCCATGCGGGTGCGGGTGTCCGCGGAGGGCGGTCCCGCGGTGCCCCACAGGTCGGAGAGTTCCGGGGTGCGCCGCCAGGTGCGGCAGAGCCAGGTGTCCTCCTGGACCTGGTCGACCTCGGAGGTGTACTCGCAGACGAGTCCCGAGGGGTCGGCGAAGTAGGAGAAGGTGTTGTTGCCGGGGCCGTGCCGTCCCGGGCCCCACAGGGGGAGCTGTCCGTGGTGTCTGAGCCGGCCGATGCCGCGCATGAAGTGGTCGATCGTCGTCATCTCGTAGGCCACGTGGTTGAGCGAGGTCCACTGCGCCCGGTTGAAGGCGATGGAGTGGTGGTCGGTGCCGCAGCGCAGGAACGCCATCTGCCGTTCCGACCAGTCGGATATCCGCATGCCGAGGACGTCGGTGTAGAAGGCGCAGGCGGCCTCGATGTCGACGGTGTTGAGGACGACGTGGGCGAGCTTGCGGGGGATCGCGGCGCGGCCCTCCGGGTCGCCGGGGGTGACGGCCTCGACCTCGCAGGACAGTTCGATCAGCCGGCCCTCGGGGTCGGCGAACCTCAGTCCGTAGCCGCCGCCCGGCTGGTCCAGCGCGGTGGGGCCGGTCAGGAGCGGCACCCCGTGTCCGGCCAGCCGCCGGGCCGCGGAGTCGATCTCCCGGCGGTCCCCGACCGAGAACACGATCTTGCCGACGGCGTTCCGGTCGGCCTCCCGGACCTCGAGGATGTGGTGTTCGGTGCCGGTGCCGCGCAGCCAGGCCGCTCCGCCGTCGCGTTCCACCGGGGTCAGGCCCCACACCTCGTCGTAGAAGGCGGCGGAGTCGGCGGCGTTCGGCGTGTGGAGGGTCACCGAGCGCAGTGAGCGGAGCCGGGCGACCGGGGCGGGCGGGTCCGCCGGGCCAAAGGGGCGGTGGTCAGTCACGGGTCACGCCGTGCATCGCGGAGGTCGACGGGTAGGTCGGCAGTTGCGGCCGGGCGGCGCCGATGATCACGCAGAAGAGGGCGTCGGTCTCCCCGGTGTTGCGCAGGCTGCGGGGCACTCCGGCCGGGACCCTGACCAGGTCGCGGTAGCCGAGGGTGCGGCTGGCCGTCAGCGTGCCGTCCTCGGTGTCGTGGACGGTGACCTCCAGGCTCCCCTCGAGGACGAAGAAGACCTCCTCGGCGTCGTGGTGGGTGTGCTCGGGGCCGACGGCTCCCGCGGGAAGGCGCATGTTCGAGAAGGTGAAGTGGCCGGCCGGGAGTATCCGGTCGTCGCCCTCGTGGTCGCCGGTGGCGCCGGATCCGACGTAGCGGATCTGCGCGCGCCGGAACTCGTCGCCGGCCTTGGCCTGGAAGCCCAGGGTGTCCCAGTCCTCGTGGCGTGATTCGCGGGTGGCCACGCAGGAGTCGAGGAGTTCCCCGAGGCGGGAGGGGGACCGGTCTTCGTGGGCGGTGCTGTGCTGGTTCACGGGCGTGTCCTTACGTGTCGGGTGGGGTGGTGCGTGTGTCGGGTGGGGTGGGGTGGTGCCGCGTGCCGTGTGCCGCGGGCGGGGGTATCGGGGGCTCCGGGCGCGGGGTGCGGGTGCGGAGGGTCCCGGAGGGGCGGGGCCGGCGGGGGGTCAGAGGCCCCAGGCGGACGGCGTCTCGTCGAGGCCCCAGTAGACGCCCTTCTGGGTCATGTAGGACCGGATGCCCTCCCGGCCCTTCTCGCGGCCGAGGCCGCTCTCCTTGACCCCGCCGAAGGGGGTGGCCGCGGAGAGCTGCTTGTACGTGTTGATCCAGACGGTGCCGGCCTCGATGCGGCGGCCCAGGCGCCACGCCCTGCGGTAGTCGCGGCTCCATATGCCGCAGGCCAGCCCGTAGGGGGTGGCGTCGGCCAGGGCCGGCAGCTCGTCCTCGTCGTCGTACGGGAGCGTGACGAGGACGGGCCCGAAGATCTCCTCCCGGCAGACCCGTGACCCGGGGCCGAGCCCGGTGATCACGGTGGGCCGGTAGTAGAAGCCGTCACCGAGGTCGTCCCCAAAGGGTCGTGTCCCTCCGGTGCTGATGTGCCCGCCCTCCTCGGCCGCGAGCCGGACGTACGACTCGACCTCGGCGCGGTGTTCCGCGGCGATGAGCGGGCCCATGTGGGTGCTCTCCCGGGCGGGAGCGCCGATGACCAGTGCTTCGGCGGCCGCGGTGATCCTCTCGACGACCTCGTCGTGGACGGACCGGTGGACGATGAGCCGCGATCCCGCGACGCACGCCTGTCCCTGGGAGGAGAAGATGCCGAACACGATGCCCCGGACCGCCTGGTCCAGATCCGCGTCGGGCAGCACGATCGTCGGTGACTTGCCGCCCAGTTCGAGGGAGACCGGCATCAGCTTCCCGGCGGCGACGGCGGCGATCCGGCGGCCGGTGCCGGTGCCGCCGGTGAAGGTCACCTTGCGGACGCCCGGGTGGCGGACCAGTGCCTCCCCCACCACGCGGCCCGGTCCCGGCAGCACGCTGACCAGGCCGGGCGGGAAGCCCGCGCGCAGCAGGAGCGCGCCCAGGCTCAGGGCCGCCATCGGGGACCACTCCGCCGGCTTGATCAGCACCGCGTTGCCCGCCGCGAGCGCGGGGGCGGCCTTCTGGGCCTCGCTGGCGATCGGCGAGTTCCACGGGGTGATGGCGGCGACGGGACCGATCGGCTCGTGGACGCTCATGCTCAGGTAGGGACCGCGGGCCGTCGTCAGTGTGTCGTCGAGGGTCTCCAGGGCGGAGGCGGTGTAGCGGAAGGTGCCGGCGGCGCTCGCCACCAGGGCCCGGGTCTCGGTGATCGTCTTGCCGTTGTCCAGGGTCTGGAGCCGGGCGAGGTTCTCCGACTCCGCGTGGATGAGATCCGCGGCCCGGTGCAGGAGCGCCGCCCGCCGGTGGGGCAGCAGGTCGCGCCACGCGGGGTCCCGCATGGCCGCCTCCCCCGCGGTGACGGCCTCGTCGACGTCCTCGACGCTCGCGGTCGAGACCTCGGCGAACACCCGGCCGGTCGCCGGGTCGACCGAGGGCAGCGGTTCACCGCGTCCCTGCCGGAACCCTCCGGCCACGATGATGTCTCTCGCCCCACCAGCCATGACGCCCCCTTGCGCAGCTTCTGCCGGGCCGGGGCCTCCCCGGCGCAAGTAACTTAGATATAAGTCTCTTAGAGCGTCAATAGCTATCGCTGATATTCTTGCTGCTCAGCTTTTCCAGACGACCGAAGGGCGGGCGCACGTGAGTTCACCAAGCGCCGGGCGAACCGAAACCCCTGGCCAGGACGGCTCCCGGCCGAAGGGGGCCGCCGCCGGCACGACCCGGGAGGGTCCGCCGGACGACGTGGACCGGATCATCGCCGAGTGGCGGGCGGAGCGCCCGACGCTGGACCCCCGGAGCATCGACGTCGTCGGCCGGGTGACCCGCTGCAGCCTGCTGATCCGCAACCTGTCGAACCGGCTGTACGACCGGCACTCCATCAACCAGTCCGTCTTCGAGGTCCTGGCCAGCCTGCGCCGGATGGGGCCCCCGTACCGCAAGACCGCCCGGGAGCTGGCCAACTCCTCCCTGCTGACCTCGGGCGGCATGACGATGAGGCTCGACCGGATGGAGCGGGACGGGCTGATCAGGAGGATCAGGTCGACCGAGGACCGCAGGAGCGTGTACGCGGAGCTGACGCCCGCGGGGTTCGCCCTGATCGACCGGATCATCGACGACCACCTGGAGCGGGAGCGGGAGATGCTGGCGTCGCTCGACGAAGGGGAGCAGGAGCAGCTCGCCCGGCTGCTGCGCAAGCTGGAGACCCGGCTCCGGCACCTGGACTGACCCGGCCGCCGCGGGGGCGGGCCCGGCGGACCCGGGCGGGGCGGGGGGCGGCACCGGGCGGGGCGGCGGCAGGAGCGGGCGAGCAAAGATGCTCAAGCCAAAGCTTCTTTTGTCTGAGCCTTGTGCATCCGGGTGGTCGGTGCCTATGGTCTCGGCACCGGACCAGCCCCTCGGACCACGAGCTCACCGGGAGGCCGGGGCTCTCCCCCCGGCAGCCGGACGGCTCCCGGTTGCCGGACGGGTCCTCCGGCCGGCAGCGGCGCACGCGAAAGCGCGGCGGAAAATCCGGGGCCGGGGTACGGCGAACGGCCGGACACCCCGCCCGGCGCCGCGCGGCACACGTGAGGTTCGACCACGAGATCGGAGGCACCTGAATGGCCGGGTCATCCACCTCGCTCAACGGGCTCCGCACCGAACCGCCCGGATGCCGTCCGGCCCGCGCCGGTCTCCGCGCCCCCGCCCGGAGGGCGGTGACCGCTCCGCTCCCCGCCGAACGCGACGGGTCCGGGGACGGACACCGCTCCGGCCGCGCACGGCGCTCCCGGGGCGCCGGACCGCACCGGCCGCACGGCCCCGCCGGCAGGCGGGTCCCGCGGCCCCCGTCCGGCCCCGGGCCGGACGGCGCGGGGCGCTGACGCGATGCGGACGGCGAGCCGGATACGCCGCCCGGCCCGGCCCCCCGTCCACGACGGACGGGACGCCCGGCGCCGCGGCGCGCACCAGGACCCCGCCGCCCCGCGCGGCGCGGCGGGGCGACGGCCGCCGTCCGGCCACGAGGACCGGCGGCCCGAGGACCGCCGGCGGGCCGGCACCACCGCCGGCCGGACCGGCGGACACCGCCCGGCGGCCCGCCGGGCCCGAAGGGGCTCGGCCCGCCCGGTGCCCGCAGGGACCTCCGGCGGGGCCCGTCCCGGCCCGCGCGTCCCCGTGCGGCCCGGCCCTTCCTTACCTCCGGACAGACGGTCATGCGATGCCCGGTCCCCCACGCCCTTCCCGATCACCCCGCAACGACTCGCCCGAAGACCGAGTCGACGCCCCCTCGGGCACCGCCGACCGCGCGGTGCGCCCGCGGGGGCCACGAAAGGAGCGACCCGTGCCGACTCCCACTCCCCTCTCCGCTTCCGGCGGCACCACGATCCCGGAAGCCGCCGCGCCGCACAGCGAGCGCGCGTTCCGGATGCGGCAGACCCAGGAGTTCATGGACGCCCATGAGCTCGACGGCCTGCTCATCTTCGGCGCCGACCGCAGCGACCGCTACGACGCGGGCCAGTACCTCTTCCGCGACCGGCGCTACCAGCACTACGTCCTCCCCCGGCACGGCGAGCCCACCATGGTCGCCTTCGCCGCGCAGGTCGCCGCGCAGCACCAGCTCTCCAGGGAACGCGGCCTGGAGACCTGGATCGACGACATCAGGGTGGGCTCCGCCCCCGAACTGCTGCCCGCGATCGCCCACGAGAAGAAGCTCGGCAGGGGCCGGCTCGGAGTGATCGGGGCGGGCTACGGCTCGCCGTTCTACCCGGGCGGCTGGGTGTCCAAGCCGGTCTGGGACGCCATCAGCGAACGGCTCCCCGAGGCCACCCTGGTCGACGTCACCCGTGACTACGGGCTGGTGATGGCCCGGCGCAGCGACGAGGACCTCGCCCACATCGCCACCGCGGCCGCCGCGGGCGACGCCGCCATCGAGGCCATGATGGCCCTCGCCCGGCCCGGAGTGGACGAGACGGAGCTGTACGCCGAGGGCGTGGCGACGATGATGCGCAAGGGGATGCGCGTCACCTGGATGCTCTTCCAGACCGGGCTCGACAACTACGCCTGGGGCGAGCCCACCTGGCTCACCCGCCCCGAGCCCTCCCGGAAGCTGGAGCGCCGGGACATGGTGTGGGCGGAGATCTTCCCCAACTACGCCGAGCTCAACACCCATGTCAACATGAGCTTTACGCTCGGCGAGCCGCCGGCCGGGACGGCCCGCTGCGCCGAGGTCGCCCGTGCCTCCTACGAGGCGGGAGTGGCCGCGGTCCGGCCCGGAGCCACCTTCGGCGAGGTGTGCGCGGCGATGGAGGTGCCGCTGACCGAGTCGGGGATGTGGCACCTGACGCCCCAGTTCGCCTCCCTCAACCCCCTGCTGTCCGGCGGCGGCTCCGCCCTCGGCATCCGGGAGCACGTCGACTCGTACGCAGAAACGTATCCTCACGCCGACGGCCACGCCGGTCCGTTCTTCGACTTCGAGATCAGGCCCGGCATGACCTTCTCCCTCCAGCCCGACGCCCGGTCCGGCAGGAGCGGTGCGATCGTCGGCGGTGTGGTGGCCGCGACCGAGTCCGGCTGCCGCGAGTTCAACACCGTGTCCACCCGGCTCAACACCGTGGACGTCTGATCCCGGATCCCTCCCCGGATCCCCCCGGCACGCTCCCCGGCCCTCCCGCCGCCCGGCGCGGTCCCCGGCCGCGGGACGCCCCGGCCGCGCGGTACCCCCGTACCGCGCGGCCGGGAGGCTCACCCCGCGGCTCCGACCGGACAGCCCGTCCGGCCCTCTCAGCAAGGTGATACCGACCATGACCAAGCAGTTCCCCTCACTCAACCGCCGTTCGGTCCTCCACGGCATGGCCGCGCTGGGAGCGGGCGGACTCCTCGCCGCCTGCGGCAGCGGCACGGATTCCAGACCCGGCGGCACGGGCGGCTCGGGCGGCGGAAAGCTGCCGTCGTCGCTCGACTCCCTCGCCAGCGAGGCGGCCAAGGAGGGCAAGGTCCGCCTGTTCGTCAGCACCGACTCCCGTACCTCCGCCCACGCCCGGAAGCTCCGCCAGGCGCTGCGCGCCGACACCGGCGTCGACCTCGACATCTCGTTCGTCGGCGGTGAACCCGACCCGCGCTACGCCAGCAAGCTGGTGCAGGAGTCGAAGGCCAGGATCGCGCCGGCCATCGACGTCTTCGCCACCACTCCCCTGGTGGTCAAGCAGCTCAACGCCGAGGGCCTGGTGCAGCAGGTCGACTGGGCCTCCATGGAGGGCGTCGCCCCCGCCGACGTCTGGCAGGGCCACCAGGGCATCTACATCGCCGAGATCGCCCGCGCCGTCCTCTACAACACCGGCTCGGTCCAGGAGGCCGACGCCCCCCGCACCCTGGACGACCTGCTCACCGACACCTGGCGCGGCAAGATCGTCACCGCCGGGCTGCCGGACGTGTTCAGCCCGCTCGCCGCCGGCCTCGGCACCGACGGAATGCTCGACTTCGTGAACCGTCTGCTCGAGAAGGGCAGGGCGTCCATGGCGTCCGTCCCGACCGCCGTGCGGACCCAGGTGAGCAGCGGGGAGTTCCCCATCGGATACGGCATCCGCATCGGCGAGAGCCAGCGCGCCGCCAAGGCCCCCATCGCGTACGCGCCCGTCAAGACCCCCGTGGTCCCGCGCGCGGGCCTGGTCCTCAAGGGGGCGCGCAACCCCGCCGCGGCCCAGCTCTTCCTCTACTGGCTCAACGCCACCGAACAGGGCCGCAGGAAGGCGTTCGAGGTGCTGGACTGGCCCCGGTACACCACGCCCGGCACCGATCTGCACGCACTCGCCGAGAAGGCCGGCGGTGTGATGACCGCGGACCTCGACTGGTGGATGAACGATTACGAGAAGGTCGACAAGCAGGTCGCCCAGCTGCTGAGGAAGTAGAGATGGGGTCACACAGCGTGTCCGAGGCCGTCACCGGCCCTCCCGCCGCCGACGACGACGAGCGGGGCACGCCTCGGCCCGGGCCGCCCTCCCGGGCGCGCCGGCCCCGGCGCGGCGTCGATGTGCCGCTGGCCGTGCTGGCGGCGATGATCGTCCTCCTGTGCGCCGTCCTCCTCGTCCCCCTGGCCGGTCTGGTCTGGGCGGCCTTCGGGCCGGGAGAGGGGTTCGGGGGCGGAGCACTGTCCCTGGACAACTTCCGTACCGTGCTGGCCTCCAGCGGTCTGGGCGGCACGCTGGTCCGGACGCTGGTGCTCGGCGTGGGCAGCGTGCTGGTGATGCTGGTCGTCGCGGTGCCCCTCGCCTGGCTCTACACGAGGACGGATCTGCGTGGCAAGACCGTGATCCTCTTCCTGGCCGCGGCCAAGATGGCGATCCCCGGCTTCCTCGTCGCCCTCGGCTACATCTTCATGTTCAACCCGAGCAACGGGATCATCAACACCTGGTGGGGCGACCTGGGCGGCGGCGCCCCGCTGAGCAACGTGTACAGCCTGAAGTGGATCATCCTGCTCCAGGGCCTCGACTTCGCCGGACCGGCGTTCTTCATGCTCGTGCCGACCCTGCGGGTCATCGACGTCAACATCGAGGAGGCGGCGGCGGTCCACGGGATCCCCCGCTGGCGTGCCGCCCTCCAGCTGCTGCTGCCGGTGGCCGCTCCCGCGATCGCCGGGGTGTCGATCTTCTTCTTCATCGTCGCGGTCGAGGTGTTCGACTACGCGGGGATGCTCGGCATGCCCTCCCGCATCACGGTCCTGTCCACCCTGATCTACCAGTACACCCAGGGCTCCACCGGCGTCCCCGAGTACGGGAACGCGGCGGCCGTGGGCCTGGGCATGGCGCTGGGGATCGGGCTGGTCATGTTCGCCTACTACCGGGCGATGCGGCGCGCCGGCCAGCTCGCCACCGTCACCGGCAAGCGCGCGGCCCGCGAGCCGATCCGGCTGACCCGGGGCGGCCGGACCGCGGCCTACGGCCTGATCGGGTCGTACGCCCTGGCCGGCGTGGTCCTCCCGGTCCTCATGCTCGTCTGGGCCTCGCTGATGCCGTATCTGAGGCCCCCGTCGGCCGAGGCGTTCGCGGACCTGTCCTTCGCCGCCTACACCGACGCCGCCTACGACCTGGGGGAGGTCCTGCCGAACACCCTGCTGCTGGTCGCCGTGGTGCCGACCGCCGCCGTCGCCTTCGCCGCGTGCGCCGGCTGGCTGGTCACCCGCACCCGGCTGCGCGGCCGGCGGGGGCTGGACGCGCTGATCATGATGACCCTCGCGATTCCCTCGATCGTGATGGCCGTGTCCTTCGTGTACGTGGGTCTCTCCGTGTACAGGTGGCTGCCGCTGTACGGCACCGCCGCCTTCCTCGCCCTCGTGGTGGCCTGCCGGTTCGTCGCGACGGCGTACCGGACGCTGCACGGCACCATGCTCCAGGTCCACCACGAACTGGAGGAGGCCGCCGCGGTCTCCGGCGTACGCCGCGGCCGGGCCTTCCTCTCCGTCGTCCTGCCCACCGTCCGCGGCAGCCTCGTCTACGCCTGGTTCTGGATCGCCCTGCTCACCCTTCGCGAGCTGACCATCACCCTGATCCTCTCCAGCGACGGGACCGACGTGATGTCCACCCGGATCTACGGCTACAGCTCGGCCGGCGAGACCAGCCTGTCCGGCGCCCTCGGGGTGATACAGCTCGGGATGATCACCGTCCTCCTCGTCGCCTTCTGCCGTGTCGCCCGGCGCCAGTCCCTCTAGGAGCCTCACCATGATCGAACTTGTAGGCGTGTCGAAGGCGTTCACCCAGGGCCGCAACCCGGTTCCGGCACTGCGCGAGGTCTCCCTGTCCGTCGACCGGGGCGAGTTCTACGTGCTGCTCGGCGCGTCCGGCTGCGGCAAGACGACGACCCTGCGCATCGTGGCGGGCCTGGAGCGCCCGGACAGCGGCTCGGTGTGGATCGACGGCCGGCAGGTCTTCGGGCGTTCCCCCGACGTGTGGGTGGGGCCCGAGGAGCGGCCCCAGGCCATGGTCTTCCAGTCCTACGCCCTGTGGCCGCACATGACGATCCGGCAGAACATCGCCTTCCCCCTGCGCCGGGGCGTCCGCCGCCCGCCGGGGCCGGAGGCCGCGGCCCGGGTCGAGGAAGCGCTCGGGCTCTTCCGGCTGACCGAGCAGGCGGACCGCAAGGTCACCCAGCTCTCCGGGGGCCAGCAGCAGCGTGTCGCGCTGGCGAGGGCCCTGGCCCTGCACCCCAAGGTGCTGCTCATGGACGAGCCCCTGTCCAACCTCGACGCCCGGCTGCGCATGGACCTGCGGCTGGAGCTGAAGGAACTCGCGCGGCGCAAGGGGATCACCTGCCTGCTGGTCACCCACGACCAGGAGGAGGCGATGATGCTCGCCGACCGCGTCGGCATCGTGCACGACGGCGCCGTCGTCCAGGAGGGCACACCGGCCGAGCTGTACGGGGCGCCGAAGTCGGAGTTCGTCGCCACCTTCCTCGACCACATGAACCTCATCCGGTCGGCCGCGGTCACCTCGTGCGACGCCTCGTCCGGCCCGGAGGTCACCGCGCGGGGCGTGCGCCTGCGCCTGGGCCCGGGCGACCATCCGCTGGGCAGCGAACTGACCCTCGGCATCCGCCCCGGCGACATCGTCGTGCTCGACGCCGACGACGAGTCGCCGTCCGCCCCCAACCTGCTGAGCGGGCGGCTGATCGACCACCACTACCTGGGCGGCCAGTACCTCTACCGGTTCGAGACCCCGCTCGGGCGGCTGAACGTCCGCTCGGCGGTCACTCCCCAGCGGTTCGCCCAGGACACGGTGCGCCTGCGGCTGCCGGCCCAGAAGCTGATCAGCATGGCCGCCGGCGGGACGCCCTGACACCCCGGAGGGCTCCGCCGCCGGGCCGGCCGCACGGCACCGCCGACGGCCGGCGCGGCCCGCGGCACCGGGCGCCCGGCCGGGCGAGGGGCACCGCGTGCGGGCGGCCCGGCGGGGCCGTCCGGGCGGGGCGGGGCCGTCCTTCCTCAGGGCTTCCTCGCGACCGCTCCGTACATGGCGATGTCGCGGCCGTCGATGCCGTCCTGCTCGGGCCCCGGGCGCCAGAGGTGCACCTGGGTGATGCCCGGTTCCTGGAGCTCCAGCCCGTCGAAGAACGACCGGGCGGTGGCGAGGTCCCGCAGCGTCATGGGCATGCCCTGCCTGCGGTAATCCTCCGCCACCCGGTGGACCTCCTCGGGCGCGAAGTCCGCGGTGCCGATGGTCATCGCCAGGTAGCTGCCGGACGGCAGCGGATCCAGCAGCCGCTGGATCAGGCGCCGGTCCTCGGGCGGCAGGATGAAGTGCATGATGCCGATCACCATCAGGCCGACCGGCCTGTCCAGGTCGATGAGTTCGTGGAACTCCCGGCTGTTCAGCACGGCGTCGGGGTCGTGCATGTCGGCTTCGACGTAGACGGTGGCGCCCTCGGGCGAGCTGTGCAGGAGGGCGCGCGCGTGGGCGAGGACGATGGGGTCGTTGTCGACGTAGACCACGTGCGACTCCGGTGCCACCTCCTGCACCACCTCGTGCAGGTTCGGCGAGGTGGGCAGCCCGGTCCCGATGTCGAGGAACTGCCGGATGCCCCGTTCCCGGGCGAGGTAGCGGGCGGCGCGGTGCATGAACCGCCGGTTCTCCAGCATGTGGACCGGGAGGGCGGGCCAGTGCTCGCACATGGCGTCGCCCGCTTCGGCGTCGACGGGGTAGTGGTCCTTGCCGCCCAGGATGTAGTCGTAGACCCGGGCGGAGTGGGCCCGTGAGGTGACGAGCCCCTGCGGCCTGCTGTTCGGAGTGTTCATGTGACACCTTCCCGCTGAGGGTGGGTACGGGTGCGTGGCGTGCTGCTCGTGCCGGGTTCGCGGTGGTCCGGGCCCGGTGGTCTTCCCACCGCTCGTGCGGGGCGGGGGGCCGATGGCGCGTTCCGCCCGCGTCATCGTTCCCTCTCCGCCCGCAGGGCGATGACGGCGATGTCGTCGCGGCGGTCGTGGACGGACGGCAGGAGTTCACGGATCAGGCTGGGCAGGGGCACTCCTCTCCGGGCCAGGGCGCCGGTGCGCTCCCGCAGGCGCCGCAGGTTGTGGCCGATGTCCGTCCCGGGCCTCTCCACGAGCCCGTCGGTGTAGAGCAGCAGGGTGTCGCCTTCGCGCATGGCCACGAAGAGGTCCGTGCGGGGGAAGGCGTCGGTGACGCAGAGGGGCGGGTCCGGGGCGGCGAGGTCGTGCAGATACCGCGGTGGCGCGCCGGCGGGGACGAACAGGGGCGGCGGGTGTCCGGCGTTCGACAGGGTGACGTCCCAGGCGTCGCCCTCCCGCCGCCGCAGGATCGCGTGGACCACCGTGACCATCGAGGGGCTGTCGAGTGCCTGGACGATGCGGTCGAGCCGGTGCAGTGTGGCCGCCGGGCTCGCCGCCGGTCCGCTGTCGAAGGCAAGGCCCCTCAGCGTGCTGTTGACCCGTCCCATCGCCATGGCCGCGTCCAGGTCGTGGCCCGCGATGTCGCCGATCGACACCGCGAGCGAGTCGTCCGAGAGCCTGACGGCGTCGTACCAGTCACCGCCGACCTCCGCGGCGGAGTCGGCCGGGTGGTACAGCGCCGTGATCGTCACACCCCCGACGTACGAGGGGGCGGCCAGGAAGGACTGCTGCAGGGTGAGGGCCGTCTCCCGGATGCCCTGCATCTCCAGCGTCCGGCGCAGCGGTCCGCTCATCTGCTGGAAGACGTCCTGAAGGAGCGCGAGGTCCGCCTCGTCCGCGGGCGGGTTCCCGCGGCAGGTCGCCGTGCTCGCCAGCGCGACGGTACGGCCGTCGACCACGACGGGCAGCAGGGCCACGCTCGTGGCCCCGGCCCGCCGGAGCCACTGGTCGGAGACGCGGGAGAAGCTGCCCTCGGGCGGGCGGCCCGCCGAGAAGGTCAGCAGCTGGGAGCGCTGGGACCGCATGGCCCGCTGCGTGGTCGGGCCCATCGTGAAGTCCCCGCTCAGCTCGGGCAGGGAGGGCAGGCCCGGGGCGAGGGCCACCCGCCCCACCGGTACCGCGGAGGGCGCGTCCCGCGCGGGCGGGGATCCGTCCGGCGTGTCGCTCTGCACGTGGAAGATGGCCACGGCGTCGGCCAGTTCGGGGACGACGGCCGCCGCGGCCGTCATGAACGCCTCGGAGAGATCGCGTGCGGCCGGTACCGACGCCATGCGGGCGAGCAGCTTCTCCCGCATCCGCGTGCGCCAGTCGTCCTCGGCGTCGGCAGCGGTGCCCACCCACTCCTCGTCCCCGCCGGGAACGGGCGCCGCGACGATCCTGACGTGCCGGTACCGGTCGGGGCTGTTCTCCAGTCGCACGCGCACGATCTCGTCGACGGGGAGCCGGCGCCGGGTGGCCCTGCGCCACACGCGCCGGAACCGTTCCCGGTCCTTCGGGTGCACCGCGTTCATCCACGAGGCCCCGCCGTCGGGTGCCCACAGCCTCTCCGGGATCCCCCGGCCCGTCAGCCGGGTGACGACGCCGTCGGCCGACATCGCCCACACCAGCTGGGGCACCGCGCCCAGGAGGGCTTCGTACCGCTTGAGGAGGTGCCTGTCCTCCACCTCGTCCCTCCTCCGCCGGGGCGTCCTCCGGCCCGCCGCTTGCGGCCCGCCGCTTGCGGCCCGCCGCTTCCGGCCCGGCGGGCGTCCGGGGCCGGTCGGACGCCCGCGGCACGGGCATCACCGCGCCCCGGTGTCGCCATCGCGCGCGTCCGGGGGACCGGGCCTCCCCATCGGTGCGCTCCCGTGGACGCGGGCGTGGGCCTTCGCGCGCGGCGTCGCCCACCACCCCCGCCGGGCCCGGCGGGTCCGTCCCGCGGCGGACACCGGACGGTCCTCTCCCCACATCCTCCGGCACTCCCGCGCATCCGGCACGGCAGCACGCCCCGGACGCCGGGGCGGTCCGGCTCCCGTCCGGGACATCGCCCCCGGCCCGGAGGCCGGCCGGACCGCCGGGGCGGGCGCGGCGTCCGGGCTGGAGCGCGCGCGGGGCCCTGTGCGGCGGCGGTCCGAGGGCTCTCCGCCGCCGCACGGGTCCGGGCCCGCCGCACGGGCCGCCGTCCATCCGGACCCGATCGGCCCGGCCCGTGACCAAGGCGCACCGCGCACCCGGTGCGCTCGTCCCCCGCTCCTGGCCGGACCGGGTCTCCGGGGCCTCCCGGTCCGGGGGCTTCGCCGGTCCGGGCCGCGTGCCCCGGCGGCCCTGTCCCGCCGGGGCACACCCGTCCCCGGCGGAGGCGGGCGGTGCCGGGCCGCGGCCAGGTCCGGCGCGGGACAGCCGCGGCTCCGGGCCCGCGGCGCCCGCCGCGCATCCCGGTCCGCCCGTCGCCCCCGCCCGTACCGGCTACGCGGCCCGCGCCACCGGTACGGGGTGGGCCGTGTGCGGGTCGGGGCGGCGGCGCAGATGGCCGTGCTGGTAGGCGAGGGCCACGGCGTGGGCCCGGTGCCGGGCCTGGAGGACGTCGAGGATGCGGCGGACGTGGCTCTTGACCGTGTTCACGCTCAGGTGCAGGCCGTCCGCGATCTCCTCGTTGCTCTTCCCCTCGGCGATGAGCCGGAGCACGTCCTGGCAGCGCCCGGTGAGGACCACCCACTCGCGCGGCTCGGGCGAGAGCCGGGCCAGCCAGCCGCGTTCGTAGCCGATGGCGACCATCCGCGCGCGTTCGCTGGTGCCCAGGCTCTTGCCCAGCCGGTCGACGTGGCGCTGCACGGTCGGCCGGGCCACGTGCAGGTGCCCGGCGATCTCGACGTTCTTGTACCCCCGGGCGACGCCCGACAGGACCTGGAGCTGTCTGCAGGTCGGCAGTACGGCCGCCTGTCCGGCCGTCCGCCCGGTGGTCCGCGGACCGGTGGTGGTCACGATGCCCCTCTCCTCTGCCGTCTCGGGAGGCGGCACGGATGCCGTCTCCCCCGTGAAGAGACCGCACGGGGACATTCCTGACGCCGTTTGACGGAACGTTTTTCCATGCCCGCCAAGGGACTTGTCCCGACGGGCTCCCGCACCCCCGGACCGCGCCCCTCCGGTACGGCCAACCCGTCCCGACCAGGCAGCTTTGCGCCCAGAAGAAAGTTGCCCGAATTCATTGCGCTCCTGGGAAGGTGCCTCCACGATGGTCTCCACGTCACACGCAGCGTGTGACGTGGAGCACGGAAGGGCACGCGATTCGTGGACATAGACCTCGAGGAGCTTGCAGCGATCATCGAGCTGCTCGACAACGCCGAGTTCACCCAGTTCCGGTTCGAGAAGGGCGATCTGCGGATCGCGGTCAGCCGGGGCGGGGCGCCGCTCGAGCCCGCCGCCCCCGCCCCCGCCGCGTCCCCGGCGCAGGCCGCGGCCCCCGAGCGGGCGGCCGCCGCCCCGGCGTCCGCCCCGGCCCCCGCGCCGGTGTCGCCCGCCCCCGCCGCCCCCGCGGCGGGCTTCGACGAGAGCTCCCTCGCGGCCGACGAGACCCTGGTGCGGGCCCCGCTGCTCGGCACCCTCTACCGCGCCCCGAAGCCGGGCGAGCCGCCCTTCGTCGAGGTCGGCGACAAGGTCGAGGCCGACTCGGCGCTGTGCATCGTCGAGGTCATGAAGCTGATGAACTCCGTGACCGCGGGCGTGTCCGGCGAGGTCACCCGGATCCTCGCGGCCGACGCGGAGCTGGTCGAGTTCGGCCAGCCGCTCTTCGTGATCCGGCGGCTGCCGTGACGCACCGGATCTTCATCGCCAACCGCGGCGAGATCGCCGTCCGGATCATCGAGGCCTGCGAGCGGCTCGGGTTCGAGACCGTGCTCGGCGTCTCCAGCGCCGACACCACGACCCTGGGCGCCCGCCGCGCCACCCGCTCCGTCGTCCTCGGCGGCCCGCAGTCCCGCGACAGCTACCTGTCCGTCGCCGGTGTCGTGCACGCGGCGGTCGAGACGGGCTGCACGGCGCTCCACCCCGGCTACGGCTTCCTGTCCGAGCGCGCGGACCTCGCCCGTGCCTGCGCCGAGAACGGCATCGTCTTCATCGGCCCCTCGCCCGAGGCCCTGGAGTCCCTGGGCGACAAGCTCAGCGCCCGCGCCATGGCGACCCGCCTGGGGGTGCCCGTCTCCCCCGGCGGCACGGCCACCTCGCTGCGGGAGGTCGAGCGGCTGGGTGCCGAGGTCGGCTTCCCGATCCTGGTCAAGGCCGCCCACGGCGGCGGCGGACGCGGCATGAAGCTGGTCACCACCCCCGAGGACCTCGCCGAGGCATGGGCGCTGGCCTCCTCGGAGGCCGAGGCCGCCTTCGGTGACGGCACCGTCTTCCTGGAGCGCTACGTCGCCGACGCCAAGCACGTCGAGGTCCAGATCCTCGGCGACCGGCACGGCCACCACGTCCACCTGGGCGAGCGGGAGTGCTCGGTGCAGTACCGCTACCAGAAGGTGGTCGAGGAGTCGCCCTGCGCCGCCCTCGACGCGGCCACCCGCGACGTCCTGACCACCAGCGCGCTCGCGATAGCCCGCGAGCTGGACTACGTCGGGCTGGGCACCGTGGAGTTCCTCTACGACGTGGCCCGCGGCGAGGTCGCCTTCCTGGAGGTCAACCCGCGCCTCCAGGTCGAGCACCCGGTGACGGAGCAGGTGACCGGTGTCGACCTGGTCCGCGAGCAGATCCTGGCCGCGCTCGGCGAGCCGCTCTCGGTCACCCAGGACGACATCACCGTCACCGGCCACGCCATCGAATGCCGCATCACCGCCCAGGACCCGGCCCGTGACCTGCTGCCCAGCCCCGGCCCCGTCACGCACTGGCGGCCGCCCGCGGGCGGCGGCATCCGCCTGGACACCCACATCTACCAGGGCTACGTGTTCCCGCCCTACTACGACGCCCTGATGGCCAAGCTCATCACCTGGGGCACCGACCGCGAGGCGGCCCGCACCCGCATGGAACAGGCCCTGGCCGGCTTCGGCATCGGCGGCCCGGTGACCTCCCGCGACCTGCTCGCCCGGATCATCGCCCACCCCGACTTCGCCGACGACTCGGTCACCACGCACTGGCTCGCCGACACCATCCTCACCGGGGGGTCCGCATGACCGCCGTCAGCCTCGTCGACGTCACCATCCGCGACGGCAACCAGAGCCTCTGGGGGGCCGTCGGCATCACCCGGCGCATGATCGAGGCCATGGCGCCCGACCTCGACCGGGTCGGCTACCGGGCCGTCGAGCTGGCCAGCAGCACCCTGCTCGCCACGTCGGTGCGCTTCCACCAGGAGGACCCCTGGGAGACGCTGCGGACCGCCAAGCGGCTGATGCCCCGCACGCCCCTGGCGTTCCTCACCACCGGCAAGCGGTTCATCACCTTCTACCGCACCCCCGAGTCCCTCTTCGAACTCGCCTTCACCCTGCTGGTCCGCAACGGCGTCAGCCGCCTGTGGGTGGTCGACCCCATGCACGACATGGAGGGCGCCCGGCGCATGGCGGAGATGGCCAAGCGCGTCGGCTTCACCGACGTGGTCGCCGGGATCTGCTACACCAACAGCCCCGTCCACACCGACGACTACTACGCCGCCAGGATCGCCGAACTCGACGCCTGCGCCGCGATCGACAGCGTCTACCTCAAGGACCCGGCCGGCCTGCTCACCCCCGAGCGGCTGCGCTCCCTGGTCCCCGGGCTCCGGTCCTCCCTGCGGCGGCTGCGCCTGGACGAGATCCACAGCCACGCCACCACGGGACTCGCCCCGCTGACCCTGCTGGAGGCCGCCGACCTGGGCATGACCAAGCTGCACTGCGCCCTGCCGCCGCTGGCCAACGGCACCTCGCACCCCGCGGCCCCCCAGCTCGTGCGCAACCTGCGGGCCCGCGGCCACGAGGTCGACGTCGACACCGACGCGATGGAACGGGCCTCGGCCTACCTGCGGCGGCAGGCGAGGACCAAGCGGCTGCCCGTCGGCGCGCCGATGGAGTACGACGAGGCGTACCACCGCCACACCATCCCGGGCGGCGTCCAGTCGACGCTCTCCCGCCAGCTGCGCGAGCTGGGCCGCCCCGAACTGTTCGACGCGGTCATCGAGGAGTCCGTCGAGGTCCGCCGCGACCTGGGCTGGCCGATCGTGATGACCCCCTTCGCCCAGTACATCGTCACCCAGGCGACCCTGAACGTGATCACGGGCGAGCGGTACAAGCAGCTCAGCGACGAGGTCATCGACCTGCTGCGGGGCGACTTCGGGCCGCTGCCGGGCGAGGTCGACCAGAACCTCCTCGACCGGGCGACGGCCACCCGCCGGGGCCGGCTGCCCGCCTCCGACGGCAAGGAGGAGGTGACCCTCGCCGACCTGCGCCACCGCTTCGGCGAGAACCTCACCGACGAGGAACTGCTGCTGCGGGCGGTCATGCCCGGCGAGCAGGTCGACGCGATGGTCGCGGCACGCCGGGAGTCCCCGGCCGCCGTCCTCAAGGGCCTGCTGCGGACCGCCGAGCGGCGCCCCGGCCTGAGCATGTCGGTCAGCAGCGGCACCACCCGGTTCACCCTCGAACGCGCACCGGAGGCGTCGTCATGACCTCACTGGAGCGGATCCGCGGCTGGGTCCTGGACGTCGACGGCTGCCTGGTCCGCACGAGCCGGGCCGGCGGACGGGGCGGCACCGCCCTTCCCGGCGCGGCCGGGCTCCTGGCCGCGCTCCGGGCCGCGGGGCACCGCGTGATCGTGTGCACCAACGCCTCGGAGAAGGCCCCCGCCGCCTACGCCGACCACCTGCGCTCCATCGGCCTGCCGGTCGAGGACGCCGCGTTCGTCACGGCCGGCAGCGCCACCGTCGACCACATCCACGCCCACCACCCCGGCGCCCGTGTCCTCGCCGTCGGCGACGAGGGGCTCACGGTGCCGCTGCGCGAGACGGGCATCACCCGGGCCGGTGCGGACGACGCCGAACCCGCCGACGTCGTCGTGGTCGGCGCCGCCTCCTCGTACTCCGCCGCCGACCTCAGCGCCGCCGCCCTCGCGGTCGACGCCGGGGCCGCCTTCTACACCACCGTCGGCTCCGCCTGGTTCCACGGCGGCCTCGGCCGCTCGCTGGCCGTCTCGGGGGCCGTCGCGGCCAGCATCACCTGGGCCACCGGCACCGCCCCGGCCGTGGGGGGCAAGCCGTCCCCCGTCCTGGCCGCGTCGTTGCTGCGGCGGCTGGCCCTGCCCCCCGACCAGGTCGCCGTGGTCGGCGACGCGGTCGCCGAGATCGCCCTCGCCCGCCACATGGGCGCCCGGTCGGTGACGGTGCTCAGCGGCGCCCTCACCCCCGCCGACCTCGACCGCATGACCCCGGACCAGCGCCCCGACCTCGTCCTGGACGACGTCGCGGAGCTCCACCGCCGTCTGGGCCCCTCCCAACCCGTGTCACAGCAAGGAGTCTTCTCATGAGCGGTGAGGTTTCGCGCTTCCCCTTCTTCCACGAGACCCCGGCACCCGAGGGCGCCGAGGGGTGGGAGTCGATGTACCCCTACTACCTGCTCCCCCGCGAGGAGACCCGCGACTGGGAGGACTCCGTCCTCTGGTTCGCCGACACCATGCACTGGTCGCGCGGCGTCCACCCGTTCGACAGCATCGGCGCCGAGGCGGTCTACCTCGGCGCGGGCCAGAACAGCACCCGCATCTTCGTCCTGCCCACCTCGCTCGGCCTGGACGTCCGCGTCCACAACGGCTACGTCTACATCGCGGGCGTGCCGGTCACCGACCCCGAGGAGGTCCGGCGCCGTGCCGTCCTCTTCCAGGAGCGGGCCGGCCACTACTACGCCAACTGGGACGAGCTGTACGCCAAGTGGAAGACCAAGGTGACCGACGCGGTCGCCCGCATGAGGACGATCAGCTTCCCGCCCCTGGGTGAGCTGGACCCGGTGGAGGTCGTCACCGAGGCCCGCGGCCGTTCCACCTCGTGGGACATCATCGCCAACTACCACCGGCTCATCGACGAGTTCTTCCTGGTCTGGCAGTACCACTTCGAGTTCCTCAACCTCGGCTACGGCGGGTACATCGTCTTCTTCCAGTTCTGCAAGCAGGCGTTCCCGCAGATCACCGAGCAGGAGGTCGCCCGCCTCGTCGCCGGTGTCGACGTCCTCGCCTTCCGGCCGGACGACGAACTGCGCGAGCTGGCCCGCAGGGCCGCGGACCTGGAGCTGGTGGACGTCCTGTCGGGCCCCGGGACGGCCGGCGAGAAGTTCGCCGCCCTCGCCCTGAGCGAGAACGGCCGGACCTGGCTCAAGGCCTACGAGGACGCCCGGGAGCCGTGGTTCAACTACTTCGCGGAGTACGGCTTCACCCACGACCAGGACACCTGGAACTCCAACCCCGAGATCCCCCTCCAGGGCATCGCCCGCTACGCCGCCCGCATCCGCGCCGGCGAGGACATCGCCCGCCCCGTCGAGCGGCTCTCCCGCGAGCGCGACGAGATCGTCGCCGAGTACCGCGGTCTCCTCAGCCCCCAGGAGCAGGCCCAGTTCGACGAACTGCTCGGCCTCGCCCGCAAGGTGTTCCCGTTCATCGAGGAGCACAACATCTACGTCGAGCACTGGACCCACACCGTCTTCTGGGAGAAGGCCTGGGAACTCGGCGACTTCCTCGTCTCGGCCGGGTTCGCCACCGCCCGCGACGACGTCTTCTACCTCAACCGCTTCGAACTCGACCAGGTCCTCGCCGACGTCGTGCAGTCCTGGGCGATCGGCGTGGAGGTCCGCGGCAGGAAGAAGTGGGCCGACGTCATCGCCCGCCGCCGCCCGATCGTCGCCGCCCTCCAGGCCCGGACCGCCCCGCCCGCCTACGGCATCCCGCCCGAGGAGGTCACCGACCCGTTCGCGGTGATGAACTACGGCGTGACCACCGACCGGGTCAGGGAGTGGCTCGGCGCGTCCGACGGGTCGGCCACCACCCTCACCGGCATACCCGGCGGCCCGGGTGTCGTCGAGGGCCCGGTGCGGGTCCTGCGCACCGAGAAGGACCTCGCCCTGCTGCAGCCCGGCGAGATCCTGGTGGCCCCGATCACCGCCCCCTCCTGGGCCGCCGCCTTCTCGGTGGTCACCGGCGTCATCACCGACATCGGCGGCATGATGAGCCACGCCGCCATCGTCTGCCGCGAGTACGGCGTGCCCGCCGTCGTCGGCACCGGCTTCGCCACCGCCAACCTCACGACCGGCCAGCGCGTCCGCCTCGACGGCAACACCGGCACCGTGACCATCCTGGAGGACACCCCGTGAGCGCGCCCGTCCTGACCCGCAGCACCTTCATCCTGCCCTTCTCCGACCCGGGCTGCCTCGACGCCCGCGCCGTCGGCGGCAAGGGCAAGGGGCTGGCGGAGATGACCCAGGCGGGACTGCCCGTCCCGCCCGGCTTCACCGTCTCCGCCGCCGCCTACCGGGACTTCCTCGACCGCGGCGGACTGCGCGAGCGGATCACCGCCCTCGTCGCCGGGGTCGACCTCCGCGACGCCGCCTCCGTGGAACGCGTCTCCGGGACCCTGGAGGACCTGCTCACCGCCCAGCCGCTGCCCGACGAGCTGGCCGCCGAGATCACCACCGCCTACCACGCCCTGTGCGACCAGCTCGGCGTGCCCGGCCTGGCCGTCGCCGTGCGCTCCAGCGCCACCGCCGAGGACTCCGTCGCCGACAGCTTCGCCGGCGAGTTCGAGACCTGGGTCGACATCACCGGCGCCGACGACGTCCTCGCGCACGTCCACCGCTGCTACGCCAGCGTGTACGCGAGCCGCGTCCTGCACTACGCCCTCGAACGCGGCGTCGACCTCGCGGGCGTCGAGATGGCCGTCGTCGTCCAGAAGGTGGTCCGCGCCCGCTCCGCCGGCGTCATGTTCACCCTGGACCCCATCACCGGCGACCGCTCCCGCATCGTGCTGGAGTCGAGCTGGGGCCTGGGCCTGTCCGTCGTCGGCGGCGAGGTCACCCCCGACCGCTACACCGTCAGCAAGGTCGGCCTGAACCTCCAGGACAAGGTCCTGGGCGCCAAGCGCGTGGAGTACCGCGACGGCAGCGGCCCGGTCCCCGTCGCGGAGGACCGCCAGCGGGAGTTCTGCCTGCGCGACGAGGAGGCACTGGCCCTGGCCGCCCTCGCCAAGACCGTCGAGAGGCAGCACCGGGCCCCCCAGGACATCGAGTTCGCCGTCGACGAGGACCTGCCCGACGGCCAGAACCTGCTCCTGCTGCAGTGCCGCCCCGAAACGGTGTGGAGCGGCAGGGAGCGCGCACCGCGATTCGACGGGGCGGCGGGACTGATGTCCTGGATCTCCGGCAGCATCAGCTCCGCCGCCTCCGGACAGGCACCCCGGGAGGCCGGCCATGACCACGGCTGACGACACCGCACCCGCCCGCCCGGCCCCGCCCGCCCTGCTGAGCGAGCCCCCCGCCGGGATCCGCGGACGCTCCCGGATCGGCCACTACCTGGACTGGCTCGAACGCGAACGCGGACTCTCCTTCGCCACCTACGACGAGCTGTGGACGTGGTCGGTGACCGACCTCGAAGCGTTCTGGTCGTCCGTCTGGGACCACTTCGGGGTCGTCTCGCACACCCCCCACCAACGGGTCCTGGGCTCCCGGGAGATGCCCGGCGCCCAGTGGTTCGAGGGCGCCACCCTCAACCTCGCCGAGCACATGCTGCGCCACCACGACCTGGACGACGAGACCGCGGTCATCGCCGTCTCCCAGACCCGCCCCGACATCGAGCTCACCTTCGGCGAGGTCCGCGAACAGGTCCGCCGGGCCCAGGCCGGGCTGAAGGCGCTCGGCGTCCGGCGCGGCGACCGGGTCGCCGCCTACCTGCCCAACATCCCCGAAACGATGATCGCCTACCTGGCCACCATCAGCCTGGGCGCGGTCTGGGCGAGCTGCGCCCCCGAGTTCGGCGCCACCGGCGTCCTGGACCGGTTCCGGCAGATCGAGCCGAAGGTCCTCCTGACCGTCGACGGCTACCGGTACGGCACCAAGCGGATCGAACGGGCCGACGAGGCACGGGAGATCCGCGCCGGGCTGCCCTCGGTCGAGCACGTCGTCCACGTGCCCTACCTGGGCCTGCCCATCGAGGACTCGGTGAGCTGGGAGGAGCTGCTCGGCGGGCCCCTCGGCCCGGACGCGCCCCTGGAGTTCGAGGCCGTCCCCTTCGACCACCCGGTCTCGGTCCTGTTCACCTCCGGGACCACCGGCCAGCCCAAGCCCATCGTCCACGGCCACGGCGGCCTGCTGCTGGAGCACCTCAAGAACCACGCCCTGCACTGGGACCTGGGCACCGGCGACCGGCTGCTGTGGTTCACCACCACCGCGTGGATGATGTGGAACGCGCTCGTCTCCACCCTGCTGGTGCGCGCCGGCATCGTCATGATCGACGGCGACATCACCCATCCCGACACCTCCCAGCAGTGGCGGCTGGCCGAGCGCACCCGGCCGACCGTCATGGGCATCAGCGCCGGGCTGCTCATGCAGGGCCGCCGCGAGGGCCGCCACCCGGCCAAGGAGTTCGACCTCGGCTCGCTCCACCAGCTCGGCGTGGTCGGCAGCCCGCTGCCCCCCGAGGGCTACCAGTACGTGTACGAGCAGTTCGGCGACGAGGTGCTCCTCAACGTCGGCAGCGGCGGCACCGACGTCTGCTCCGGCATCGTGCAGGCCAACCCCCTGAGCCCGGTCTGGCTCGGGGAGATGTCCGGCCGCAGCCTCGGGGTGGACGCGCACGCCTTCGACGACCACGGCCGGCCGGTCGTGGGCGAACTCGGCGAACTGGTCATCACCTCGCCCATGCCGTCCATGCCGGTCGGCTTCTGGGGCGACACCGACGGCAGCACCTACCGGGCCGCCTACTTCGACGTCTACCCCGGCGTGTGGCGCCACGGCGACTGGATCCGCTTCAGCGGGACCGGGAGCTGCGTCATCACCGGCCGCTCCGACGCGACCCTCAACCGCGGCGGGGTGCGCCTGGGCACGGCGGAGTACTACCGGGTGGTGGAGGGCATGCCCGAGGTCTCCGACAGCCTCGTCGTCCACCTGGAGGACCCCGACGGGGGCGCGGGCGAGCTGCTGCTCTTCGTCACCCCCGCCGACGGCGCCGTCCTCGACGACGCGCTGCGCGGACGCATCCGCACCGCCATCCGCACCCGGCTCTCCCCCCGGCACACTCCCGACGGCATCGTCGCGGCGCCGGCCATCCCGCGCACCCGGACCGGCAAGAAGCTCGAACTGCCCATCAAGCGCATCCTGGCCGGCAGCCCGGCCGCGACGGTCCTCGACCCCGACGCCGTCGACGACGCGGAGGCGCTGGCGTTCTTCGCGGCGATCGGAGCGGACCGGTGACCCGTTACGAACCGCGCATCGACGTCGACGCCCTCACGGCGCTCGACTTCCACGCCCACATCGAGACCGACGGCCACGGCCACTACGCCCTCGACCAGGAACTCCTGGACGCCTCCGCCGCGTACTTCCGCGGCGGCCAGGACCGCACCCCCACCCTGGAGACCATCGCCGGCATCTACCGCGAACGCCGCATGGCGGCCGTCGTGTTCACCGTCGACGCGAGCACCTTCCTCGGGCGGCCCGCGCTGTCCAGCGAGGAGATCGCCGAGTCCTGCGCCGCGCACGCCGACGTCCTCGTCCCCTTCGGCTCCGTCGACCCCCACCACGGGGCGGAGGCGGTGAAGCGGGCCCGGCGCCTGGTCGTGACCCACGGGGTGCGGGGCTTCAAGTTCCACCCGAGCCTGCAGGCCTTCGACCCCTCCGACCGCGCCCACTACCCGCTCTGGGACGCCCTCCAGGAGCTCGGCGTCATCGCCCTCTTCCACACCGGGCAGACCGGCATCGGCGCCGGCCTGCCCGGCGGGCGGGGCATCAAGCTCCGCTACTCCGACCCGATGCTCGTGGACGACGTCGCCGCCGACTTCCCGCACCTCGACATCGTCCTCGCCCACCCGTCGGTCCCCTGGGTCGACTCGTCCCTCTCCATGGCGACGCACAAGGCCAACGTGCACCTCGACCTGTCCGGCTGGTCGCCGAAGTACTTCCCGCCCCAGCTGGTGCGCCAGGCCCGGACGCTGCTCCAGGACAAGATGCTCTTCGGGTCCGACCTGCCGGTGCTCATGCCCGACCGGTGGTGCGCGGACTTCGAGAGGCTGGAGATGCCCGAACCGGTCCGCCACAAGATCCTCAAGGGGAACGCCGTGCGCCTGCTGGGACTCGGGGGGACGAGGTGAGCGAGCCGCCGGGCCAGCCGCCGATCGAGTCGGTCGACCGCGCGCTGCGGCTGCTGACCATCCTCCACGACGGCACCGAACTCAGCGCCACCGACGCCGCCCAGCGGCTCGGTGTCGTCGTGTCGACCGCCTACCGGCTGCTCTCGTCCCTGGTCTACCGCGGCTACGCGGTCCAGGGCCGCGACCGCCGCTACCGCCTCGGCCCCGCCCTCGTGCCCGCCTCCGCCACGCCCCTGACCCTCGGCGGGCTGCGGGCCCTGGCCCACTCCTCCCTGGAGACGCTGCACGAGCGCACGGGCGAGACGGTCCAGCTCATGGTGCTGGAGCGGCGCAGCATCCGCTTCGTCGACGGGATAGAGAGCGAACTGCCGCTGCGGGTCGGGGTCCGCAACGGCGAGAAGATGCCGGCGCACTGCTCGGCCGGCGGCAAGGCGCTCCTCGCGGCGATGAGCAACGCCGACCTGGACCGCCTCTACCAGACGGGGCTGCCGGTCTGGCCCACCGCCAAGCTCGGCGACCTCGGCACCCTGAAGCGGCAGCTGGTCCGGGTACGGCAGCAGGGCTACGGCCGCAACGACGAGGAGACGGAGCAGGGGGTCAGCGGCATCGGCATGGCCGTCACGGGTGTGCTCGGGCAGCCCGTCGCCGCCATCACGGTGGCCGTCCCCACCGCCCGGTTCACCCGTGACCACATCGACGCCTGCCTCACCGCGCTCGGCGCCGCCGCGGCCGGGACTGCCGACCGGCTGCGCAGCGCCGCCTCGGCCGGCTCCCCGCCGGCCGCGGCGGACGGCGCCGGCCCGGTGGAGGGCATCGGCCCGGTGGACGGCGTGGACCCGGTGGACGGCGGCGCGGAACGCGCGCCGGCCGTGCGACCGGTGCGTACGGTACATCCAGAAGGAGATATCTGATGACTCTTCAGGGCAAGAGGACACTGGTCACGGGAGCGGGCCGGGGCATCGGCCGCGCCATCGCCCTGGCCTACGCGGCGGAGGGCGCCCGGGTGGCCGTGGCGGACATCGACGACGCGGCCGGCGAGGAGACGGTCGCGCTGATCGGCGGCCTGGGGGGCGAGGCGTTCTTCGCGCACACCGACGTCACCTCCGAGGCGGACCAGAAGGCCCTGGTCGACGCGGTCGTCGCGGCCTGGGGCGGTCTGGACGTGGCCTGCAACAACGCGGGGGTCGCGCCGCCGATGACCCCGCTGGCGGAGATCACGCCGGAGCTCTGGCACCGGGTCATCGACGTGGACCTGACCGGGGTCTTCCTCGGGGTCGTCCACCAGCTCCCCGCCATGCTCGCCGCCGGGGGCGGGACGATCCTCAACATGGGCAGCATCCTCAGCCGGGTCGCCTTCCCGGGGCTGACCCCCTACACGGCGGCCAAGCACGGCGTGGACGGGATCACCCAGCAGATCGCCCTCGAGTACGCCGCCCGGGGCATCCGCGCGGTCACCATCGGCCCCGCCTTCATCCGCACCGGCCTGGAGGCCGCCCTCGAACCCGCCGTGCGGGCCGACCTGGACGCCCAGCACCCGGCGGGGCGCATGGGTGACCCGGAGGAGGTCGCGAAGGCGGCCGTGTTCCTCGCCGGCGACGGCGCCTCCTTCATCAACGGCGCCTATGTCCCCGTGGACGGGGGCTTCCTCACCCGGTAGCCCCCGCGGCGCGCGCCGGTGCGGCCGGTGCGCGCCCGGCGCGGACGCCGCGCCGGGCGCGGCGCGGCCCCCCGGCGCGGTCCCCCGCCGGGGGACCGCGCCGTTCGGCCCGCTCGGGGCGCGGCCCGTCGGCAGGGACCGGGCGGTGCGGAGCGGTGTCCCGTCCGCCGCCGGATCGCGTGCGCCCGCGAGGCCGGTGCGGAACGGCGAGGCGTCCTCGACCGGCATCAGGAACCTGCGCCCGGGCCCGGCAGGCCTCCCCGGCCGGGTGCGGCGCCCGTTGGTCCGGGCGGGTGGCGATCCCTTCTCCCGGTATCCCGTGCGAAGCGGGCGGACGGCCCGCGCCACCGCCTCGTCGCGGGCGGCCGGGGCCCGCGGTCCGGCGGACTGCCGGACCGGGCGCGGGCCGTCCCGGCCGGCGGGCAGGGCGGTGCCGAGCACGTCGACGGGGCCGGCGGGGTCCGGGCCGGCGGCAGTCCGGGTGCGGCGGGCAGAGGGTGCGGGCGCCGCTCGGAGCGGCGCAGTACGCGGTCCGGGAGCGCCGTCACGAGGTCGGCGCGTGCCGGGAAGCGGTACGGGAGGCGGCCCAGCCGCGCTCCGGCCGCCGACGCGACCGCGCGCACGGAGAGTTCGGCGCCGCCCCGCGTCGACGGGCAGCGTCCCGGCCGGGTCGAGCGGGGGCGGTCCGGCTCCGGGGTGCGGCGCGCAGGCGCGGGGCCGCCGGGGCCGGGCGGGGCCGATACCGCGCCGGGGGCGGGGCGGGAGCCCGTGCCGGCCGGGAACGGCGCGCCCCTCCCCCGGCGTGTCCGCCCGGAGACGCCCTCCGGCCCCGGCGCCCCTTGATCCGGAAACCCTTGCGCCCCGGTGTTCCTCGCTCCCGGGGCGCCCTGGCCCGGGCTGTTTCCCCGCCCTTCCGGTCCGGATTCGGGCAGTGTGACGCCGTGACGCGGCGTCAATATCCACTTTGCGCCAAGCCCTGGCCAAAAATGCACACCCGTGTATAGCCTCTGTCACACATCACTGACATGTCAGTGATGTTCCAAGGTTCGCGCGGCAGTGCATGGCGTGGACTCGCGCTGCTCTTCGTACTCCGAAGCCATCCTCCACAGAGGTCGCACATGAAGAAGTCACCGAGAATCAGCGGCGGCGTGGCCATCGCCACTGCCCTCGTCGCGCTCACCGCCTGCTCCGGCGGGACCGGGTCGGGCGGTGAGAACCGGGCGAAGCCGTTCGGGGACTGCGAGGTCACCGAGAATCCCCCGGTCCACGAGATGAAGACGAGGAAGGACGGCGAGCTGACCGTCGCCGCCTCGCTGCCCTTCCCCGCGGGATACCGGGGCAACACGCTGGATTCCATCGACGGCGGCTACATGTACTGCCTCGACGCGGAGATCGCCAACCGGGCGGGCCTGAAGAAGATCACCCTGGTCAACGCCTCCTTCGAGGCGCTGGTGACGGCCAAGACGTCGAACTTCGACTTCGCGGTGTGGGACATCCTGGTCACCCCGGAGCGCCGCAGGGCCGTCGACTTCGCCAGCCCGTACAACACCTACGAGACCGGCGTCCTCACCAAGACCGGTTCCGGGATCTCCCGGTCCGGCATCAAGAACGCGACCGTCGGTGTGCTGGCGGGGTCGCTCCAGCTGAAGTTCGCCGAGGACACCCTGAAGCCCGGGAAGGTGCGGGTGTTCAACTCCAACGACGACCTCTTCAACTCCGTGCTCTCCGGCCAGATCGACGCCGCCCTGAACGACACCGCGACGGTGATGCCGCGTGCCGCCAAGTCGGACGGGAAGCTGGAGGTCGTCGGCAGGTACCCGGTCGGCGGCGACGTCGCGCCGCTGTTCCCGAAGGGGTCGCCGAACGTGGCGGCGGTGAACGCGATCCTCGCCGACATGGAGAAGGACGGCACCCTCAAGGCGATCATGGACAAGTGGCTCAACCCGATCCTCGGCGGCGACCCGAACGCGCTCCCCGACTGGAGTGCCTGAGCATGAGCGCGGCAACCCTCGACAAGGGCCCCGCCGACGGGTCCGCGCCCGGCGCGGAGGGCTCCGCCCCGGCCCGTCCGCTGCGGACCTCGGGATACCTCGGCGCGGCCGCGGTCCTCGCCCTGCTGACCGTCGTCCTGTGCTACCAGTTCGCCGGGACCCTGCTGACCGGACCGGTCCCCAGGCTCCTGGCCGGGGCCGTCCTGCCGGTGCTCGTCCTGGGCGGGCCGCTGCTGCTGGCCCACCAGCGCAACCGGCTCTCGGAGGAGGAGTGGGAGGCCGGGCGCCACACCGAGTCGCGGGTCGCGGCCGCCCGGTCCAGGAACGCCTCGGTGTCCTCCCTGGGCCTGACGGGCTTCGTCGCCGTCGTGGCGGTCGCCGGGCTGCTCGTCTTCACCAACGACGGCGCGGTCCAGAAGACCTTCTTCAACATGTCGTTCATGACCCGGAGCCTGGGGGACGTCTTCGGGGCCCTCCTCATCAACATCCAGATCGCCGTCGGCGCCCAGCTCCTCGCCATGACCTTCGGCCTGCTCCTCGCCGTGGCGCGGCTCCTGCCCGGGAAGGGCTTCTGGCCGGTCCGGGTGCTGGCCATCGCGTACATCGACGTGTTCCGCGGCATCCCGTCCGTGGTGCTGATCTACCTGGTCTGCTTCGGACTGCCGCTGACCGAGGTGCCGGTGCTCAGCGAGGGCGACCCGGTCGTCTACGCCGTCATCGCCCTGGCGCTCACCTACAGCGCGTACAACGCCGAGCTGTACCGCGCCGGCATCGAGTCCATCAACCCGGGGCAGACCTCCGCGGCGCTCTCCATGGGCCTCTCGCAGCCGGACGTGCTCAGGTTCGTCCTCCTGCCGCAGATGTCGCGGAACATCGCCGCGCCCATGCTGAGCCAGTTCATCGGGCTGCAGAAGGACACGGCGCTGGTCATCGTCGTCGGCATCATCGACGCCTTCAGCCAGGCGAAGATCTACTCCGCCAACGACTTCAACCTGTCCGCGGTGACCGCCGTGTGCTTCGTCTTCGTCCTCGTGACCATCCCGCAGACCCGCTTCGTCGACTACCTGCTGGCGCGCTCCGGCACAAAGCTGAAGAGAGTCTGACATGACGACAACCGCACATGTGGCCCTGGAAGAGGTCACGAAGCAGTACGGCGCCACCACGGTCCTCGACCGCGTCGACCTCTCGGTGGAGCGGAACGAGGTCGTCACCCTCATCGGCGCGTCCGGGTCCGGGAAGTCGACGCTCCTGCGCTGCGTCAACGGACTCGAACCGATCCAGGGCGGAAGGATCTCGCTCAACGGGGACGTCGTCTCCGGCGACGGGGTCGACCTGGTCCGGCTGCGCCGCCGGGTCGGCATCGTGTTCCAGAGCTTCAACCTCTTCCCGCACATGACCGTCCTGCGCAACTGCACCCTCACGCCCGTCCGCGCCAAGGTCGCCACGAAGGCCCGGGCCGAGGCCGACGCGCGCGTCATGCTCGAACGCGTGGGCCTCGGGGACAAGGCGGACGCCTATCCCGAACAGCTCTCGGGCGGACAGCAGCAGCGGGTGGCGATCGCGCGGGCGATGCTGATGCGCCCGGAGGTGCTGCTGCTGGACGAGATCACCTCGGCCCTGGACCCGGAGCTGGTGATCGAGGTGCTCAACCTCGTCCGCGAACTGGCGGACGACGGCATCACGATGATGATGACCACCCACGAACTGCCCTTCGCCCGGGAGATCTCGTCCAAGCTCTGCTTCCTGCACAAGGGGAACATCCTGGAGCAGGGCCCGCCCGAGCAGATCTTCAACGAGCCGCGCAGCCCCGAACTGAAGAACTTCCTGCGCCGCATCCACGAGGCGGGACGGAACTGAGGGACCGCCCGCCGGCCCCGCCCGCCGCGCCGCACCCCGCGGCCACCGGCACCCTTCGCACGAGAACCCTATGGACAACGGGAGTTGACGATGCCTCAGCCCTACGACGTGAAGAACTTCTTCAAGTACCTCGGCTACCCCGGCGGCGACCAGCCGTACTGGTCGAAGGACCTGCGGACCCTCTCCGTCTACTGCCGGGGGGACGCCGCGAACCTCGCCGCCCTGCTGGAGCCCACGCCGTTCGAGCCGGCCGACGACCGGTTCGTCGTGCAGATAGCGGACTTCGGCAACGCCACCCCGGGCGCCTTCTACGACTCCGGGATCGTCATCCCGGTCCGCTACAAGGGCACCACGGCGGTGACCTACTTCTTCGAGTTCGAGGACCAGCCCTGGAGCGTGGCCTTCGGCCGCGAGGTGTGGGGCTACCCCAAGCAGTACGCCGAGATCGAGCTGACCGACGACGAGGACGGCGCCCGCGGCACGGTCACCCGCGCCGGGTCCCAGATCTTCCGCATCGCCATGACGGCCCGGGAGGGCCACTCCGCCGACGCCTGGTCGGACATGCGCCTGTACCCGCACCTCCAGGTCCACGCGCTTCCCGAGGCGAACGGGCCCGGGTTCAAGACCTTCGAGATCATCTCCCGCGACACCTCCAAGGACTTCGTCCTCCGGCACAAGTCGTTCGGCCCGGCCGAGGTCGACCTCTCCCCGGCCCTCTCCGTCAACGGCGTCGAGCTGGAACTGGTGGAGGTCCTCGGCGGCGAGTACTCCGTCGGCGACTACGCCTGCACCGTCGAGAACGGCATCTCCACCGTCATCGACGACCTGCTCGCGGACCCGGCGGCGCGGGACACCCGGGGCACGGCCACCCCGTAGCCTGCTCCCAGTCAACCGCCCACGGCGCCAACGGCCCTGCCGTTGGCTCCCCCACAGAGAGGTCGTCCGGTGTGTTCCGTGAAGGTCGTCGGCGATTCAGCGGCCGAGGGTGAGGCGTCCCCGCCGAGCCTGCTCAGCACCTCGGCCTACAACGCCCTGTGCTCACGCCTGGTGCGCTGCGAGATCATGCCCGGGGAACGGCTCAGCGAGCCGGAGCTGCGCAGCGGTCTCGGCCTGGGGGCCTCCCCCGTCCGCGAGGCGGTCAGACGGCTCGCCTTCGAGCGGCTGGTGGTGGTGTACCCCCGCAGCGGCACCTACGCCACCGACATCGCCCTGAAGAACTCCCGCTCCGTGACCGAGCTGAGGCTCGAACTCGAGTCGCTCGCCGCGGTCCTGGCCTGCCGCCGCGGATCGGACGCGGAGAAGGAGCGCCTGCTGGCACTCGCCGAACGGCAGGCGGAGACCGCCAACCTCCAGGAGTGCATCGACCTGGACGCCGCGTTCCACCGCGCGATGTACGCGATGACCCGCAACGTGCACCTCGCGGCCACCGCCGAGATCCACTTCAACCTCGCGCTGCGGCAGTGGTACTTCTGCTCGAAGGTCGTCACCTCCCCCGGCGGCACCGCCGTCGACCACCGCCCCCTGGCCGAGGCCATCGTCCGGCAGGACACCGGGGCCGCCGCCGAGCACATCCGCGCACACGTCCTGCACGACTCCCAGAACGTCGTGCGGATCCTCACCGACTACGGACTGTAGGCACCGCCGCCCCGCGCGGCCCCACCCGAGGAGTACCGCTCCATGCCGGCCGATCACGCCACCGCCCCGCCCTCCGCCCCGCCCGGCCTCTTCTCCCTGGCCGGCCGGACCGCCCTGGTCACCGGCGCCGGCGGCGGCCTGGGCCGCGCCCAGTGCGAGGCCCTGGGCACGGCGGGCGCCCGGATCATCGTCTCCGACCTCGACCCGGCCGCCGCCGAGGAGACCCGCGCGTACCTCGCCCGGCGGTCGGTCGACTGCGCGGCCCTGGAACTCGACGCCACGAGCACGAGCGCCGTCGAGGCCGCCTTCGACGCCCTGGAGGCGGCCGGGGACCTCCCGGACGTCCTGGTGAACAACGCGGGCGTCTCCCTGCGCAACAGCGCGCTGGAGGCCACCCCCGAGGAGTTCGACACCACCCTCGCCGTCAACCTGCGGGGCACCTACTTCACCGCGCAGCGCGCGGCACGCGCCATGCGGGAACGCGGGGGCGGCCGGATCATCAACCTCGCCTCCATCGGCGGCCTCGTGGTCGACGGCGAACGCTCCTCGGTCTACGACGCGTCCAAGGCCGCCGTCGTCCAGGTCACCAAGAACATGGCCTACGAATGGGGCCGTTACGGCATCAGGGTCAACGCCATCGCCCCCGGTTACATGCGCACCGCCATGACCACGGACCTCCTGCCCGACCGGGCCGAGGAGGACCGGCTCGTCGCCACCCACATCCCGCTCGGGCGCGTCGGCGAACCCGGCGACCTCGCGGGCGCGGTGCTCTTCCTGGCCTCGGACGCCTCCGCGTACGTGACCGGCCACACGCTCACGGTCGACGGCGGCTGGGTGGTGTCGCTGTAACGGCACGCGGCGCGGCCGCTCCCCCCGCCGCCGGGACACCCGGCCGGCGGGGGGAGGCACGCGGGCCGCGCCGCCGGGAGGCCCGGGGCGCGGGCACGCCTCAGCCCAGGCGGCGCGTCCTGCGGACCGCCACGGCGGCCGCCGATCCGGCCGCGACCAGCAGGGCCCCGGTGGCGGCCAGCAGCCAGTTGCCGGAGCCGGCTCCGGTGCTCGCGAGCGACCCGTCGGAACCGGACTGGTCCGGGCCGGGACCGCCGGGACCGCCGGGACCCTCGGAACCGCCCGGCCCGCCGGGACCCTCGGAGCCGCCGGGGCCCTCGGAACCGCCGGGGGCGGACGGCAGGCCCGGGGAGGCCGTGGGCTGCGGGCTCGTCGGGGTCTCCGACGGCGTGGGGGAACCGCTCGGGCCGGGACCCTGCGACGGGTCCGGGGAGCCGCTCGGACCGGCGCTCTCCGACGGCGTCGGGGAATCGCTGGGGTCGGGTCCGTCCGACGGGGTCGGCGAACCGGTCGGATCCGGTGTGGAGTCCTCGTCGCAGCCGGGCAGGTCGCCCTCGAAGGGGTAGGCGTGCAGCTCCTGGCCGCCCGACTGGCCCTCCGACGTGTGGGTCAGTGAACCGGCCGTGTAGAAGCGGCCGTTGGTGCCGCTCATCGAGAGCGTCGTCATGCTCGACGGGTCGCCGACCAGCACGCTGCCCTGGAACTGGGCGGCCCCCCTCAGCCGGATCTCGGTGGCGTCCGGGAAGTTCCACATCAGGTGCTCGCGCAGCCCCGTCTGGGGCAGGGCGTCCATCAGGGTGCTGATGGCGCGGCTCGCGCCGTAGATGTTGACGAGGACGGTCGCGCCCTGCGGGATGTTCTCGAACCTGATGTCCTGCGCGCCGCCCTGGGCGTTCGCCAGGTCGGCGTCCAGGGAGAAGACCTGGAGGGCGGAGGTGCCGTCGCCCGTGAAGACCCTCTCGTGGCCCGCGTCCTCCACCGTCCCGGTGGCCGGGCGACGGTGGTCCTTGCCGTCGTCGTAGGCGTAGCACTGGCTGGCCAGGGTGAGCCGGCCGCGCAGGGCGGTGTACGGCGCCACCGCGTCGGCGTCCTTGACCGGGTCCGGGGAGACCGTGCCGCTCAGGTCCCGCCCGTACTTCACCACGCCGTGGCTGGTGCCCTCCTCGGCGAGCAGCCGTTCGCCCTCGGCCACGGTCAGGTCCCGGCCCACGGTGAGGTAGTCGGAGCCGTCGGGCGGCGGCACCCGGGAGCCGACGCCCGCGACGCCGACGTTGTAGATCTGCGAGACGCCCGCGCGCTTGTCCATGTCGAAGTCACCGAGGACGACGGCCTTGCCCTCGGCCTCGGCGGCGGCCTCCCGTACCAGGAAGTCCCCGCCGACGAAGATGTTGATGTTCCCGTCGTGGTGGGTGACGGGACCGTTGTTCAGGCCCGGCCAGTCGGTGGGGCAGTCGCTCCCCAGGCAGGGGCCGAGCCCTCCGGGCAGCGGAGCGGCCGCGGCCGCGGGCGCCAGCGCGCCGGTCATCGCCACCGCCGCGGTCACGGCCACCGCGACGCGCACGGTTCTTCCGGCGCCGCGTCTCAGCTTATATGTCCTCATACGGCTCAATATGCAGCACATCTCACAGAGAGTCACCTCGCCGGGGTGACAGTGATGCGAAACACCCTGAAACGCCCGAGTCATGCCCGACTCCGCGTATTCGCTTTGACGTGCACATTCTTGACGGCCCGTCGGGCGCCGCAGGGGTGCGCGGGAGGGCCACCGGCCGGGGCGGGGCCCTCGACAAAGTGATGACTCCGCCCGGCGGGTTCCTCCGTTCCGTGGTGGACCCCGCCCGCCCCGGCGGGAGGCCCCCGCCGGGGCGGGTGGCCGTCCGGGGCCGGTCCTGCGGCCTGAGGCCCCCGTCCGCGCGGGCGGTGCGTCAGGCGGCGGCCGGCCTGTCCAGGGAGTAGACGGTGACCGGGCCGCCGAAGAGGGTGTCCTCGCGCAGGGGGGTGAAGCCGAGCCGTTCCGCCACCCGGACCGAGGCGGTGTTCCCGGGGCGGACCATGGAGGTGAAGCGGTCCGTGTCCAGGGTCGCGAATCCCCAGTCCAGACAGGCGCGGGCCGCTTCGGTCGCGTAACCGTGGCCCCATGCCCCGGGCTTCAGCGTCCAGCCGAGTTCCACCTCGTCGAACTCGGGCCAGTGGTTCAGCCCGGTCCGGCCGATGAACTCTCCGCCGGCCCTCAGCTCCACGGCGCACAGCCCGTGGCCCCGCCGCGCCCACTGCCGCTCGACGGCGGCCAGCCGTTCCAGCGCGCGTTCGCGCGAGTAGGCGCCGACGAACCGGCTCACCCGCTCATCGGCGTGGAGCGCGACGAAGGCGTCGACGTCGTCGGTCCGGAGGGGCCGCAGTGAGAGCCGTTCGGTCTCGATCACCCCGTCAGCCTATCCGCGCGGCACCCCGCGTGTACGGGGACGGCCGGGTCGCCACGCGGTTCGCCGACGGGCGGGGCCGGGCCGGCCACGGGAGCGGGAGCGGGGGCGGGGGCGGGGGCGGGGGTCCGCCGCGGGCAGGGCGCCCCCGCCGCGGTGGCCGTCCGCCCCGTGCCCGCGCGGCCGGGGCGGGGCGGTGTCCGCCGGGCGGTGCCTATGCCTCCGGGGCGCAGCGCACGGCGAAGCCGCTGACCCGGACGCGGGCGTCGTGCTCGGCGAACCGCACCTCGATGGTGCTGGGGCGGCCCATGTCCTCCCCCTGGAGGAGGAGCAGTTCGTCCGACGGCCCGGCCTGTCCGAGGTCGCGGAGGTAGGCGCCGAAGGCGGCGGCCGCGGCGCCCGTCGCGGGGTCCTCGACGACACCGCCGACGGGGAAGGGGTTGCGTACGTGGAAGGTGAGGGTGTCCGGCTCGCGCCAGACCAGCTGCACCGTGGCCAGGTCCAGGGAGCGGCTGAGGGCGCCCAGCCGGTCGAAGTCGTAGTCGAGGTCGGCGAGCCGGGCGCGGGTGTCGGCCGCGAGGACCAGGTGGCGGGCGCCGGCGTAGGCGATGCTGGGCGGCAGCGCCGGGTCCAGTTCCGCGGACCGCCAGCCGAGCGCGGCGAGGGCTTCGTCCAGGTCCGCGTCGGTCACCGGGTGGACGCTCGGTTCGACGCTGGTCAGCGTCGCTCGCGCGGTGCCGCCCGCGTCCACGGTGGTGGTGACGGGGACGGTTCCGGACCTGGTGGCGAAGGTCAGCTCGCCGGGGCCCACCAGCTCGGTCAGCGCCGCGGCGGTGGCCACGGTCGCGTGGCCGCAGAAGGGGACCTCGGTCAGCGGGCTGAAGTAGCGCACCTCGTAGGTCCGGCCGGTGCCGCCGGTCAGGAAGGCGGTCTCCGAGTGGCCGACCTCGGCGGCGATCCGGAGCATGTCGTCGTCGTCGAGGCCGGCGGCGTCGAGTACGACACCGGCGGGGTTGCCCCCGGCGGGATCGGTGCTGAAGGCGGTGTAGCGCAGGACCTGCGCACCGGACGCTGGGGACATGTCGGCCTTCCCTTGTTCACAGACGTGAACATGAAACCACAGCCGTGCGGCCGGTCCGGTTCCGTGGCCCCGAGGTGGCGGGGCGGCAGAAGTGCGGGTGCCCGGCCGGTGGGCCCGCCAGGGCCCATCGCAGAGGACCGGCCCTTCCCTCCGGGGCGGTGCGCCCGGGGCCGCCCGGCCCCGGGGGCGGGCGGTGGGGCCGGTCACAGGAGGAGCCGGCGGATCACCGTCTCGTACTGGGCGAGGGAGAACTCGACCGGGGGCAGGGCGGTGTAGTCGGGTGCCGGGCCGGGTCTCGGCGCGCTGTCGGATTCGCGGGCGAAGTCGCTCCAGACGACCGTCGCCGGGTCGGTGGAGTCGTCCACCTCCACGCGGACGGCGAAGCTCTCGCAGCCGAGGTCGCCGCAGTGGGAGCACACGTAGAGCGGCACCCGGCCCGATGTCAGGACACGGGGCCCGGGCGCGTGCGCCGCGGTCCCGCGCGGCCCGTGCCGGTACGGCGCCGGGTCGGCAGGGGGGCGTCCGAGGAGTCCGCGCAGGTCCTCGGCGAGCCAGGTGACGAGGACGCCGTTGCGCCGCGGGGTCGGGCCCGGGCAGGCGAACCAGGACATCCACCGGGCCAGGGGGGCGCCGTCGAGGTACCAGTCGTCCAGACTCGGATCGGCCCCGGAGCGGCCCACGGACAGCGTGTACGGCATGGGACCCGATGGTAGGGCCTTTCCCCGGGGCCGTGCCGCGGGGTGCGGGCCCGCCCTCCCGGTCCGGCCGGACGGGGGCGGGGCCGCGGGCCGGCGCCCGGGGCTGCCGGGGGGAGCGCGCCGGCGGGGAGCGGCGCGGTGTGACCATGCCGGTATGACACCACCTGGCCGGATCATCTTCCTGAACGGTACGTCGAGTTCGGGGAAGTCGAGCATCGCGCGGGAGCTCCTGGAGGTCCTGGACGACGGGGTCTGCTTCGATCCGGCGGTGGACGGGTTCAACGCCATGCGCAGCAGGAGGGAGCTGGGGGCGGAGGAGCTGGACGCGGCGCTGCGGCGGACCCGGACGGGTTTCCACCGGTCGGTCGCGGCCATGGCCGGGGTGGGCAACGGCATCGTGGTCGACCATGTGCCGAGTGAGCCGTGGCGGCTGCTGGACTGCCTGGCGGTGCTGCCGCCCGAGGACGTGCTGTTCGTCGGCGTCCACTGCCCGCTGGACGGGCTCGTCCGCCGCGAGGCGGCCCGGGGCGACCGTCCCGCGGGGCTCGCGGCCCGGCAGTACGGCGTGGTCCACGCCCACGGGGAGTACGACGTGGAGTGCGACACCGGTGCGGCGGGCCCCCGGCGTGCGCGCTGCGAATCAAGGAGGCCCTCGCGTGCCCTCCCCGCCCCTCCGCCTTCACCCGTCCGCGACGGGTGCACCTCCTCGCCGGCGCGTGAGCGCCGGGCGGGCCCCGGGGGGGCGCCCGGCGGGGTGCCCGTCCGTGGTGCCGTCGGGGTGCCCTTCCCCCCGTCCGTGGTGCCGGGCCCGGGTCCGTCCGGCCGCCGCGGCCGCGCGTCCGCGCGTCCGCGGGGGCCGTCAGAACAGCCGGCGGACGGCCTCGACCGCGCGGGCCAGGTGGGGTTCGGTGCGGTCGGCGCGGTGGGCGACGGCCAGGTCGATCGTCGCCGCCGGGCGGACCAGGGGCCGGTAGACGACGCCGTCGAGGGCGAGCGCGGTCACCGGTTCGGGCACGACCGCAGCGCCGAGCCCTCCCGCGACGAGGGTGATGAGGGTCGAGGTCTCCCCGACCTCGTGGCGGATGCGGGGGTCGACGCCGGCCTCGCGCAGGAGGCCGAGGACGACACCGTGCATGACCGAGTGGCGGTCGGCCGCGTGGACGATCAGGTCGGTGCCGGCGAGGTCGGCGGCGCGCACCCGGGCGCGTGCCGCGAGGGGGTGCTCGGCGGGGAGCGCCACCACGAGGCGGTCGCGGCGCAGGGTGTGGACGGTGAGGGAGGGGTCGGCGGCGACCGGGCGCAGCAGGGCGACGTCGATGGTGCCGCCGCGCAGCGCCTCGACCTGGTCCGGGGCGAGCATCTCGCCGCGGAAGGAGAAGTCGATGCCGGGCAGTTCGGTGGCGAGGTGGCGCGAGAGGGCGGGCAGGAGGCTGTAGGTGGCGGAGCCCACGCAGGCGAGGGTGAGGTGGCCGACCGCGCCGGCGGCGACCCGGCGGGCGTGGTGGGCGGCCTCGTCGACGTCGGCGAGGATGGCCCGGGCGCGGCCGAGGTAGGCGCGGCCGGCGTCGGTGAGGTCGACGCGGCGGGTGGTGCGCCGGAGAAGGAGGACGCCGAGTTCGTCCTCGAGTTGCCGGATCGCCTGTGAGAGCGGGGGCTGGGCCATGTGGAGGCGCTGGGCGGCGCGTCCGAAGTGGCGTTCCTCCGCGACGGCGACGAAGTAGCGCAGTCTCCGCAGATCCATAGTCCTCGCGTCTCAATCGGGGCGGATATGGATACTTCACGATACTGGCGCCCGGGGCTAGCGTCGAGTGCATGAGCAGTGCATTCCTCTACTCCGCGACACGGACGCCGTTCGGCAGGTTCAACGGGGCGCTGGCCGGTATCCGGCCCGACGACCTGGCGGCCGCCGCGATCGGCGGTGTGCTCGCGCGGACACCGTCCCTGGACCCCGGTGCGATCGACGAGGTCGTCTGGGGCAACGCCAACGGCGCCGGGGAGGAGAACCGCAACGTCGGCCGGATGGCGGCGCTGCTGGCCGGGCTGCCGGCCGGGGTGCCGGGGACGACGGTCAACCGGCTGTGCGGTTCGGGTCTGGACGCGGCGATGGCCGGTTCGCGGATGATCGAGACGGGTGACGCGGGGATCGTGCTCGCGGGCGGCGTGGAGTCGATGACGCGGGCGCCGTGGGTGCTGCCCAAGCCGTCGCGGGCCTTCCCGGCGGGTGACACGGCCGCCGTGTCGACGGTGCTGGGCTGGCGGCTGGTGAACCCGCTGATGCCGCGGGAGTGGACGGTCTCGCTGGGCGAGTGCAACGAGCAGCTCCAGGAGCGGTTCGGGATCTCCCGCGAGCGGCAGGACGAGTTCGCGGTGCGCTCCCACCGGCTGGCGCACCGGGCGTGGGAGGAGGGTTTCTACGACGCGCTGGTCACCCCGGCCGGCGGTCTGGAGCGCGACGAGGGGATCCGGGCGGACACCAGTACCGGGAAGCTCGCCGCGCTGAAGCCGTCGTTCCGGCCGGACGGCACCATCACCGCGGGCAACGCCTCGCCGCTCTCCGACGGTGCCTCCGCGGTGCTGCTGGGCGACGAGTCGGCGGCGGAGGTCCTGGGGTGCGATCCGCTCGCCCGGATCGTCGGCCGGGGCGCGATGGCGCTGGACCCCCGGGAGTTCGGCTACGCGCCGGTGGAGGCGGCCGACCGCGCGCTGGCGCGGGCGGGCATCGACTGGGGCCGGGTCGGCGCGGTCGAGCTGAACGAGGCGTTCGCGGTGCAGGCGCTGGCCTGTGTCGACGCGTGGACCGGAAGCGGTCTGCGCGATCCCGGGATCGTCAACCAGCGCGGCGGGGCCATCGCGATCGGGCATCCGCTGGGCGCTTCGGGCGGCCGTCTCCTGGGGACGCTGGCCGCCGTCCTGCGCGAGCGCCGTGAGCGGTACGGCGTGGCCGCGATCTGTATCGGTGTCGGCCAGGCGCTGGCCGTCGTCCTGGAGAACACGGAGGTGTCGAAGTGAGCCGTGCCGCGGTGGTGGAGTCCACCGACGAGGCCGTCGCCGGGATCGAGGACGGGTCGACCGTCCTGGTCGGCGGGTTCGGTCTGGCGGGGATGCCGTTCGACCTCATCGACGCCCTGATCCGGCAGGGGGCGAAGGACCTCACGATCGTCTCGAACAACGCCGGCAACGGTGATGTCGGGCTGGCGGCGCTGCTCGCGGCGGGCCGGGTCCGCAAGGTGATGTGCTCGTTCCCCCGGCAGGTCGACTCCCATGTCTTCGACGCGCTGCACCGTGAGGGGCGGATCGAGCTGGAGGTGGTGCCGCAGGGCAACCTCGCCGAGCGGATGCGGGCCGCCGGTGCCGGGATCGGCGCGTTCTACTGCCCGACGGCGGTCGGCACCCCGCTGGCCGAGGGCAAGGAGGTGCGCCGCATCGACGGGCGGGACTACCTGCTGGAGTACCCGATCAGGGGCGACTACGCGCTCATCTCCGCCCACCGGGCGGACCCGATGGGCAACCTCGTCTACCGCAGGACCGCCCGGAACTTCGGCCCGGTGATGGCGACCGCGGCCGCCACGACGATCGTCCAGGTCGGCGAGGTCGTCCCGCTCGGCGGGCTGGACCCGGAGGCGGTCGTCACCCCGTCCGTCCACGTCGACCGGATCGTCCGGGTCGACGCCCGTCACTACACCGTCCAGGGGGCACGATGAGCACCGGTACGACCCTTCCGGCCGGCCCGGCGGACCCGTCCGCGCAAAGGCCGCTGACCATGGACGAGGTGGCCGCGGCGATCGCGCGGGACATCCCGGCCGGGTCGTTCGTCAACCTCGGCATCGGCCGGCCGACCACGATCGCCGACCACCTGCCCGAGGAGCTGGGCGTCGTCCTGCACACCGAGAACGGCATGCTCGGCATGGGGCCGAAGGCCGAGGGGGACCTGGTCGACCCCGATCTCACCAACGCGGGCAAGGTCCCGGTCACCGAGCTGCCGGGGGCGGCGTACTTCCATCACGCGGACTCCTTCGCCATGATGCGCGGCGGTCACCTGGACGTCTGCGTGATGGGCGCCTACCAGGTCTCCACCGGCGGCGACCTGGCCAACTGGCACACCGGCAGGCCCGACGACATCCCCGCCGTGGGCGGTGCGATGGACCTCGCCATCGGGGCCAAGGAGGTCTACGTGATGATGACGCTCTTCACGAAGTCGGGCGCGCCCAAGCTGGTCCCGCGGTGCACCTATCCGCTCACCGGCGTCGGCTGCGTCAGCCGCGTCTACACCGAGCTGGCCACCTTCGACCTGCGGCCCGACGGGGTCCATGTGCGGGAGACCCACGGCATCACCGTCGCGGAGCTGCGCTCCCGTCTCGGCGTCGAACTGCGCTGACCGGCGCGGCACATGCGAGGGCCCGGACCACCAGGGTGGTCCGGGCCCTCGCATGTGCCCGCCCGCGGGTGCCCGGGCGGGCGGGCCGGTGGCGGGGCGGGGCCGGTGCGGCCCCGCCCCGGGCCGGTCAGCGCGCGGTGTAGCCGCCGTCGATCGGCAGGTTCACGCCCGTCACCCAGTCCGCCTCGTCGGAGGCGAGGTAGAGGACGCCGTAGGCGACGTCGAGGGGGCGGCCCAGGCGGCGCAGCGACTGGTTGCCCGTCATGTGCTCCTCGTAGGCGGGCAGGCCGCCGGGGAAGTCGGCGGCGATGCCCTCGACCAGCGGGGTCAGGACGGTGCTCGGGTGCACCGAGTTCACGCGGATGTTGTACTTGCCGTAGGTGGCCGCGTCCTGCTTGGTCTGCATCGAGACTGCGCCCTTGGCCACGTGGTAGGCGGTGAACTCGTCGTTGCCGATCATCCCGTAGATGGACGAGTAGTTGACGATGCTGCCGCCGCCCCGGGCGATCATGTGCGGGATGGCGTGCTTGGTGCAGAAGAAGACCCCCTTCACGTCGACCGCGAACAGGGCGTCCCACTCGGCCTCGGTGAGTTCGTGGGTCGGTTTGTCGACGCCGATGATGCCGGCGCAGTTGACGAGGATGTCGAGGCCGCCGAACTCCTGTGCCGCGGCGTCGACGACCTCCTTGACCGAGCTCTCCCGGGCGACGTCGAGGCTCCAGAACTCCGCGGTCCCGCCGGCGGCGCGGATGGCCGCCACGGTCTCGCGGCCCCGGGTCTCGTCCAGGTCGGTGACCGCGACGGCGGCGCCCTCGGCCGCGAACAGCTCCGCGGTCGCCCGGCCCATGCCCATCGCGGCACCGGTGATCAGAGCGGTCTTGTTCTCCAGGCGTCCCATGACGGTGTCCCCTCTCCTCGTGTCCGGTTCAGGCGCCGGCCGGCTGGTTGGCCAGGAAGGAGCGGTAGCCGTCGGCCTCGGCGTCGCGGCAGAACTGCTGGTACACCTGGCCGCCGCCCATGTAGACCTGGAACTCCTCGGGCTTGCCGGGGATGTTGTCGCCGAGGAACCAGGCCTTGGCCTTCTTGCCCTCGGAGTACATGACGGTGGCCTTCCCGGCGCGCTCCGTCTCCTCCACCCACCAGGCCTCCGACTCGGGGGTGGCCTCCAGGAAGGGGACGTCGTTCTCCCGGGCCCAGGCGACGGCCCGCTGCAGCCACTGGGCGCCGAGCTGGATCGGGACGGGCAGGTTGGAGTAGGGGGTCTGCGGGCCGAGGGACATGAAGAAGTTGGGGAACCCGTGGGCGCCGATGCCGAGGTTGGAGCGCAGTCCGTCGGCGAGCCACTTCTCGCGCAGCGTGCGTCCGCCGCGGCCCACGATGTCGATGCCGGTCAGGGTGCCGGTCATGGCGTCGAAGCCGGTGGCGAAGACCAGCACGTCGACCTCGTACTCGGTGTCGCCGACGACCACGCCGCGCTCGGAGATGCGGCTGATCGGCTGCGAGGCGACGTCGACGAGGTGCACGTTGGGCCGGTTGAACGTCGCGTAGTAGTGGTGGCCGGTGGGGACGCGCTTGCCGTTGAAGGAGTAGCCGGTCGGGGAGAGGAGGTCGGCGACGTCCTGGTCCTCGACGATCTCGTGGATCTTGCGGCGGATGAACTCCGAGGCGAGTTCGCTGGCCTCGTGGCTGGTGGCCAGGTCGTTGAAGCACTCGTTGGCGAAGTGGAACCCGCCCTCGTTCCACTTGCTCTCGAAGATCCGGTCGCGTTCCTGCGCGGAGACCTCGAGGGCGCCGCAGGGGGCCGGTTCCATCGCGACGCCGAAGGGGTGGCCGGCGGCCTTCTCGTAGATCTCGTCGTAGTGGTCGCGCAGGTGGGCCATGTCCTGCTCGGTCACCGGGTCGTTGGTGGTCTCGACGACGAAGTTCGGGGTGCGCTGGAAGACGTGGAACTCGCCGGCGTCCTTGGCGATCTCGGGGACCATCTGGATGCCGGAGGCACCCAGCCCGATGAGGCCGACCCGCTTGCCCTTCAGGTCCACGCCGCCGCGGGGCCACGCCGAGGAGTGGTACTTCTCCCCCCGGAAGGCGTCGATGCCGTCGATGGCGGGCAGGACGGCCTGGGACAGGACGCCCATGCCGGAGACGAGGTAGGTCGTGGTCAGGGCGGTGCCGTCGGCGAGGTGGACGGTCCAGAGGTTGGCGTCCTCGTCGTAGACGGCCTTCTCCACGCGGGTGGACAGGCGGATGTCCCGGCGCAGGTCGAGCCGGTCGGCGACGAACTCGAGGTACCTGCGGACCTCTTCGCCGGCCGGGTAGCGCTCGGTCCAGGTCCACTCGTCGCGGACCTCCTTGGAGAAGGAGAAGGAGTAGTAGCTGTACTCGCTGTCGGTGCGGACGCCGGGGTAGCGGTTGACCCACCAGGTGCCGCCGATGCCGTCCTGGCCGTCGACCACGAGGGTGGACAGGCCGATCTCGCGCAGGTGGTGGAGTATCGCGAGGCCGGAGAAGCCGGCGCCGATGACGATCGCGTCGTGGTCGGGCTTGCTGGTCATGTCTGTGGGTCCTTTCACCGGGTGGTGGCGGAGGGGGCGCCCGGGGCGGGGCGCGGAAGCAGTGGGGGGCGGGGCCCGGCGGTCGCGGTCAGGACCGGTACCAGGCGGCCATGGCGGCGATCTCCTCGTCGGCGCGGGCGAGGCGCCCGGCCTGGAACGGGAAGACGTGCTGCATGCCCCTGCCGACGGAGAACGTCACGTCCGTGCCGGCGCTCCTGGCCAGGGCGACCAGGCGCTTGGAGTCCTCGAAGAGGGACTCGGTGTCGGCCGCGCAGACGTAGAGCGGCGGGAAGTTCTCGTAGGTGGCGTACAGGGGGTTGACGTACGGGTCCCTCGGGTCGGTGCCGCCGGAGAGGTAGCGGTCGATGTTCCCGGCCAGGCCCTCGCGGGTGATCAGGAAGTCGGTGTCGTTGTTGGTCTCGATCGTGGCGCCGGTGTTCTCCATGTTCAGCCACGGCGACATCGTCAGGACCCGGCCGGGCAGCGGGCGGCCGTCGCGGCGCAGCGTGAGCGTCATGGCGATGGCGAGGTTGCCCCCGGCGCTGTCGCCGACGAAGCAGATGTCCTCGGCCCGGATGCCCCGGTCCAGGAGTGCCTGGTGGACGGCGAGTCCGTCCTCGATCTGGGCCGGGAAGGGGAACTCCGGCGCGAGGCGGAAGTCGACGACGAAGGCGTGGGCCCCGCAGGCCCGGGCCAGGTGCCCGGCGAGCTTGCGGTGGCTGGAGGCGGAGCCGAGCGCGAAGCCCCCGCCGTGCATGACCACCATCATCCGGGAGGGGTCCGCGCCGGCCGGGGTCACGAGGATGCCGGGGACGCCGCCGAGGGAGGTCGTGGCGTAGCCGACCTCCTCGGGTTCGGCGGTGGCCCGCTGCCAGTCCTCGAAGACCCAGCGCATGAGCTGGAGCGACATCTGCGGATGGGCCTCGAACTCCACGCTCCACTCGGCGTAGATCTCTCCGAGGGGGTCTGTGGGGCGGGGAAGGGGCATGTGGGCGCTCCTCGGTGTCAGGGGCGGTGGTCGGTGCTGCTCCGGGGCGGCGAACGCGGCCGTCCCGAGGTGGCGAGCATCTCCGCCCCCGCGCGCCCCGCATGAGCGCTGTCACAAAATGAGGCACCCCTGTCTCACGGTGGCTCGTGTCACACGGCCCCGCTCACGACAGCCTTCGACGAGGCCCCCACCGGGCCCGGTTCCCCTCACCCGGGCGATCGCGCCGCTCCGAGCGCACCGGCGACCCCGCCCCTCGGATCCGGGCCGCCCCCCGGCTCCGCGCCTCCGTGCACCCGGTCGCCCGGTTCCTCCGGGTCCTCCGGGTCACCGAGGTCCTTCACCGTTCTCAGCGAGGAGACATCCCATGTACGTCAAGAAGCGGGCCGTCACGGCGACCGCCGCCGCGGCCGCCGCGGCCCTGGCGCTCAGCGCCTGCGGCGGGCTGTCGGCCGGCTCCGGGGACTCCGGCGCTGCCGGTGACTCCGGCGGGCCGTGGCCGACCGTGAAGGTGGGCGGTGTCGGTGTGCAGTCCGACATCAAGGACGTCAGCGCGTTCTGCGGCACCAAGCCGATCAAGGTCGGCTATGCCGACGGCAACGCCAACAACACCTGGCGCAAGGCCACGATCGCGCTGTTCCAGGCCCAGGCGGCCAAGTGCCCGAACATCACCCAGGTCAAGGTGACCGACGCCCAGAACAACACGCAGAAGGCGATCTCGGACATCAACTCGATGGTCGCGCAGGGCGTCAACGTGATCGTCACCTTCGGTGACGCCGGGCAGGCCCTGCTGCCCGCCATCCGCAAGGCGAACGAGGCCGGGGTGGCGGTCGTGCCGATCGTCTCGGGCATCGGCGGCACGCCGGGCAAGGACTACGTCGACTTCGTCGCCGAGGACGTCGAGGGGTACGGCACCACGCTCGCCGACTGGGCGGCCAGGACCATGGGCGGCAAGGGGAACCTGGTGATGCTCGGCGGTGTCGCCGGCAGCGCCTACTCCCAGACCGTCTACGACGGTGTGAAGAAGGCCGTCGCCGCGCACCCGGACATCCGTCTGCTCAACCCCGACGGCTATGTCGCCACCGACTGGGACGTCAGCAAGACGCAGCAGGTCGTGGCCGGTCTCATCACGAAGCACGGAAAGATCGACGGCATCGTCTCCGACTTCGGCGGCGGTTCGGTCGGCGGCATCCGCGCGTTCATCGCCGCGGACAAGCCGCTGCCGGTGTGGGCCGCCAACGACTCCAACGAGTTCGCGGGCCTCTGGCACCGCTACCACAAGCGGTACCCGAGCTACCAGGTCGCGACCGAGTCCTCCCGCAACTGGGTCGTCCAGGCCGCCCTGAACAAGGGTCTGGCGGCCTACAACGGCATCGACAACGACGAGCCCTCGACGTACAAGCTGGAGATCATCGAGGACTCGACCAACCCGAAGCTGCTGCCCAAGCACGACAAGTCGCTGCCGGCCGACGCGATCCTCTCCTCCGGTCTGACCACCGAGCAGATCAAGGAGCTCTACAAGTGATCCGGGTCCGGCCGGGGCGGCTCCCGGGCCGTCCCGGCCGGACCGGCGCCGCCGTTCCCCCCTCCTTCCCCACCGCTTTCCCCCCTCCCCTGCCCCGTCGTCCTCCCGTACGGGAGCGGACCGCGGGCGGGGGACCGACCGAGGAGCACCCATGAACCGACTCGCCGGCAAGGTCGGCATCGTCACCGGCGCCTCGCGGGGCATCGGCCGCGCGATCGTCGAGGCCATGGCGGCCGAGGGCGCGGCCGTCGTCGCGACCAGCCGCGCCGCCGCCGACGACTCCTTCGGCGCGGGGGTCGCCTACGCGTCCCTCGACGTGGCCAGCGAGGACGACTGGCGGCGCGTGGTCGCCGGGACCGTCGACCGCCACGGGCACGTCGACTTCCTCGTCAACAACGCCGGCATCATCGCCTACGAGGGCGTCCACGAGCTGACCGGCGAGGAGTGGAACCGGGTCGTCGCGGTCAACCAGACCGGCACCTGGCTCGGGATGCGCGAGGTGATCCCGCACATGGTGGCCCGGGGCGGCGGCAGCATCGTCAACGTCTCCTCGATCTGGGGCAGCGCCGCCGTCGCCGGGGCACACGCCTACCACGCGACCAAGGGCGCGGTGCGCAACATGTCCAAGAGCGCCGCCGTCAGCTACGCCCGGGAGGGTGTGCGCGTGAACTCGGTGCACCCCGGCTTCGTGCGGACCCCGCTGACGGACGCCCAGGACCCGGAGGTGAACGAGTTCGTCATCTCCCGGACCCCGATGGGCCGTGCCGGGCGGCCCGAGGAGATCGCCGCCGGGGTCGTCTTCCTCGCCTCCGACGAGTCCAGTTTCGTGACCGGTTCCGAACTCGTCGTGGACGGCGGCTACCTCGCCCAGTAACAGGCCCGGCGACGGGCCGGGCACCGGGCCGGCCGCCCGGGCCGGTGCCTCCCCAACTCTTCCAGGAGATCCGACGTGACCAACTCCGGCAGCAACGGACCCGAGACCCGGGTCCGGCCACCGCAACGGGGCGCGGGCCCCGCTCCCGACCCGTCCCGCGGGGCGGCCGGCCCCGTCGCGCCGGTGCTCTCCCTGCGGGACATCGGGAAGTCCTTCCCCGGTGTCCGTGCGCTGGACGCGGTGAGCTTCGACGTCCGCCCCGGCGAGGTGCACGCCCTGGTCGGCGAGAACGGCGCCGGCAAGTCCACCCTGATGGCCGTGGCCTCGGGGGCCCTGGCGGCCGACGACGGCGCGGTCCTCATCGGCGGCGGCCGGCTCACCCACGCGCAGCCCGAGCAGGCCCGGAGCCTGGGCCTGGGCATCGTGCGCCAGCACCCGGCGCTCCTGCCCGACCTGACCGTGGCGGAGAACATGGCGCTCGGCGTCGGCTACCGGCGCGTGGGCGGGCTGCGCCGGGCCGCCGCCTGGACCCGCGAGACCCTCGCGCCGTGGGGGATGGACATCGACCCGCGGGCCCGTGTCGCCGACCTGTCGATGGAGAAGCGGTTCATCGTCGAGATCGCCAAGGCCCTCGCGCTGGACCCGAAGGTCCTGATCCTGGACGAGCCCACCGAGCACCTGAGCGCCGAGGAGGTGCAGCGTCTCTTCGCGAAGGTCCGCGAGACCGTCGCGGCGGGCGCCGGCGTCGTCTACATCTCCCACCGCATTCCCGAGGTCAAGCAGATCGCGGACCGGATCACCGTGCTGCGCGACGGCCGGACCCGCGGGACCTTCGACGCCGGGAGCGTCACCGAGGACCAGATCGTCGAGCGGGTCGTGGGCCGCCGGCTGGAGACGGTCTTCCCCGCCAAGGAGCCGGTGCCCGCGGGCGCGGCCGGGCGTCTCGTGGTGAGCGGGCTGTCCGGTCCCGGTTTCGACGGCGTCTCCCTGACCGTCCGCGCCGGCGAGATCGTCGGCCTGGCCGGCGTCCAGGGCAACGGGCAGACCGAACTCGTCCGCGCCCTGGCCGGGCTCGCCCCGGCCTCGGGCCGGATCACCGTCGACGGGGTGCAGGTACGCGGCGGGAACGCGGCCGCCGCGGACGCCGGCGTCGTCTACGTGCCCGCCGACCGGCACGGCGAGGGCGTCTTCCTGCCGCTGGGCGTGGGCGAGAACATCGTGGCGCGCACCCTGCGCAGGGTCTCCCGCTCCGGCCTCGTCAGCGACACGCTGGCCCGGGCCGCCGCCGAGGAGCAGATCCGCGGCCTCGCGATCAAGACCCCGACGCCCGACACGCCCATCGGCTCCCTGTCCGGGGGCAACCAGCAGAAGGCCGTCATGGCCCGCACCCTGCTGGCCGCGCCGAAGGTCCTCGTGGTCGAGGAGCCCACCCAGGGCGTGGACGCCGGAGCCCGTGTCGACCTGTACCGGATCCTGCGCGCCGCGGCCGACGACGGCGCCGCCGTCATCGTGCTCTCCTCCGACAACGTCGAGCTGGAGGGGCTGTGCCACCGGGTGCTGATCATGTCGCGCGGGAACGTCGTGGAGGAGCTGGCCGGTGCGGAGATCACCGAGGCGGCCATCACCCACGCGGCGCTGACCTCGACGACCGTGCGCGACCAGGACCGGGCCCGCCCGGCGGGGCGGGGCAGGCTGCGGGCCCTGCTGGCCGGCGACCAGGCCCCCGCGGCCGTCCTCGCCGTGTTCGTGGTGCTCCTCGGTCTGGGGACCGGGCTCCACAACGGCGACTACCTCGGCCAGTTCAACCTGGGCAACCTCATGCTGATGATCGCGCCGCTGCTGCTGGTCGGTGCCGCGCAGCAGGTCGTCGTCCTGGGCGCCGGGTTCGACCTCTCGGTCGGCCCCCTCATGGGCCTTCTGGTGGTGATCTCGTCGTACTGGATCGTGGACGGCGGGAACCTCGTCCTCGGCCTGGTCCTGATGGCCCTCGGCGCGCTCGCGGTGGGGGTCCTGAACGGGGTGATGGTCACCTGGTTCCGGATCAACCCGGTCGTCGCGACCCTCGCCGTGTACATGGCCCTGCAGGGCGTCTACCTGTCCCTGCGGGACACCCCGGGCGGCACCGTCTTCCCGCCGGTGGTGGACGCGGTGCAGGCCCGTTTCGGGGCGGTGCCGCTGGCGACCGTCCTCGCGGTGCTCCTCGTGCTGCTCCTCGAACTGGCCCTGCGCCGCACCCGGTGGGGCGTCGAGCTGCGGGCCGTCGGGTCCGAACCGGACGCCGCGGAGCGCCTCGGGGTGAGGGTCCGGCTGATCCGGTTCGCCTCGTACGTGGTCTGCTCGCTCCTGGTGCTGCCCGCGGGTGTCCTCCTCATGGCCCAGATCGGTGTCGGCGACGGCCGGCCCGGTCTCGCCTACACGCTCAACTCGGTGACCGTGGTCGTTCTCGCGGGAACCAGCATCTTCGGGGGCCGCGGCTCCTTCATCGGGGTCATCGCCGCCGCCGTGCTCGCCCAGCAGCTCGTCAGCGTCTCCCCGTTCCTCGACCTCTCCCCCGCCTGGGGCTACTGGCTCCCGGGCCTGGTCACGATCGGTGCCGCCGTGCTGTACGCGCAGCTGCGCCGTACCCGGGGGACGGGAGCGCACGCATGAGCACACGGCCCTTCGGCGCCCCGCGCCGCATTCCCAGTCACCGGGAGGACGACATGAACGACAACGGCTCCGGCGGGGGTGCGGCCTGGCGCCGCCTCCTTTCGGGCGGCTGGGCCGGGATCACGTTCGCCACGCTGCTCCTGTTCGTCCTCTCTCCCGCCGTCGCGCCCGGCAGCACCGGTTCGGCGCCGCTGCTCAGCATGCTGCCCTTCGCCGCGGTGCTCGCCATCGCGGCGGCCGGGCAGACCCTCGTCGTGCAGCAGCGCGGGCTGGACCTGTCGGTGCCGGGGATGATCGCGCTCGCCGCGGCCGTCTCCACCTGCACGGTCCAGTACCACGGCTGGCCGACATGGCTGGCGATCACCGTCGCCGTGGCCGCGCCCGCCCTCGTGGGCCTGCTCAACGGTGTGCTGGTCGCCGTCACCCGGGTGATGCCGCTGGTCGTGACCCTCGGCATGAACGCGGTGCTGCTCGGCACGGTGCTGAAGATCTCCGGCGGTTCGCCGGCCACGGCACCCGACGGGCTGAGCCGGTTCTCCGTCGACCGGACCCTCGGCGTCCCGAACACCTTCCTCATCGCGGTCGCCGTCCTCGCCGTCGGCGGTGTCGTCGCCAGGCGGTCCGCGGCCGGACGGCGGCTGACGTACATCGGGGTCAGTGTGCCCGCCGCTTCGGCCCTGGGCATCCGGGTCGTCCGCCACCAGGTCACCGCCTACGGCTTCGCGGGCCTCGCCTACGGTGTCGCCGGGGTCCTGCTGGCGGGCTACACCCGCACCCCCGGCCTGTTCATCGGGGACAGCTATGTGCTGCCGACCGTGGCGGCCGTCGTCCTGGGCGGCACCGCGCTGTCCGGCGGCATCGCGAGCATCGTGGCCAGCGGCATCGGGGCGCTGTTCCTGACCCAGCTCGGCCAGCTGCTCCGCTCGCTGGGCTGGAACGACGCCCAGCAGCTCATCGCGCAGGCGGCGGTCCTCGCCGCGGTGGTCCTGCTGCGCCAGGCCGCCCCCGTCCTGCGCCGGGCGGCCCGGCGCAGAAGGGCAGCGGTGCCCGCGGCCGGCTGAGGACGGCCCGCGGACACGCGGCGGCGCGGTCCGGGAAGGGGGTTCCCGGACCGCGCCGCCCGCACCGCGGACACGCACCACGGCCCCGCGGCCCGCACGGCGGCACCCCGCCCCGGCCGGTGCCGCCGTGCCGGTGCCGCGTGCCGTGATGCGGGCGCGGGGCCGGGAAGAGGGGGTACGGGAAGGGGATGCGGGAGGGGCCGGGATCGCCGTCAGGTGCCGGTGAGCTTGTAGGACTTCATCTTGCGGTAGATCGTCGCCCGGGACAGGCCCAGCATCGCGGCGGCGCGGGAGCGGTTCCCGTCGGCCTCCCGCAGTGCCCGGGAGATCGCCTCCAGTTCGGCCCGCTCGATCATGGTCAGCGCGCGGGCGCCCTGGATGCGTTCGGGCAGGTCGCCGGGGAGGACGTAGCCGCGCTTCCCGGCGAGGGCCAGCCCCTCGACGACGTTGTGGAGTTCCTTGAGGTTGCGGGGCCACTCGTAGCCGGTGAGCAGGTCGAGGGTCTCCGAGCGGGGTTCCAGGCCGACCCCCGGCATGGCGCGGTCCGTGAAGTAGCGCCACAGCGCGGGCAGGTCGGCGGTGCGCTCCCGCAGCGGGGGGACCCACACGTGCGACGCCCCGAGGCCCACCGCCGTCTCCTCGGCCTCGGCGGCCGTGCGCAGCGTGGCGGTCAGGATCACGGGGCCCTTGGGGACGCTCATCTCCAGCAGTCCGGCCAGGGCGATGCGGGCCGCCGGGTCGAGGGCGTCGATGCCCTTGACGATCACGGGCGCGCCGCTCTGCAGCCGCTCCGCGATGCCGCGCAGCCAGCGTTTCCCGCCCACCAGGGTCCGTTCGACCGTGTCGATGACGATGTGGGCGCCCGGTCCGGACTCGCCCGGACGGAACGGGAGTCCCAGGGCGAGGGAGGTCTTCCCGACGCCCGCCTCGCCGGCGATGACCACCGGGCGGGGCGCCTCGCGCCGCCGGGCGACGGCGTGCAGGGCCGCCATCCAGTCCGGGGAGCGTCCGATGAGCTGGGGCCGGGCGCGTCCCGGCGCGGTGGCCGCCGGGGTCCTGCCGCGCTGGAGGGAGACGATCGCCCCGGCGCCGCCCTCCACGGGGGCCAGCCGGACCTCGGTGGGGCCGCCGGAGAGTTCGACGACGAACCGGCCGTCGGACCCCCGCTGGGCCAGGTCGCCGAGCGCGGCGACATCGGCGCTGGACAGCCGGGAGGCGCCCTGGCTCTGCATGATCAGCCCCTGCGGGCCGAACCCGACCACCGCGCCGGCCCGTGCCTTCGAGGCGTCCAGGAACGCCTGGAAGACGGCCCGCGCCTTGGGCGAGGCCACGTCGAGGAGGTGCTGTTCGAGCTGGTCGGCGACCGCCCTGACCATGGGCCGCAGCAGTGAGCGGCCGTCGATGAGCCCGCTGGAGAGGGTCACCACAGCGACGATCTTCTGGGTCGCGGGGTGCCGGATCGGCGTCCCGGTGCAGACGGAGTCGCTGTACATGTCGGCGTAGTGCTCGGCGCCGGTGATCTGGACGCTCTGCCCGGTCGCCAGGACCGTGCCGACGCCGTTGGTGCCCACCAGCGACTCGTCCAGGACGGCGCCGCGGCCGGTGCCGACCCGGTCGAAGTGGCGGGAGGAGTCGCGGTCAGCGGCCCATCGGCCCAGGATGCGGCCCTGGGCGTCGGCCAGGAGCAGCCCCACGCCCGTTCCGGACAGGTCGCTGGAGAAGCGGGACATCGGCGCCTGGAACAGGTCCAGGAGATGCTGGTCGAGTTCGTCCTCCGCCACCCGCGGAACCTCGCGGACGTTGGCCGGCACGCCGAGCGCCTCCCGGGAGCGCTGCCAGGACCGCAGCAGCTCGGGTGCGACGCCGATGCGTTCGGTGCCCCCTGTCAGCCACTCGTCCTTGAGCGTGTGGATTGGCGCCATCGACATGCTCTTCTCCTTCCTGAAGCAGAGTCGGAGCATTGTGCGACATGGCGCGTATAGTGCCACATCACATCATCCGGTAATAGGAGAAGACGGTCGGCCCCGGACCGTGCGGGCCGCCGTCCCCCTCAGGCCGTGCGGCGGCGGTGCTCCTCGGCGGCCAGGGCCGCCGCGCCCCGGACGTGGTCCTCGCACGCGACGCGTGCCTCGGCGGGGTCGCGGTCGAGGGCCGCGGCGCGGGTGATGCGGCCGAAGTGCTCGAAGGAGATCCGTGCCCGCCGGGGGTCGGTGAAGGCGTAGCGGCGGAAGATCTGGACCCGTGCGTGGATGCGGGCGACCTCCTCGGTGAGGACGGGGTTCCCGGCGCCTTCGAGCAGGAGGCCGTAGAACCGCTCGTTGGCCTCCTCGCGCGTGCGGACGGTGCCCCGCAGGTAGGTGACGTCCATCCCGGCCAGGAGTTCCCGCAGGGCGGTCCTGGTCCGCTCCGGCGCGTGGACCGCGAAGAGCTCCCCCACCAGGCCCTCCAGGGCGCGCCGGACCTCGTAGATCTTCTCGATGTCCTGCGGGGTCAGGACGGTGACGACCGGGCCGTGGTGGGCGACGACGGTCACCAGCCGTTCGGTCTCCAGCTGGCGCAGCGCTTCCCGGACGACGGTGCGGGAGACCCCGTAGGCCTCGCACAGGGCGCTCTCCCGCAGCGCGTCGCCCGGCTGGTGGGCACCGCTCAGGATGTCCTCCCGCAGGAGGCGCGTGATCTGCTGCCGCAGGGGTGCCGCGTGCCGGGTCAGTCTCGGGGTGCTCATGACGGGTTCCTCAAACTCCAGCCGCTGCCCGCCGTCCCCGGCTCGTCCGGGTCCGTGGGGCAGCTGTCTCAAATCGATGCACCGGGCCTGATCCGGCCCTCGGGCCCCTAGCGTATTACGGGATGACGGTCATACGTCATGGGCGTGCACGCGCCGTGCGGCACCGGGGGCAGTCCCGCCGGGCCGGCCGGCCGCCGCCGTATTGCTGCCGCCGAAACGAGGAGGACCCCTTCCATGACGACTCCGACCGCGCCGGTCACCGCGCAGGTCCGCGGACGGGAGATTCCCGTCGGCCTGTATGTCGACGGCGTGTGGACACCGGCCGCCGGGACGTTCCCGGTCGTCAACCCGGCCGACGGCCGGACGGTCGCCGAGGTCGCCGACGGCAGCGTCGGGCAGGCGCTCGGCGCCCTCGACGCGGCCGTCGCCGCCCAGGACGGCTGGCGCCACGTGCTCCCGCGCGAGCGTGCCGACCTGTTCCACCGCGCGCACCGGCTGCTCCTGGAGCGGGCCGACGAGATCGTCGAGACCATGACGCTGGAGAGCGGCAAGCCGCTGGGCGAGGCCCGGGGCGAGTTCCAGCTCTCGGCCGACTTCTTCCTCTGGTACGCCGAGCAGATCGCGCACCTGCACGGCACCTACGCGCACGGCTCCCGGGGCGACTACCGCATCGTGACCACCCATCAGCCGGTGGGGCCGTGCCTGCTCATCACCCCGTGGAACTTCCCGCTGCTGATGATCGCCCGCAAGGCCGGGGCGGCGCTGGCGGCGGGCTGCGCGGTGGTGGTGAAGTCCGCGAAGGAGACGCCGCTGACCTGCGCGCTGTTCGTGCGGGCCCTGCACGACGCCGGTTTCCCGGCGGGTGTGGTCAACCTCGTCCACACCACGTCCTCGGCGAAGGTGTCGGCGGCGCTCATGGCGGACAGCCGGCTGCGCAAGGTGAGCTTCACCGGCTCGACCGGTGTGGGCAGCACCCTGCTGGGCCAGGCGGCCGCGAACATCACCAACGCCTCGATGGAGCTGGGCGGCGACGGCCCGTTCCTGGTGCTGGACGACGCCGACCTCGAACTGGCGGCGGAGCAGGCGGTGCTGTGCAAGTTCCGCAACGCCGGTCAGGCGTGCGTGGCGGCCAACCGGATCATCGTCGACAGCAAGGTCGCGGAGGAGTTCACGGCCCGGTTCGTGGCGCTGACCGAGAAGCTGAGGGTCGGCGACGGGTTCGACCCGGCCACGGAGATCGGCCCGATCATCTCGGCCCGCCAGCGCGACACCGTCAGGGAGCTGGTGGACGGCTTCCGGGAGACCGGCGCGACGCTGCTGACCGGCGGCCGGGAGGTGCCGGGCGACGGGTTCTTCTTCGAGCCGACCGTCTTCTCGATGGCGGGGGCGGCGACGGGCGCCGACATCTGCCGCCGGGAGCTGTTCGCGCCGATCGCCGCGATCTACACGGTGGACTCGGTCGCCGAGGCGGTCGCGACGGCCAACGACACCGGCTACGGGCTGGCCGCCTACGTGTTCACCCGTGACGTGGACCGCGCCATCGCCGTGAGCGAGCGGCTCGACTTCGGCATGGTCGGCGTCAACCGCGGGGTGATGGCCGACCCGGCGGCGGCGTTCGGCGGCATCAAGGCCTCCGGCCTGGGCCGCGAGGGCGGGCACGAGGCGATCTACGAGTTCCTCGAACCCAAGTACCTGGCGATCACCGTGAACGGGACGGGGGCCGGACTGTGAGCGCGGACGTCTTCCCCACCGGTGTGCTGCGCCAGCCCCGGACCGTGATCTTCGGTCCCGGTGAGCGGCGCCACCTGCCCCGTCTGCTCGCCGGGACCGGACGGCACGTCCTGGTCGTCACCGACGCCCGCATGGCGGGATCGGCCGTGTTCACGGACCTGGTGGCCGCCGTCGAGGCGGAGGGGCTCACGGTCTCGGTGTTCTCCGGGACCGAGCCGGACCTGCCCCGCGAGAACGCGCTCGCCGTCGTCCGGGAGCACGGCGGCGCCGGTGTGGACGTGCTGCTCGCGGTCGGCGGCGGGTCCTGCCTGGACCTGGCGAAGGTGGCCTCCGCCGTCCTCGCGCACGGCGGCGACGTGCGGGACTACTACGGCGAGTTCCTCGTCCCGGGCCCCGGGCTCCCGGTCGTCACCGTCCCCACCACCGCCGGCACCGGCGCCGAGGTGACCTGCGTCTCCGTCGTCTTCGACCGGGAGCGGGGCATGAAGGTCGGCGTGGCCAGCCCGCACCTGGAGCCGTACGCCGCGGTCATCGACCCCGAGCTGACCCTCACCTGCCCGCCGGCGCTCACCGCGGCCACCGCGGCCGACGCGCTGACCCATCTGGTCGAGACGTTCACCGACCGGGTCAAGGACGTGACGCCGGAGTTCCTGGACCGTCACCTCTACGTCGGGAAGAACCCGCTGACCGACATCTTCTGCCGCAGCGGGCTGACCCTGCTCAACACCTCCCTGGAGGCCGTGGCCGCCGACCCGTCCGACCTCGGGGCGCGCTCGGCGACCATGCTGGCCGCGTACAACGCCGGGATGGCCATCAACACCGCCGGCACCGCCGCGGCGCACGCGATCCAGTCCCCGATCGGCGCGCTGACCGGCACCTCGCACGGCTTCGGGGTGGGAGCCCTCCTGCCGTACGTGATGCGCTTCAACCTCCCGGCCCGGGTCGCGGAGTTCGCCGAGATCGGGCGGCTGCTCGGGGCCGCCGATGCCGGGACGGCGCCCGTGGAGCAGGCGCGGGCCGGGATCTCCCGGGTGGAGGAGCTGCTGGAGACCGTCGGCTGCCCGACCGATCTGCGGACGCTGGGCCTGGACCCGGAGGACTTCTCCCGCGTGGCCGACCAGGCGATGCTGGCGACCCGTCTGACGGCGAACAACCCGCGCGACCTCACCCACGCGTCGGTGGTCGAGATCCTGCGGCGCGGCTACGACAACGACCGCACCTGGTGGTCGGTATGACGGGCGCCCCCTCCGCTCCCCCGCCGGACGCTCCGGCGCCGGTCGCGGTCGCCGGGGCCGGCTCCATCGGGGTCGCCTTCGCGATCGTCTTCGCCCGGGCCGGGCACACCGTGCGGCTGTGGGACCCCTTCCCCGCGTCCCTGGAGCGCGCCCGGGGCGAACTCGCCGACCGCCTGGAGCGGCTGGCGGCCCACGGGCTCGCCGGGGACCCGGCCTCAACGGGGGCCCGCGTCGCGTTCGTCGACGACCTGGCGGAGGCGGTCGCGGGAGCGGCGCTCGTCCAGGAGTGCGCCCCGGAGCGGGCGGACGTCAAGCGGGACCTGATCCTGCGCGCCGCGCAGAGCGCCCCGGAGCGGGCGGTGTTCGCCAGTTCGAGCTCCGCGATACGCCCCGGCCTCCTCGCCGAGGGCCTGCCCGGCGCCGTGCGGGAACGGGTCCTGGTCGGCCACCCCGGCAATCCGCCCTACCTCATCCCGGTGATCGAGGTGGTCCCCTCCCCCGCCACCGCCGGGTGGGCGGCCGAGCGGGCCCGTGCCCTCTACGCCGGGGCGGGGCTGCGCCCGGTCACCGTCCGCCACGAACCGGAGGGGTTCGTGTTCAACCGGCTCCAGGGGGCGGTGCTGCGCGAGGCCTACTGCCTGCTGCGGGACGGGGTGGCGACCGCCGACGAGATCGACGAGGTCGTCCGCAGCGGTCTCGGCCGCCGGTGGAGCCTGATCGGCCCGTTCGAGACCGCCGACCTCAACAGCCGCGGCGGGCTGGCCGCGCACGCGCGGACCATGGGGCCCGCCTACGCCCGGATGGGCGCCGAGCGCGGGCAGGACGACCCGTGGACGGAGGACCTCGTGTCGGACGCGGTGGCCCAGCGCCGCGCCCTGCTCCCGCTGGAGCGGTGGGAGGAGCGGGTCCGCTGGCGCGACGAGCGGCTGATGCGGCTGACCGCGCTGTGGGAGGAGGGCCGCGACGGCACCTCCTGAGCCCCCGCCCTCGGGGTGCCGCCCCCGCCGGGCCGCCCGCCGGCGGTTCCTCGGGGGCGGCACCGGCCGGGCACGCGGGCGCGGCCCGGTGCCCGGCCGGTGCCGGGGCGGGCCGCGGGTCCGGTGTCCTCAGACGGAGCGGGTCTTGGCGGGCGGTGTCATGTAGGTGGTGCGGCTCGGGGTGACGCCCAGGCGGACGCAGCTCTCCAGCCAGGTGACGGCGGCGCCGGTCGGGTCGATCACGGGGACGGCGTGGCCGGCGGCGGCCAGGCGGTCGCGGAGTTCGGCGGCGACGCCCAGCATCCCGGTGCAGCCGAGCACGATGACGTCCGCCTCGCCCCGGGTGACCGCGTCCGACGCCTGGGTGAAGAGGCGGTCGAGGAGTACCCGGCGGTCCTCCAGGCCGAGCACCGGCAGGTCGACGACGCGGATGGTGCCGATCCGGCTCTCGATGCCGTAGCGGCGGCCCAGCGAGCGGAGCATGGGCAGCACGTTGGGCAGGACGGTGACGATGCCGATCCTCTCGCCGAGGCTGAGCGCGGTGAGCACGGCGGGTTCGTAGCCGCCGACCACGGGGGCGTCGATGATCTCCCGGGCGGCGTGCACCCCGGGGTCGCCGAAGCAGGTGACGAAGACGCCGTCGACGCCCTGGGCCGCGGCCTCCTCGACCCGTCGGAGGATGCCGGGCGCGGCCAGGGCCTCGTCGTACTCCGACTCGATGCTGGCGGTTCCCCGCTCCAGCGACACCACGTCGACCTCGGTCCCGGCGGCGGCCCAGCCGGTCACCTCCGTGCGGACGTGCTCGATCAGGGCATCGCCGATCACGGGGAGGATGACCCGAATGCGCATCTCGTCTCCTTCGGTAGCGGGGGTACGGGGAGAGTAGGCAGCCCGGTCGGGGGCGGGAAGGTGCGCGACGCCCTGCGGGCGGCCGTGTGCTGTGCGTCCCGCACACTCCCGTGGGGCGCCGTCCTCCCGGGGGCGCCGTTCAGCCGCCGAGGGCGCGGCAGGCGATCTGGAGGGCGAGGCGCCGGCTGGGGTCGTCCAGGTCGATGCCGAGGCGTTCGCGGACCTGCTGGAGGCGGGCGGTCACCGTGTTGCGGTGCACGCCGAGGGCCTGGGCCGTCAGGACGACGGACCCGCCGCTCTCCAGGTAGGTCCGCAGGGTGGCCAGCAGGTGGGTGTGCGCGGGGTCGCGCAGCGGGGCGAGGGAGGTGTCGGCGAAGGCGCGGGTGGCCTCGGAGCGCTGCCAGGTGGCCAGCAGCCGGGCGACGCCCAGTTCGTCGGAGTGCTCGACGGCGGGGCGGTGGTCGTGGCTGCGGGCGAGTTCCGCGGCGTCCCGGGCCTCGGTGAGGGTCTCGGCGAGGCCGCCGGGGCCGGGGTGCGGGCGTCCGATGCCGGCGGTCAGGTCGCGGTCGCGGGGCAGGGCGGCGGTCACCCGGCGGACCGCCCGCAGGGTCGCGCGGGCGTCCTCGGGCGCGGGTTCGCTGTCGGTGGTGGTCCACAGGGCCCATCCGTCGCCCCGGTTGACGGCGCCGTCCAGGGGGACGCCGTGCCGGGCCAGTCCGGCGCGGAACTCCTCGACGAGGGGGTCGCGGACGCCGGGCCCGCCCGGGTCGCCCGCGGCCAGGTGCAGTCCGACGTGCCAGCCCTGGAGCCGCCAGCCGAGCGAGACGGCGCCCTGGACGACGTCGCGGCTGACCGAGTCGCCGCCGGTGAGGATCTCCGAGAGCATCCGGGACTGGAAGACGGAGTCGCGGACGGTCCGCGCACGCTGCGCGGAGAGCCAGGAGCGCACGAACGGCTCGGTCATGGCCAGTCCGACGGCGAGCGTGTCCAGCCGGGACCCGGCGACGCGTTCGTAGGGGCAGGCCAGCCAGGCGGCCGCGCGGTGCGCGTCGGGGTCGAGGACGGGGTGGACCAGGACGCGGTCGGCGCGCTGGGGCACGGGCTGTCCGAGGCGGAGAGCGGGGTCGAGGGTGACGGGGTCGCCGAGGAGGGCGTCGCCCTCGGCGGTCACCAGGGAGAGCGGGGCGGCGAGGATCTCCGCGGCGCCGGCCAGGATGTCCCGGCCGGTGCGTCTGGCGGCGAGCCGGCGCAGCAGCCGCTCCACGGTCCGGGCGTGGGCCTGTTCGGGGGCGCGGACCCGGGCGGTCAGCTCCTGCACCAGGCGGACCGGGTGGTCCTCGCGCAGCCAGAGGACGGGGATCCGGAGGCGGTCGGCCAGGCGGACGCCGGAGAGCAGCGGCTGGGCCGGGGCGGCGACGACGAGGAGGGCGGCGGCGCCGGCCTCCTGGGCCCGCCGGACCAGGGCGTCGAGCCGGTACAGGGGGGTCACGTCGCTCTCGCCGCACAGCAGGAGGTGGCCCTCGATGCCGTCGAAGTCGCCGTCGTACCAGCGCACGTCCCGCACGGTCCGTTCGGTGCCGGCCGCGCCGGCGACGGTGCGCACACCGTCGAGCACGGGGTCGTGGAGCAGGTCGGCGACGCGGGGACGGCCGGTCATGGGGTCACCGCTTCGGGGTCGAGGCCGAAGGCGGACGGGCCGACGAGGCCGTCCGTGCCGGGGGGCCAGGTGTGCAGGGCGGGCAGGGCGAGCAGGGCGAGGGACTGGCCGAGCCGGAGCTGGTCGGTGCGCAGCGGGGCGCCGTTGCCGGCGGCGAGGGCGACGATGATGTCGGGGGTGCGGGCGACGGTGGAGCCGTCGAGGGTGACGGCGAGGAACTCCTCGTGGTGGTCGAGGCGGGCGGTGGCGGTGCCGTCGGGGGCGGTGAGGGTGACGCAGCCGGGCGCGCCGGCGAGCGGGGGGCGGATCTCGTCGGTCCGGCCCTCGAACAGCGGCCGGGCGCCGAGCCGGGCGGCGAGTCCGCGGACGCCCGCGGCGGGGTCGTGGGCGAGGAAGGCGGTGCCCAGGGCGTGGCAGGCGCTGAGGCTGGCGGGGACGCCGTGGGCGGCGAGCGCGGCGGCGGTGAGCGGGTACATCGCCAGGCAGGCGGCGCCGCCCATGGTGGCGGCGCAGCCGCGGATGAGGGCTTCGGCCATGGCCGGGGAGGCGGCCGGGACGATCACGGTGTCGGAGGCGGGGCCGACCAGGGCGAGCGGGGCGGCGGGGTGGCCCGCGGCGGCGGCCGTGGTCTGGCTGATCCGGGGGAAGGCCCGGCCCATGAGGTCGCCGTCGACGACGGGGACGCCGAGGCGGGCGGCGGTGAGGACGGCGGCCACGGCGTTCAGTCCGCCGATCTCGATCACGCCGACGGCGGCGAGGCCGCCGCCGAGGTGGCCGACGAGGGCTTCGACGGCGTGGGCGAGGTCGGCGGGGGCCAGGAGCCGTTCGGCGAGCACGTCGGGGGCGCCCACGACGCCGGCGTGGACGACCAGGGCGGTGGGCGGGAGGGCGGTGGCGGGCACCACCTCGACGCGGCTCGCGGCGGGTGCCAGGGCGCGGCGCAGGAGGTGTCCGGCGAGGGAGACGTCCCCGCCGCCGCCCGAGCCGAGCAGGGTGGCGCCCGCGGCCAGGGCGTCGATGTGCTCCGCGGCGATGCTTCGGAGCACATCGTTCCGGTTGGGCGTCATGGGCTGATGATCGCAGACGGCGGCGGGGGGTCCCCGGGGTGCGGCGGGGCGGTCACACGGGGACGTAGGGGTGGTCGTAGCCGAAGTAGGCGGGGCCGGCCAGGGCGAGTCCCCCGGGGGTGCGCCAGCGCGGGTCGCAGGGGGCGACGACGACGCTGACCCGCAGGCCGTAGCGGAGGGTCTCGGTGGTGACGGGTTCGCCGGTGTCGGTGTCCAGGAGGCAGATGAGGTCGGGGACGCTGGCGACGACCCGGCCGTCGTGCCGGGCGACGAGGTTCTCGTTCTGGAAGGAGACGTCCATGCGGCCGCCGAGGTCGGGGCCGAGTCCTTCGAGGACGGCGTCGCCCCGGGCGAAGCCGCCCTCGGTGGTGCGGCGCACGTCGACGAGTTTGCCCTGGAAGACGCGGCGGCCGCGGAGGACGGTCGCGGCGGCGGCGACCGGGTCGGTGTGGTTCTCGTGGGCCTCGCGGATGGCGGTGCCGATGTGCCGGCACAGGGTGATGGTGCCGTGCACCATGTGGTCCTTGACCTGTCTGCCGGTCAGGACGTAGAGGCTGACGGCGGCGCTGCAGCCCATCTCGATGGTGGCGGAGCGGGCGAGGCGTTCCGCCCAGGAGTTGTCGGCGGTGCGCAGGCCGACGGTGTTGCCGCGTTCGTCGGCCAGGGCCATCGGGGTGGCGGAGACGCCGCCGAGGGTGGGCAGCAGCATCTGCAGTTCGGGAAAGGCGCGGCCCATGCCGTCGGCGTCGACGAGGGGCAGGCCGAGTTCGGCGGCGGCGGAGAAGGGGATCATCGAGTTGAGTCCGCCGGCCTCGATGGAGACGGTGTGGGTGGCGCGGGCGCCGATGAGGTCCTCGAGGGCCTTCAGGGCGGCGGTGAGCTCGCTGCCCGAGGGGAGTTTCTCCAGCATGACGGTGGGGGCGCCCATGAAGGCGGTGGGGATGACCACGGCGTCGTCGGGCAGTGCGGCGGCGTCGACGAGGCGGACGGGGCCGTTGCGGCGGATCGACTGCTGTGCGAGCAGCCGGCCGATGTAGGGGTCGCCGCCGCCCCCGGTGCCCAGTACGGCGGCGCCGCGGGCCATGTCGGGCAGGTCGTGGACGGTGATCTCACGCATCGTTGTCTCCCAGGCTGAGTTCGCCGACGGCCTTGACGCGGATCCGGGTGGCGTTCCCGGGCAGGTAGGCGAGCGGCACTTCTTCGATGTCGACGACCCGTACGGAGCCGGGGCGGGCGCCGGCGGCGACGGTCCGGTCGACCGCTTCCTGCCGGGCCTCGTCCAGGACGGCGTCACGGCGGCCGGGCTGGACGGAGAAGACCCGGTCGACCTCGCCGCCGACCTCGGCGATGGCGGCGCCGATGGCGTTGGCCACGGCGTGGTGCTCGGGGCGGTCGACGGTGGAGGCGCCGGGGAGCCGGTCGGGGACGAGGATGCTGCCGCCGCCGACGGCGACGACGGGGACGGGTTCGGCGGAGATCCGCATCCGGTCGACGGTCTCGGCCATCCGGTCGGCGATGTGGTCGAGGCCGGCACGGACGAGGTCCTTGTCGAGGTGGGCGACGCGGCCGGGGTCGCCGATGGCGGCGAGGCCGGCGGCGACGGCGAGGTCGGTGGCGGTGAGCTGGTCGCCGCCGAAGACGAGGGCCCGTTCGGTGAGCCGGGAGCCGACGCTCCTGGGGCCCACGCGCGGTGCGCCGTCCCGGGTGACATGGCTGCCGCCGCCGATGCCCACGGACAGGACGTCGGGCATGCGGAAGTTGGTCTGGATCCCGGCGACGGCGACGTCGGTGGACGCCTCGCGGGGGAAGCCGTTGCGCAGGATGCCGACGTCGGTGGTGGTGCCGCCGACGTCCATCACGGCGCAGTCGGCCCGGCGGGAGAGGAAGGCGGCGCCGCGCATGGAGTTGGTGGGGCCGGAGGCGAAGGTGGCCACCGGGTAGCGGCGGGCGTAGTCGACGTCCATCAGGGTGCCGTCGTTCTGGCTGAGGAAGAGGGGGGCGGTGATGCCGGCGGCGGTGACGGTCCGGGTGAGTCCGGCGGCGACGTGTTCGGCCAGTTCGCGCAGGGCCGCGTTGACGACCGTGGCGTTCTCCCGGCCGAGCAGGCCCATCCGGCCGATCTCGTGGGAGAGGCTGACGGGGCAGCCGGGCAGTTCCTCGGCGATGATCTCGGCGGCGCGCTGCTCGAACTCGGCGTTGACCGGTGAGAACACCGAGGAGAGGGCGAAGGAGCGGGCGCCGGCGCGGGCGGCCCGGTCCAGGACGGCGCGGAACTCCGGTTCGTCGAAGTCGGCGATGCGGGTGCCGTCGTACTCGTGTCCGCCGTGGCACAGGTAGCTGTGGTCGCCGATGGCGGTGCGCAGTCCGTCGGGCCAGTCGACCAGGGGCGGCAGGGCGCTGGTGGCGGGCAGTCCGAAGCGGATGGCGGCGGTGGGGGCCAGCCGGTCGCCCTCGACGAGGGCGTTGATGAAGTGGGTGGTGCCGATCATCACCGCGGCCACGGAGGCGGGGTCGAAGTCCGACGCCTCCTTGAGTCCGGCGATCGCGGTGACGATGCCGGTGGTGACGTCCGGGCTGGTGGGTGCCTTGGTGGCGGCCAGGACGCGGTTCCCGTCGATGAGGACGGCGTCGGTGTTGGTGCCTCCGACGTCGATTCCCAGTCTCAGCATGGTGTGCGTTCTCCTTCGCTCGGCTTCACCGGGCGGCCGGGCGGTCGGGGTTCGCCGTCGTTCCGGTGGTGGTGGGGGGCAGGGGGGTGGCGGACCGGCCGGCGCCGCGGACCAGGCCGAGCCGGGCCGCCGCCGTGTAGAGCAGCATCGCGACGACCACGGAGTTCACGGACGGCAGGCCCCAGTCGACGAAGTGGCCGAAGAGCGAGGCGCAGGCCCACACCGCCAGGGCGGCGGGTACCCAGGTCGGCGCGGTGTCCGGGAGGGTGCCGCGCTCGCGCGAGGCGTCCAGTTCGGGGCGCCAGGTCCGGGCGATGAAGTACTCGGCGACCATGATGCCCGCGATGGGCGGGAAGATCACGCCGAGCAGTACCAGGAAGTCGGTGAAGCGGTCGAGGATGCCGGCCGCGCCGAGGACGGAGCCGAGGACGCCGGCGGCGAGGGTGACCGCGGTGCGGTGGACGCGGCGGCCGAAGGCCTGGTCGACGAAGTTGACGATGCCCAGGGAGGCGGCGTAGAGGTTCCAGTCGTTGATCTTGAGGGTGGCGGCGATGATCACCAGGGTGCCGAGGAAGCCGGACGTGGAGGTGACGATGGCCACGACGTCGTTGGTGCGCAGGGCCAGGGCGAGCAGGACACCGATCAGGCCGATGACGTACTCGCCCAGGGATATGCCGATGACGGTCTGCCGGACCACGTCCCCGGAGGTGCGGTTGAAGCGGCTCATGTCGGGGGTGATGACGGCACCGACGATGAATCCCCCGGCGACGATGGAGGTGCCCTGCAACAGGCTGAGCTGGGGTCCGGCGGGCGCCGCGTGGAGCAGGTCGCCGAGGCTGTGCCGGGACAGCTCGCTGACGATGGACCAGCCGGCCAGGGCCAGGAACGCGGGCACGGTGAGGTAGGCGGTCCAGGCCATGGAGCCGATGCCGAGCATCACGATGGCGGTGACGGCGAGGCCGAAGACCAGGGCCCACGCCCACATCGGCAGGACGCCGACGAGGCTGACCAGGCCCTGGGCGGAGACCGCGTTCTGGATGCCGAACCAGCCGAGCGCCGAGATGCTGATGGCGAGGCCGATCAGGGAGGATCCGGCCCGGCCGAAGCCGGTCCAGCGGGCGAGGACGGAGGTGGACAGTCCTTCGCGCTGTCCGGCGATGCCGGTGAAGATCGTGACGATCTCCAGGACGACCGCGCCGAAGGTGATGGCGAGGACCGCGTCCCAGAAGTTCATCCCGAAGCCGAGGGTGGCGCCGATCAGGAAGCTGGCGAGCGAGCTCAGCATTCCGAAGCGCTGTACGGCGAGGGAGAACCAGTGGTGCCTGCGGTCTGCGGGCACCCGGCTCAGAGCGTGGTCGTCGTGCTGCTCAGCGGTGGTTTCCATGGCGTCTCCCGGGCCGGGAACGGAACATTCCGCTGAAGGTAGGCGTCCCGGTGACCCCGGTCACTGGGCGGAAGGACCGGTACGGCCGGGGTGACTGTGCGGCACGCACACCGGCGGCGGTGAGCCCGGGGCCGCCGGGCGGGCGCCGAGCGGCGGTGCGGACGGCGAGTGGCGGTGCGGCGCCGCACCGGCGGCGGTGAGCCCGTGAGGGGGCGGGCGGGGTGGCGTCCGGGAGCGGGCCGCCGGACGCCCGGGGGCGGGCGGGGTGGCGGCGGGCGGCCGTTCCGGGCGGGGCGGCGCGGGCCGCCGGGGCCGTTGCCCGGGACCTGCGGGCTTCCCCGGGTCCGGCGGGCGTCCTCCGGGAGGGGGCCCGTGTCCGCGCCGGGGGCCGCCGCCGTGCGCACACGTCCGGGTGGTTCACGGCGGCGCCGCCCGCGTCCGGGCGCTCCCGGCGGCCGGGGGCTGCGAGCATCGGGGACCGTCCGTGCCCGCCCCCGCGCCGGGGAGGGCGCCGCGTCCGTGAAGGTTCCCCGAGGCGTCCCCGCCGCCCGCCGGGGTGGGAGGAGGACCGTGTGCGCGCTCTGCTGACGGACGCCTACCGCACCCTCGTACCGCCCCGGGAGGAGCGGCACGGTCCGCTGCCGCCGCTGCTGCTGGTCCTGACCCTGGTCACCGGTCTGACCGACGCGGTGAGCTTCCTGGCGCTGGGCAGGGTGTTCGTCGCCAACATGACCGGCAACGTGGTCTTCATGGGCTTCTCCCTGGTCGGGGCGCCGGGGCTGTCCGCGCTCGCCTCCGGGACCGCGGGGGCGGCGTTCCTCCTCGGGGCGCTCGCCGGGGGCCGGCTCTCCGTCCGCCTCGCCGCGCACCGCGGGAGGCTGCTGTCCCGGGCGTCCGCCGCCCAGGCCGTCCTGTTCGCGGTCGCCGCGGTGGTCGCCGCGGCGGCCGGGGAGCGGGTGACGACCGGCGTCCAGTACGCGCTGATCGTGCTCCTCTCCCTCGGCATGGGGCTGCAGAACGCGGTCGCGCGGCGCCTCGGCGTGCCCGACCTCACCACGACCGTCCTCACCCTGACCCTGACGGGGCTGGCCGCGGACTCCACGGCCGCGGGCGGGGCGGCGCCCCGGCCGGGCCGCCGCGTCCTGGCCGTGCTCGTCATGTTCCTCGGCGCGCTCGGCGGAGCCCGGCTGGTCCTGGACGGCCGTCTCGCGCTCGCCCTGACGCTGACCCTGCCCCTGCTCGGGTGCGTGGCCGTCCTGGCGCACCGCCTCTCGGCCGGCGGCCCCGCCTGGACCAGGCCCTGAGCCGGAGGGGCGCCCGTCGCAGGAGGGGCCGGCCCCGCGTGCGACACTGCCGCCCATGTCGCTGTCCGGCCTCACCCTCCGTCAATGGCGGTCCTTCGACCGGTCCGCCGCCCTGCGCACCGCCCGGGAGGCCGCCGACCGGGCGGGCGGCCGGGTGGCGCTCGTCGAGACCACGGAGGGCGCGGACGGCCCGCTGCACCGCGTCCTCGTCGAGCGGGACGGCCGGGAGTTCGCCCTGGTGCCGGGGGGCCGGGTGACGCTGGGCTTCGACCCGGACGCCTGGCGGCCGTCCCCGGAGCAGGCCGCCGACTACGCCGGGAGCCTGGAGCAGGGGTACGGCCAGGGGCCCGATCTGCGCGCCCACCTCGCGCGGGTGCTCAGCCCCCGCCGGAGCGTGGACCTGGCGACCGTGCTCATGGCCGTCGAGGACGAGGACCTGAGCGAGCCCCCCGCCGGCATGCCGGCCGTCCTCGCGGCCCGCGGGCTGCGGATGCCGAGCTCCGACGAGTGGGAGCACGCCTGCGGCGCCGGGGCGGACACCCTGTTCCGGTGGGGCGACGACTGCCCCCTCGACGACGTCCCCCTCGCGGACCGACCCGGCCCCCAGCACCGGCCGAACGCCTTCGGCCTGCGCATCGCCTACGACACCTACCGCACGGAGCTGAGCAGCGACGTCACCGCCGTCCACGGCGGCGACGGGGGCGAGTCGGTGTGCGGCGGCTACGGCGCCCTGCTGGCCTGGCTCCCCCTGGCCACCGCCCACCGCAACCCGTTCATGGCCGAGTTCGTGTACGGGCCGGACGGGGAGGACCTCTACGAGGACTGCTCCACCCGCCCGGTCCTGGCGCTCTGAGCCCGCAGGAGGGGCGTGCCCCGGCCCGGGGGCCGGGCGGCCGACGGCGTGACGGCGGGCCCGGGGCCCGGGCGGGGCGGCCGGTCACTCGTACCGGTACTTCAGCGACTCCGCCTCCGTCCGCTCGATGTCGGCGATCGTCAGGTCCGGCTTCCGCAGCTGGGCCAGCGTCACCTCGGCCGAGGTCGGCTGGGCGTCCGCCGGGAGCCACTGCTCCAGCTTCCAGGCCCCGGCGCGCAGGAACGACTTGGGGCAGTGCGGATAGACCTCCTCGATGCCCAGCACCAGCGCGGAGGCCGGCGGCCTGCCCACGGCGGTCAGCCGCGACAGCAGGTCCGGGCGGGTGGAGACACAGGCCCGGCCGTTGACCCGGAGCGTCGTGGTGCGTCCCGGGACGACGAACAGCAGCCCGGCCCGCCCGGTGGCGACGACGTTCTCCAGGGTGTCCAGCCGCTTGTTGCCGGTCGCGTCCGGTACCGCCACCGTCCGCGAGTCCAGGACGGTGACGAACCCGGCGGGGCCGCCGCGCGGGGAGACGTCGCAGCGGCCCCCGGCGTCCGCGCTGGCGACCAGGACCAGCGACGAGCACCCGATCAGCCGTCTGGTCTGCTCGGTGAGTTCGGTCATCTGCTTGCGCACGGCGGCGTCGCCGGGCAGCGCGTAGGCCCGGCGCAGCGCCTCCCGGTCGGGCACGGCGTCGAGGCGGAGCGAGTCGAAGGCACTGCCGGCGAGGGACGTTGTCATGCCTGCGACCCTAGGGCCCCTCCCGCGGGCCGTGCCGGGGGCGGTGCCGCGCGGGGCGGGCGGGGCGGCGGGAGGGCCAGAAGTCGAGCAGGTCGCCCGGTGCCAGGCCCAGGGAGCGTTCGATGTCCGCGGGGGCGGTCTGCTGGAGGTGGTCGGCGGCGATGGCGGCCAGGTCGTGCCAGTAGCCGCGCAGGGTCGACTCCGACAGGTGCATGGTGCGGCTCATCTCGGTGTAGGTCTGGCCGCGTGCCCGGCCGGCCAGGACCTGGCGCTGGCGGGGGGACAGGATGGTCAGCGAGCCCCTGCGGACGAGGAGTTCGGTGAGCGCGACGAGGCTCTGGGGGACCACGACCCGGCCCGCGGCGAACTGCGCGATGGCCTCGGCGACCTCGGGCAGGGGCAGGGACTTGCGGATCAGTCCGCGCGCGCCCGCGGCCAGGCAGGCCGCCAGGACGAACCGGCGCTCCTCCTGCGTGTAGAGGCAGACCCGGTATCCGGCGGCGACGAGGTCGGTGACGGCGGCGACGCCCTGGGTGGCGTCGCGCTGGCCGCTGTTGGCCAGGTGGAGGTCGAGGATGACGATGTCGGCGGCCGGGCGGGCGCGCAGGGCCTCCTCGGTCCGGGCGAAGGCGGCGACGAAGGTGATGTCGGGCAGCAGGGCGGGCAGTCCGAGCCGGATCGCGGTGGCGTCCTCGATGAGGACGGCGGTGAGGCCGCCGGTCATGGGCGGAGGGTCCCTTCGATGGTGATCCGGGTGCCCAGGCCGGGGGCCGAGGCGATGCTCGCGGTGAGCGCGTGCCGTTCGAGTTCGGCGAGGAGCTGGCGGCGCAGTCCGGTGCCCAGGGCGGTGGTGGCGGTGTCGAAGCCGATGCCGTTGTCGCGGATGGTGACGATCCAGCGGGCGCGGTCCCGTTCGGCGTCGGCGTGGACGATGACCATCGTGGCCCGGGCGTGGCGGCGGACGTTGTGCAGGACGCCGGCGACGGCGCCGCGCACCGCCTCGCCGGCGTCCGCGTTCACCGTCACGCCGTCGGCCAGTTCCAGGGCGGGTTCGAGGCCGAGGTCGGCGAATCCCGACATCCCCTCCTCCAGGACGTCGCGGAGCGTCACGTCGCCGTCCGCGCCGGGGCCGCCGGTGCCGGGCGGGCGCGGGGCGCAGGGCCCGCCGCGCAGGTAGGCGCGCATCCGCCGGATCTCGGCGGCGGCCTGTTCGCAGAGCTGGGCGCGGGTGTCGGCGGGCAGGGCGGGGTCGGTGAGCAGGTGCATGATCGTGATGGCGTCGTGCATGGTGAGCTGGGCGCGCTGCTTCTCCTCGTGGCGGGCGAGTTCGGCGACCCGGGCGCGCGCGGCGTCGGCGTCGGCGGCGACGCGGCGGATGTAGCGGACGACGATCCGCGCGACGCCGCCGAGGCCGAGGAGGGTCAGGGTGTTGCCGGCGATCGTGGAGTGGCCGGCGACGGCGGTGGCGTCGGCGACGAAGAAGACGTAGGCGGCGGTGACGGTGGCGACGGCGGTGCACCAGGCGGCCGTGCTCAGTCCGGCCACGCCCACCACCACGGCCAGGGAGTAGCCGGGTGCCCAGCCGACCCAGGTCCCGACGCGGTCCTGCACCGGCACCGCGAGGGTGCCCAGGACGAGGAAGGCGGTGCACAGGGCCACGTCCACGGCGACGCCGGCCGGTGACAGTCCGCGGCGCCGCAGCACGACGACCGTGACGACGCCCGCGGCGTTCGCGGCGGCGAGCAGCCAGAGCACCAGGTAGAGGCGGGGGTTCTGGCTCACCTCCATGCCGCGGGGCAGTGAGGGCAGCATCTGCAGGATCGTCGCGACGCGTGCGCAGCCGTAGGCGAGCGCGAGGACGTTCTCCACCCCGACGGCCGACGTGGACGCCGTCAGTCGGCCCCGCGACACCGCGTCCTGCCCGGCTCGTCCGCCACACTCCCCGTGAACACGCCGACATTCTGTCCCAAGATCCTTCTCCGTACCCGCCGTTCGGTGAATCGGGAGGCGTATGCCCGGCGGCCCGCCGGGCACACCCGTCGCCGGTGTCCCGTCCGCCTCCCCCGGGTGCCCGGCGGGTCCGGGAGCGCGGGGACCGGGCCGTCGCCGGGTCCCGTTCCCGGCCCGGCGGGTGCCGCGGGCGGGGCGGCGGGGGTTCCTTCCGGGGGGTACGGCCCCGGGGTACCCGGGGCCGCAAGTCCGCGTTTTCGTTGGGTTGCCGCCCGCGCGGGCCCCGTTCTTTGATGGCGGGGCCGCCGCCGGTGACGTGCTGTGTTCGCAGGTGGTGGACGAGTTCCGGCTTCCGCCCCCTCCACGTCCGTTTGGGAGCACCAGTGAACGCGCACCTTCCCTCCGCTCGTTCGGGTGCGGGTGGGTCCCGGTGCCCCGGGGTTCCGGGGGCCGCCCCGTCGGCCGCGGTGGCCGCGGTGGCGCGGCGCCCGCCGGCCACCGTGCCCGGGGCGGCGCCGGTGTGCGGTCCGTTCCGGCCGGGGCGCGCGCGTCCCGGCAGACGGTGGGCCCTGCCGTGTGTCCGCTTCCGGAGCCGGGCGGGCGCCGGGTCCCGGCGTGCCCCCGGGCTCTCCGCGCGGGGTGCCGCCGTTGGCCGCGCGGGACGGCTCCGGGGACCGGGGCGGTCCCGCCGCCGGGGGTCCGGCGCGGGGTGTGTCCCGGTCCGGCGGGTGCCGGCGGCGGGACGGGCCGGGGTCCTTCCGGGATGTGACGCCGCGGCGGCGGGCCAGCGGCCGTGTGCTCCGCGGCGGCCGGGGCGTTCGCGTCGGCTGCCCGGTCCGGGGCGCCGTGCCCGTCGGCGGGCGGCCCGGCGGGCCGGTGCCCGTCCGGGCGGGGCCGGGCGGGACCTGCCGTCTTCCGTGGTGTGATCCGGCGCCGGTGCCCGGCGCGGGGCCGGGCGGTGCGGGCCGGGGGTGCCGGTGCGCGCTCGTGCGCCCTCCCCCGGTCCGGCCGGCGCGGCGGGTGCGGGACGGGTGTTCCGGGGCCGTCCCGCACGGTGTCAGTGAATATTGCCGCCGGCCCGCACTATGCCCTTTTCGTAGGCGTAGATCACGGCGTGCACCCGGTTGCGCAATGCGAGCTTGTCCAGCATGCGCTGAACATGTGATTTCACTGTGCTTTCACTGAGGAAAAGCGCTTCTGAAATCTCCGCATTGGAATAGCCGCGGATGATGAGTTCCAGCACATCACGTTCTCTGCGGGTTATTCCGATGGCCTCCAGATCAGGATCGGATAAACCCGTCTGCGCGACGTGGGCGGGCTCTTCGGCCTTCGCCTCCCCGCCCTCGCAGTGCGGCACGACCAGCCGGTAGCCGGCGCTGATCATGCGGACGGCGGCGACGATGCGCTCGGGGCTGGCCCGGTTGTCCAGCACCCCCCAGGAGCCCGCCGCCTGCCAACTGTGCGCCACCCGGTCCACCTGCGGGACCATGGCCAGCACCTTCGGGCTGGCCTTGGCCGCACCGGCGATGAGCAGCCGGATCTCCGCGGATGAACACGGTTCGAGATCCTGGCCGTCGATGATCACGACGTCCGGTGAGAGTCTGGCCAGACTGGGCAGCGCGCTCGCCGGGTCGGCGGCGGCGCCGACCACGTCCAGACCGGCTTCACGGTCCAGCAGAACACTCAGACCCACCCTCGAAACAGCCCTCGAATCCACCAGAAATACTCTGGCGGCCTCCTCTTGCATCGCTAGCCCCCGTATACCTCAGCCAAGCCGCCACAAGCAGAATACGACCCTAGCATGGCCGCCGCACCCCGGACCATAGTTGTGAATTGAAACAATCTCCCCCGAGCGCCGTCGCGGAGGGCACGGCGATCGGCCCGGTTCCGTTTACTGTTTCATTCGGCGGGCGCGGCTTTCCGGAGAGCGGAAGGCGTCCGCACTTCCCCGGTATGAATTCACCGGGGTCCGGAAACCGGTGTCCCCGGGCGCCGGCCCGCGGCGGCGCGCCGGGACGGCGGGGTGCGGCGGGGCGGGAGGGTCCGGCCGGGCGGCAGGACGCGCCGGTCCGCGGCGGCGCTCACCGGCCGGCCCCGTCCCCGGCGGCGGGGGGCGGGGGCGGCAGGGGGCCGGTGAGGTAGTGCTGGATGGTCGGGCCGACGCAGGCCGCGAGGTGGTCGATGTCGGCCTCGGTGAGGGGCTGGAGGGCGAGGATGTGCCGGCCCATCGCCAGGCCCACGAGGTGGGTGGCGGCCAGGGTGATGCGCAGGCCCGGCTGGTCCCGGCCGGAGGCGGCGGCCAGCGGGCCGAGGATGGTGGAGGTGAGCACCTGCTTGAGGATGTCCGCGGCCTCCGGGTCGGACATGCCGGTGCGGACCATGGCGGCCAGCGGGCGGGCGGTGGCCGGCTCCTGCCACATCGTCAGGTAGAGCCGGACGATGTACCGGCCTATGTCCTCCATGTCCCCGGCGACGAGTCCGGGGAGCTGGTCGACGAGCGGCTCCGGCAGGTGCACGGTGGCGGCGAACAGGTCGCGCTTGGTGCCGAAGAAGTGGTGCACCAGCGCCGGGTTGACGTCGGCGGCGGCGGCGACGGCGCGGATCGTCGTGGCGCCGTAGGTGCGGGTGGCGAACAACTCCCTTGCGGCCTCCAGGATCCGCCCGCGGGTCGCGGTGTCGCCGGAGCGGCTTCCCGCGGGCCGTCCGCGGCTGCGTCGAGGGGCCGGGCCTGTTGCTGTCACGCCCCCATCCTACTTAATAAACGCCTGTTGCATTTCTGCTTCCGCACCCCCTACGGTGTGCCAGTCCGGCCCGCCCCTCACGACGGCACCCCTGGCGTGGGCCGGCCCTCTTTCCGGGAGGCGGGACCGGGGCAGACACGGCCCGCCGTACGAACAGTTGGGTGACGCCATGTGGGCGATGATCCTCAAGGAATTCCTCGAGCTGCGACGGGACAGGCGGACGATGGCGATGATCATCGCCCTACCGCTCCTGCTCCTGGTGATCTTCGGCTACGCGGCGAACTTCCATGTGGACGAGTTGGAGACACGGGTGGTGGGCCCGCGGGCCGAGCAGGTGGCCCAGCAGCTCAGGGGGCCGTTCGACGTCACGTCGGTGCGGCCGGGTGAGGGGCGCGCGGACGCCGAGCAAGCGCTGCGGTCGGAGAAGGCCGCGGTGGTGATCGTCACCTCCGACGGGGACGGGAAGCCGCAGGCGCTGATCGACGGCTCGCAGCTCTTCTCCGCGCAGTCGGCGTCGGCCGCGGTGGCGGCGAGCAACGGGGCGTTCACGCCCGAGGTCCTGTTCAACCCGCGGCTGAAGACCTCGTGGGTGATGGTGCCCGCCCTGGTCGGCATGATCATGGCCTTCATCGGCACGATCGTGACCGCGATCGGCCTGGTGCGCGAACGGCAGGCCGGCACGCTGGAGCAGCTCGCGGTGATGCCCTTCCGGCCCTCGGACGTGATCGCCGGGAAGATCGCGCCCTACTTCGTGCTGGCCGCGGTGGACATGGTGCTGGTCACCGTCATCGGCTGCCTGCTGTTCGGGGTGCCCTTCACGGGCAACGTGGCGGTCTTCGCGCTGGGGGCCGCGCTGTTCCTCTTCGTGGTGCTGGGCCTGGGCGTCCTCATCTCGACGCTCTCCCAGAACCAGGGCCAGGCCATGCAGATGGCGCTGATGACGGTGATGCCGCAGATCCTGCTCTCCGGCATGATCTTCCCGCTGACCGCGATGGCCGCGGGCGTGCGCTGGATCGGCTACATCCTGCCGCTGACGTACTTCAACATGATCTCCAACGGGGTCATGCTGCGGGACGCCCCGGTCTCCTCGCTCGCCCTGCCGCTCGGGGTGCTGGCGCTGATGGCGGTGCTGGTGTTCTCCGCCGCGGTGCTGCGCTTCCGCCGCGACCTGGCGCCCAGCGCGCCCCAGCGGATGAAGGCCGCCCCGGCCGCGGCGGGAGAGGGACGATGAGCCGTACCGTTCCCACGCCCGGGTCCGACGGGCCGTCCGCCGGGAGGGCGGGCTCCTCCGAGGACTGGGGGATCTTCGGCGCCACCGTCGTGCTGGAGCGCACCACCGCGCTGGACGACGTCACGCTGGCCACCCCGCGCGGCGAGGTGACCGCCGTGGTCGGCGGTGACGGCGCGGGCAAGACGACACTGCTGCGCACGCTGGTGGGCCGGGTGCGGGTGAGCGGCGGCAGGGTGAGCGGTCCGCCGCCCCCGCGCTGCGGGTTCATGCCCACCGGCGCCTCCGGGGTCTGGCGCGACATGTCGGTCGAGGAGAACCTCGACTTCGTCGCCGCCGCCCACAAGCTGGGCGGGCGGGAGCTGGCCGGGCGGAAGGCCGAACTCCTGGCGGCGGCCGGTCTGACCGACGCCGTGGGCCGGCTCGCGCAGGACCTGTCCGGGGGCATGCGGCAGAAGCTCGCGTTCTGCCTGGCCATCCTGCACCGCCCGGACCTGCTGGTGCTCGACGAGCCCAGCACCGGCGTCGACCCGGTCAGCCGGGTGGACCTCTGGCGGCTGATCTCCCGGGCCGCGGCCGAGTCCACGGCCGTCGTGATGGCCACCACCTATCTCGACGAGGCCGAACGCGCCACCACCTGCCTGGTCCTGGACCACGGCACCACCCTGGCCTCGGGCGCCCCCGCCACGATCCTGGAGCGGACACCGGGCACGCTGACCACCGGCCGCGCCCCGGCCGGCCCCGCGGAGCTGTCCTGGCGCCGCGGCTACGACACCCGGTCCTGGCACCCGGGACCGCCCCGCGACGGGGAGAGCCCCATCCCCGCAGACATGGAGGACAGCGTGATCGCCTACACCCTGGCCGCGCAGCGGGCCGGAGACGCCTCGTGAGCGCCTCCCCGGCCGCGCGGCCCCTGGCCTCGGCGGTCTCCGCGGGCAAGCGCTACGGCTCCTTCGCCGCCGTGGACGACGTGAGCATGCGCGTGGGGGCGGGCGAGATCGTCGGCCTGCTCGGCGCGAACGGCGCGGGCAAGACCACCCTGATCCGGCTGGTGCTGGGCCTGACGATCCCCACCAGCGGGTCCGTCGCCCTGTTCGGGCAGGCCCCGGACCGCGCCACCCGCCGCCGGCTGGGCTACGTCCCGCAGGGCCTGGGCCTGTGGGAGTCGCTGAGCGTCACGCAGAACCTGCGCTTCGCCAACGCCGCCTTCGGCGCCGACGACCCGGAGCTGCCGCCCGCCCTGGAAGCCGTCCGCGACCGGCCGGTCGGCGCGATCGGCCTGGGGCTCCAGCGCCAGCTCGCCTTCACCATCGCGCTCGCGCACCGGCCCGAGCTGCTGGTGCTGGACGAGCCGACCTCGGGCGTGGACCCGCTCTCGCGGGCCCGGCTGTGGGACGCCGTGCACGCCGAGGCCGACCGCGGCGCCGGTGTGCTGGTCACCACCCACTACATGCAGGAGGCCCAGCAGTGCGACCGGCTGGTGCTGATGTCGCACGGCAGGGCGGTGGCCGAGGGCACGGAGAAGGACATCATCGGCGCCACCACCGCCTGCGAGGTCGACACCGGGCAGTGGTCCACCGCCTTCGAGGCGCTGGACCGGGCCTCGCTGCCGGTGACGCTCGCCGGACGGCGGATCCGGCTGGCCGACACCCCGCCCGGGACCGTCCGCGCCACGCTGAGCGCGGCGGGCGTGACCGCCGACGTCCACGAGGTCCCCGCCACCCTGGAGGAGACCATGACCGTCATCGACCGGGCGGCCGCGGCCACCTGACGCCGGGCCGGCCGGGCCGGGGGTCCGCTCCCCCGGCCCGGCCGGGTCAGGACGTCCAGCCGCTGCGCCGCCAGGCGCCCGCGCCCGGGACGGGCACCCCGGTCATCACGAAGGCCCGGGACGGCGGGCGGGCGCCCTCCGCCGGCCCGCCGTCCCGGGCGGCCGCCGCCGCGCGGGCGCCCTCCTCGGCCAGCCGCGCCCAGAGGACCATCAGCGCGGCCAGTTCCTCGGGGTCCGGGGTGCCGCGCACCACCCGCACGTGCGAGCCGCTCACAGCGGGATGTTCCCGTGCTTGCGGGGCAGCCGGGTGACCCGCTTGTCGGCCAGGGCGCGCAGCGCCGACGCCACCTCGCGGCGGGTCTCCCGCGGCATGATCACCGCGTCCACGTAGCCCCGTTCGGCGGCCCGGTAGGGGTTGCACAGGGCCTCCTCGTACGCGGCGCGCAGCCGGTGCGCGGTCTCCTCGGGGTCGTCGGCCCGCTCGACCTCCCTGCGGTGGAGCACGGTGACCGCGCTCTGGCCGCCCATGACGGCGATCTCGGCGGTGGGCCAGGCGAGGTTGACGTCGACGCCCAGGTGCTTGGAGCCCATCACGCCGTAACCGCCGCCGTAGGCCTTGCGGGTGACCACGGTGACGGTGGGGACGGTGGCCTCGGCGTAGGCGTAGATCAGTTTCGCGCCGCGGCGGATGATGCCGCCGCGTTCCTGGTCCAGGCCGGGCAGGAACCCGGGGACGTCGACGAAGGACAGGACGGGGACGTGGAAGGCGTCGCAGGTGCGGATGAAGCGGGCGGCCTTCTCGCTGGCGTCGATGTCGAGGGCGCCGGCCATCATCTGCGGCTGGTTGGCGACCACGCCGACGCTGCGGCCCTCGACCCGGCCGAAGCCGCAGATCATGTTGCGGGCGAACAGCGGCTGCACCTCCAGCAGTTCGCCGTCGTCGAGGACGGCCCGCAGCACCTGGTGCATGTCGTAGGGGCGGCTGGGCTCGTCGGGGACGAGGGTGTCCAGGGCGAGGTCGGCCGGGGAGAAGGTGTCGGGGTCCACGGCGGGGGCGTACGCGTCGACGGGTGCCTCGGACATGTTGTTGCTCGGCAGGTGGCCGAGGAGCAGCCGGACGTACTCGAAGGCGTCCTTCTCGTCGCGGGCGAGGTAGTGGGCGTTGCCGGAGACGGTGCTGTGCACGGCGGCGCCCCCCAGTTCCTCGCGGCCGATGCGCTGGCCGGTGACGGCGTGCAGCACCTCCGGGCCGGTGACGAACATGTGCGAGATGCCGTCGACCATCACCACGAAGTCGGTGATGGCCGGGGCGTAGACGGCGCCGCCCGCGCAGGGCCCGGTCATCAGGGAGATCTGCGGGATCACCCCGGAGCCCTGGACCTGGCGCCTGACCATCTCGGCGTAGTGGGCGAGGGCGACCACGCCCTCCTGGATGCGGGCGCCGCCGGAGTCGTTGATGCCGATGACGGGGCAGCCGATGCGCAGGGCCAGGTCCATGACCTTGTTGATCTTCTCGCCGTAGACCTCGCCGAGCGCGCCGCCGAAGACGGTGAAGTCCTGGGCGAACAGGCACACCCGGCGGCCGTCGACGGTGGCGTGGCCGGTGACGACGCCGTCGCCGAGGGGGCGGTGGCGTTCCATGCCGAAGTCGTGGCTGCGGTGGCGGGCCATGGCGTCCAGCTCGACGAAGCTGCCGGGGTCGACCAGGGCCTCGATGCGCTCGCGGGCGGTCAGCTTGCCCCGCTCGTGCTGTCTGCGCACGCCGGGCGCGTCCTCGGCGGCGGCGCGCAGTTCCTCGCGGCGGGCCTCCAGTTCGGCCAGTCGGGCCGCGGTGCCGGGGCGGGTGCGGGGGGCCGGGGCCCCGGGCGGGTCCGGGGCGGGCGCCGGGGGCGGTGCGGGGGTGTCCGACACGGGCTGGTACCTCCCTGGGTACGCGGACGGCGGGTGCGGGGGCGGGGCGGTGCTGGAGCGGCGGGGGCGGTGGTGGGGGCGCCGCGGGAGGAAGGGGGGCCGGTCAGGGGGTGCCGAGGCCGGCGGCCGCGAGGGTGCCGGCCTCGTACAGGCCGCGGGCGGCCCGGCGCTGGACCTTGCCACTGGTGGTCTTGGGCAGGCTGCCGCGCCGTACCAGCAGGACGTCGTCGGTCTCCAGGCGGTGGTTGTCCCAGACGGCGTCGCGCACCAGGCGGCGCAGCCGGGCGGGGGCGGTGGCGCGGGCCGTGCGGCCGTCCACCTCGACGACCACGACCAGGCGTTCGGCGGTGCCGTCGTCGACGCAGAAGGCGGCGGCGCAGTTGGGGTGCAGGCCGGGGGCGCTGGTCTCGGCGGACAGTTCGATGTCCTGGGGGTAGTAGTTGCGGCCGGTGCGCACGATGACGTCCTTGAGGCGGCCGTTGACGAAGAGTTCGCCGTGGTGGAGGAAGCCGAGGTCGCCGGTGCGCAGGTAGGTGCGGCCGTCCTCGTGGCCCGGGGCGGGGCGGGCGCGGAAGACCTGTTCGCTCAGCGCGGGCCGGCCGTGGTAGCCGCCGGCGACGCAGGGGCCGCTCACCCAGATCTCGCCGATGGTGTCCTCGCCGGCCGGTACGAGGGTGCCCGGGTCCACGATCAGTACGCGGGTGCCGCCGACCGTGCGGCCGCAGCCGACGAGGGGGCTGGTGCCGGGGGCGGCGGCGGGGCGGGTCACGACGCGGCCGGCGCGGCGGGCGTCGTCGTCGAGCCAGAGGACGGTGGGGGTCTTGCCGCCCTGGTCGCCGGTGGCCTTCAGGGTGTTCTCGGCCAGGCCGAAGCCGGGGCACATGGCGCGGGCGTCGAAGCCGTGGGGGGCGAAGGCGGTGGTGAACGCCTCGATGGCGTGCCAGCGCACGGGTTCGGCGCCGTTGGCCGCCACCTGCCAGCAGGACAGGTCCAGTCCCGGGGGCACCGCGCCGGCCGCGGCGGCCCCGGCGCACAGTTCGTAGGCGAAGCTGGGGGCGGCGGCGTGGGTGCCGCGGAAGCGGGAGATCGCCTCCAGCCAGCGGGCCGGGCGGCGGATGAACGCCTCGGGTGCCATCAGGTAGGCGGGGGTCCCGCAGAGCAGGGGCAGGATCACGCCGAAGAGCATGCCCATGTCGTGGAAGAGGGGCAGCCAGGAGACGACGGCGCTGCCGGGGCCGCACGGCCAGGACTCGCGGGTCTCCGCCGCGTTGTGCAGGAAGTTGGCGTGGGAGACGACGACGCCCTTGGGGTCGCCGGTGGAGCCGGAGGTGTACTGGAGCAGGGCCGGGGCGTCCGGTCCGGGCGGGGGCGGGAGCGCCGTGCCGGCGGGCCGTGCGGGCAGGGTGTCGGTGGCGATCAGGTCCAGGCCGTCGAGTCCGGGGCCGTCGCCGAACCGTTCCAGCAGGTCGGTGCGGACGGCGGCGGTGGTGAGCACGGTGCGGGTGCCGGCGTCGCGGGCGACGCGCCGGACCCGCTCCAGGGAGCGGGTCCGGGTGGGCACTTGCAGGGGGGCGGCCACCACGCCCGCGCGCATGCAGCCGAGGAGGGCGCGGACGAACTCCGGGCCGGTGGGGTACAGGAGCAGCGCGGGGTGTCCGGCCAGTCCCGCGGCGGTGAGGGCCGCCGCGCGGTCGGCGGTGGCGTCGGCCAGGTCCCCGTAGGTCAGGGGCGGTTCGGGGTGTTCGCCGTCGCGCAGGAAGACGTAGGCGGTGTCGTGGGGGTGGGTGAGGCCGCGCAGGGCGAGGGCGCCGGTGAGGGTGTGCGCCCCGTCGGTCACGTGCTCGGTGAGCTCGGCGGTCATCGTTCGCACTCCTTGTCGAGCCGGGCGAGCCGCCCGCGGTAGAAGGTGAGGGGGTCGTCGTGGCCGGCCGCGGTGCCGGGGCCGAGCAGGCCCAGGGCGGTCACGGCGCCGACGACGATGCGGTGGTCGCCGCCGGGGTGTTCGTCGGCGAGGGCGCACTCCAGGTAGGCGACGCCGTCGCGCAGGACGGGGGCGCCGGTGGTCGTGGTGAGGCAGTCCAGGCCGTCGAAGGAGGGCTGTCCGCGGGCCGCGAAGCGCAGGGCGGTGGCGCTCTGCGCGGCGGCGAGGATGCTGACCGCGAAGCGGCCGCGGGTGCGGACCGCGTGGAGCAGGCGGGAGTCGTGGCGCAGGCAGAACAGGACGAGGGGCGGGTCGAGGGAGACGGAGGTGAAGGAGTTCACCGTCGCACCCGTCCAGCCGTCGCCGGTGTCGGCGGTGACGACGGTGACGCCGGTCGTGAAGTGACCGCACACCCGGCGCATGGCGTCCGGGCCGGGGGCGGTCCGGTCCGCGGCGGGCGGGGCGGGGGTGAGCAGGCGGGGGTCAGTCGTCATCGCCGAGGTCCCTGCCGCCGCCGCGCAGTCCGTAGGAGCGGACCAGGCGCTGCACCGAGGGCTGGGCCTCGCCGCGTATCCAGCGCAGGGTGCGCAGCCGGCCGCGCAGGCTCAGTACGTACTCCAGGTCGTCCGGGTCGCCGAAGCCGTAGATCGGGGGGACGATCCGGTCGTGGCGCAGGCGCCGCATGATGCGGTCGGCGGCCTCGCAGGGGGCGGTGTCGCCGGCGGCGACCCGGCGGCACAGGTCGAGGGTGGAGTCGAGCAGGTCGTCGTACTCGGGGACGGTGCGGTGGCAGACGCCGCGGGACGGGTCGGCGCGCAGTCCGGCGAGGGCCTCCTCAAAGGCGCCGCGGGCCAGTTCCTTGGCGCTGCGTTTGAGGGAGAGCGCGTCGAACATCGTGCCCAGCAGCCATACGCGGGCCAGGGCGCTCCAGAGTTCGAAGGAGCCGCCGGCCGCGAGGGCCGCGCCGACGAGGGCGTCGTGGCGGTCTGCCATGCCGTGCTGGAGGCGTTCCAGGTAGCGGAAGCGGCCCGGGGAGAAGTCGTCGTCGCGGGCGGCGGCCAGGATGTCCCCGGCGGCGACCAGGACGAGCTGGGCGGAGGCGTAGAGGTCGCGGCCGAGCAGGGGGTCGCCGCCGAGAGCGGCCCGGTCGAGGAGGAGCATGCGCTCACCGGCGGTGCGGGTGGCGCGCCAGTGGGGTGCCGGGTCGTTCCAGGAGGCCATCGGGCGGGCTCGGGCGAGCTGGGCGGCGAGGGAGGGGTGGGGTCCGGCGTGGCGCAGGACCTCCTGCCAGAGGTCCTCGGTGCTCTGCCCGGGCGGGGCGGGGTGGCGGCTCGCGTCGAGGGAGAGGGTGACGACGGCGGGGGCGGTGGGCGGCGGGGTGCCGTCGCCGTTGCGGAAGTGGCCGATCTGGAGCCAGCCGCCGTCGAAGAGGTGGGTGAGGACGCCCTGGGACCAGGGGTGGGAGCCGGGGCGGGGCGGGGCGATCAGTTCGTAGGGCCGTACGCCGACGGCGTGGAAGCCGTGGACGCGGGTGGCGCGGAGGGTGGTGCGTTCGGCGCCGAGGGCGCGGGCGACGGCGGAGTCGGGGCCCTGGGTGTCGATGACCATGCGGGTGCGCAGTTCCCGGCCGGAGTCGAGGGTGAGCCGGACGCCGTGGTCGTCGGCGACGGCCTTGTCGACCCGGGTGCGCTGCTGTGTGCGCACGCCGCGCCGTGCGGCGCCGGCGAGGAGCCAGGCGTCCAGGTCGGGCCGGTGGAAGTGGCTCTCGCCGTGTTCGGAGGGCACGTTGAACTGGAGGCTGTGGGCGGCCCGGTGTTCCCTGCCGGGTTCGTGGTGGGCGAAGCCCCAGGTGCGGTGGACGCCGGAGTGGTGGGAGACCTCGGTGCGGACCCGGCCGGCGTCGGCGAGGAGGGCGGCCTCGGGCAGCCGGTAGCGGGTGGCGATCAGTTCGTAGAGGAACGAGGTGCACGGCAGGGTCGCCTCGCCGCCGGTGACGCGGGGCAGCTGGTCCTCGCCCAGGAGCTGCACGGTCAGGCCGCCGCGGGCGAGGGCGAGGGCCAGCAGGGTGGCGGTGGGCGTGGTGCCGAGGATGGTCACGTCCGCGTCGTCGGCGGGGCGGGCGCCGTGGTGGTCGGGCTGGCTGGTCATGTTCGCCATCACCTGTTCGGATCGGGCACGTTCGGGTGCCGGTCGGGTGCCTGCGGGTGCGGGCCGGGGCCGCGCGGGTGGGCGCGGGTCAGCGGCCGGGCACGTGTTCGCGGGCGAAGGAGCTCATGGCGCCGGTGATCGTGCCGGCGATGTGCGCGGGGGCCTTGGTCCTGGCCCAGGCCGCGGTGCGGGCCATGCGCGGCGGTGTGGCGTGGAAGAAGTGGTTGTCGGGGCGGTCCAGTCGCAGGGGCGGGGGGAGGAAGTCGGCCCGGCCGAGGAGGTCGAAGATGCGGGTGGACGCCTCGCGGGGGTCCAGGGTGCCGTTCTCGACCCGGTCGCTGATGGCGGTGGAGGCGCGCAGCAGTTCGTTGGTGGGTTCGTGGGTGGGGAAGGGGGAGCCGAGGTACTTGGCGTTCTCCAGGTCGCGCAGCGGCTGTGTGTCGCCGAAGCGGCGCAGGCGGTCGTAGGCGGTCTGGAGGCCGAAGGTGCCCAGGACGGTGGAGACGGCCCAGACCCGGAAGACCGCGTTCCAGAGGTCGTAGTCGCGGAAGGCGGTGAAGGAGCTGTTGACCAGGTCGTCGTTGGAGTCCAGCAGGCGCTGTTCGAGCTGTTCGACGGGGGCGAAGCGGTCGCGGGAGAAGTCGTCGTCGCGGACGGCGTCGAGCAGGCGGTGGGCGAGGACGTTGACGACTTCCAGGGTGTTGGTCATGCCGCGGGAGTAAAGGGCGTCGATGAAGCCGGCGGCGTGTGCGGTGACGCAGTAGCGGTCGCCGACGGTGCCGGTCGCGGAGTACTGCAGGCGGCCGGTGGAGACCCATTCGCGCACGGGGCGGGCGTCGCGGAACTGGGGGGCGATGTCGGGGAAGCGGCGCAGGAAGTCGTCGAACTCCTGCTGGGGCGGGCCGTCGGGGCGGGGGTGGCGGCGGGGGTCGAGGGTGAGGCCGACGCTGACGAGGGGGTTGGTGCCGTTCTTGGTGTTGTCGAAGGGGATGACCCAGAGCCAGCCGCCGTCGAAGACGTGGTGGAGGGTGCCCTCGTGCCAGGGGCTGGGGTTGCCGTAGGCGCGGGGGTTGCGCATCACCCGGTCGTAGGGGGTGACGTTGACCATGTGGGTGAACAGGGACCGGGAGTGGTGGCGGAAGCGGGTGGGGGTCTCGCGCAGGCCGAAGCGTTCGGCGACCGGGGAGCGGTGGCCGCTGGCGTCCACGACGTAGCGGGCGAGGAACCGGGTGCCGCCGGCGGCGCTCAGGGTGACCCCGGAGCCGTCGATGTCGATCTCCTCGATGCGGGTGTTCTGGCGGACCTCCGCGCCGTAGCGGGCGGCGGTGTACGTCATGTAGGCGTCGATGTCCTGCCGGAAGAAGTGGTTCTCGGTGTGCAGCATCCGGGGGATGACGAACTGGTTGACCTCGTGGGGCCGCTGGGCTCGGCCCTCGCGCTGGTAGACGAAGCCGAAGTTGCGTTTGATGCCGCAGGCGCCGGTGACGTGCTTGCGCACGGAGGCGAAGCTGGACAGGTGGCCGATCTCGGGCACGCCGTAGCGGGCGGCCACCACCTTCAGCAGGACGGAGGTGTAGGGGATGGTGGATTCGCCGATGGCGAAGCGGGGGTGGCTGCCGGCGTCCAGCAGCAGCACCTTGGCACCGTTGCGCGCGAGCACCGACGCCAGGATCGAGCCGGCGATGCCGGCTCCCAGGATGGCGACGTCGTGGCGTTCGGTCATCTGATGCCTCTTTCGTTCTGGTGCTGCCGGTCCGGTGTGCGGCCGGCCGGCCGGTGCGGTGCCGGTCGTGGGCGGTGCCGTCGGGGCGGCCGGGCGCGGGGCGCGGGTTCGGGGGTCGGGGTCAGGGGGTGCGGGGTGCGGGGTCAGGGGGTGCGGGGTGCTGGCGGGCGACTTCCCCGGCGAGGAGCCGTCCCCAGCCGATGGCCGGGATCTCGAAGAAGGGCCGCGGTTCCAGGCGCAGGGCGAGGTCCTTGCGGTAGCGGGTGATGAGCTGGCTGACGCCGAGGGAGTCGAGGCCCATGTCGAGCAGGTCGATGTCGTCGGTGATCTCGGCGCGTGCCACGCCGAGCTGGTCGGCGAGGGTGTCGCGGACGTAGGTGTCGAGGAGGTCCTCGTGCCGGTCGGGCGGGGCGGTGAGGACGTGGGTGAGCAGCGGGGAGGGGGCGGTGCCGGGGCCGCCGGGTCCGGCGGCGCGGATGCCGGCCAGCAGGGGGCGGGCGCGGCGGGATTCCAGGAGGGGTTTGAGGGTGTCCCAGTCGGTGCCGGAGACCACCGCGTGGGCGTGGTCCTCGCGCATCAGGGCGCCGAGCTGGTCCAGTCCGGTGCGGGCGTCCAGGGCGCGCAGGCCGAGGGCTTCCAGGCGGGCCAGGAGGTCGTCGCCGCCGAGGCCGCTGGCGATGTTCCAGGGTCCCCAGCTGATGCTGAGCGCGGGGCGGCCGGTGGCCCGGCGGTGGGCGGCCAGGCCGTCCAGGAAGCGGTTGGCGGCGGCGTAGGCGGCCAGGTGGGCCGATCCCCAGACGGAGGCGATGGAGGACATCAGGACGAGGAAGTCCGGTTCGTTCCCGTCCAGCAGCCGGTGGAGGGTCCAGGCGCCCTCGACCTTGGGCCGCAGGACGGCGTGGAGTTCGGCGGGGTCGGCCTCGTCGATGTTCTGTGCTCCGGCGAGTCCGGCGGCGTGCACGACGCCCCGTACGGGGCGGCCCTCGGCGGCGGCGGCGGTGAGGAGGTCGCGCATGGCGGGTTCGTCGGTGACGTCGGCGCGGGCGACGGTGACGCGGACGCCGCGGTGTTCCAGGGCGCGTACGGCGCGGACGCGGTCGGCGGCCGGGTCGTGGGGGGCGGCGGAGGGCCCGGTGGCGGTGAGGGTGTCCCACTGGTCGCGCGGTGGCAGTCCGGAGCGTCCGGTGAGGACGATGTGGCGGGCGCCGCGGTCGGCGAGCCATGCGGCGAGGGTCAGGCCGAGGCCGCCGAGGCCGCCGGTGACGAGGTAGGAGGCGTCGGGGCGCAGGGCGGGCGGTGCGGTGTCGGGGGTGGTGTCCGCGGGCGGCCGGGGGGTGAGGCGGGGGACGAGGCGTTCGCCGGCCCGCAGGGCGATCTCGTCCTCCTCGCCGGGGTGCAGCAGTTCCGCGGTGAGGCCGGCGGCCGCGTCGTCGTCGGGGTCGAGGTCGATGCTGGCGCCCCAGAGGGCGGGCTGTTCGAGGGCGGCGACCTTGCCCAGGCCGATGAGCATGGTGCCGGCGAGTCCGGCGGTGTCGTCCTTCTCGCGGGCGCTCTGGGCGCCCCGGGTGACGAGCCAGAGCCGCGCCGGGCCGTCGGGGCCGGCGGCGGTGCCGTCGGCGAGTGCCTGGAGCAGGTGGACGGCGGTCTCCGGGCCGGTGGCGCGGGCCAGGGCGAGGTCGGCGGCGGTGGCCGTGTCGCCCGGGGGGACGTCGAGGGAGGCCAGGTGGACCACGCGGTCCAGCGGGGCGTGTTCGGTGAGCAGGGCGCGCAGCCGGGCGGGGTCGCCGGCGGGGACGGTCAGGGGGCCGGGCGCGGGGCCGGCGGCGGTGGTGAGCCGGGCGGTGACGACCGTGCCGCCGCGGGCGGTGAGGCGGGCGGCCAGGTCCTGGGCGATGCCGCCGGAGTCGGCGAGGAGCAGGGTGCGGCCGGCCGGGGCCTCGTCGGTGGCCGGGGCGGGGGCCTGCTGCCAGGTGACGGTGTAGCGCAGGGTGCCGGCGGTGCCGGCGGGGGTGCCGGGTGCGGTGTCGGGGGTGGCCGGGGCGGTGGGGGCGGTGGCCGGGGCGAGGGGGTAGGACAGGGGGCGGCGCTGGAAGGCGTAGGTGGGCAGGGGGACGTGGCGGGGGGTGTCGGGGGTGTGCAGGGCGGTGAGGTCGACGGGGGCGCCCCAGGTGAACAGTTCGCCGAGGCTGTCCAGGATCTGGGTGTTCTCCGGTGTGCCGCGGCGCAGGGAGGGGAGCCGGAGCAGGGGGTCGGTGTCCTGGTCGGGCAGGGTGCGGGCGGTGAGGCCGAGGAGGGTGCGGCCGGGGCCGGTCTCGATGAGCGCGCCCGCGCCGGAGCGGGCGAGCGCGAGCAGTCCCTGGTGGAAGCGGACCGGCAGGCGGGCGTGCCGGGTCCAGTAGGCGGGGTCGGCGAGGGTGGCGCGGTCCAGTGCCTGTCCGGTGAGGTTGGAGTAGACGGGGATGCGCGGCTCGTGGAACCCGATGGCGGCGGCGGCCTCCCGGAGGGGGGCGAGGACGGGGTCGAGCAGGGGTGAGTGGAAGGCGTGCGAGACGGCGAGGCGGCGGCCGGTGACGCCGTCGGCGGCGAGTTCGGCGGCGATCTCCTCGATGGCGTCGGCCGCGCCGGACAGGACGGTGTCGCGGGGGCCGTTGACGGCGGCGAGCGAGACGCGGTCGGTGCGCGGGCCGATGGCGCGCAGGGCGTCCTCCTCGCCGAGGGGCAGGGCGAGCATGGCGCCGGGGGTGCGCACGCTCTCCATCAGCCGGCCGCGCAGGGCGATCAGGCGCAGGGCGTCGGGCAGGTCGACGGCGCCGGCGACGCAGACGGCGGCGTACTCCCCCACGCTGTGCCCGATCAGGGCGGACGGCCGTACGCCCCAGGACTGCCAGAGTTCGGCCAGGGCGTACTCGACGGCGAACAGGGCCGGCTGGGTCCAGGCGGTGCGGGCCAGTTCGTCGCCGTCGGGGGCGAACACCACGTCGTGCAGGGAGGGTTCGCCGTCGGTGGCGAGCAGGTCGGCGCAGCGGTCGAACGCCCGGCGGAAGACGGGTTCGGTGTCGTGGAGCTGCCGGCCCATTCCGGCGTACTGGGTGCCCTGGCCGGGGAAGAGGAAGGCGGCCTTGGCGCGCTGGGGCCGGCGGGCGCGGCGCGGGGCGGGGCCCTCGCCGTCGGCGAAGGCGCGCAGGCGGGCGGTGAGGCCGGGCAGGGTGGTGGCGGTGAAGGCGGCGCGCAGGCGTTGTGCGGCGCGTGCGGTGGCGGCGGTGCGGGCGACGGCGGGCAGGGGGGTGGCGGGGTGGGCGTCGAGGTGGGCTGCCCAGTGGCCGGCGAGTTCCCGCAGGGCGTCCTCGCCGCGGGCGGAGAGGACGACGAGTTCGGCCGGGCGGGCGGGGAGGGGGTCCGCCCGGGGGGTGTCGGTGGCCGGGCGGGGGGCGGGCGGTTCCTCGACCAGCAGGTGGACGTTGGTGCCGCTGGCTCCGAAGGAGCTCACGCCGGCGACGCGGGGCTGTCCGTCGGCGGGCCAGGGGGTGTGCTCGGCGGCGACGGTCAGGTGCAGCCGGTCCCAGTCCACGTTGGGGTTGGGGGTGCGGAAGTGGAGGCTGGCGGGGATCTGTCCGTGCCGGACCGCGAGCACGGCCTTGATCAGTCCGGCGATGCCGGCGGCGGCCTCCAGGTGGCCGATGTTGGTCTTCACCGAGCCGACGAGCAGGGGGTGTCCGTCCGGTCGCCGGCTGCCCAGGACCTGGTGCAGGCTGCGCAGTTCGATGGGGTCGCCGAGGGGGGTGCCGGTGCCGTGGGCCTCGACGTACCCGACCTGTCCGGCGGGCAGTCCGGCGTCCTCCAGCGCGGCGGTGATCACGTCCTGCTGGGCCTGGGCGCTGGGTACGGAGATGCCGCTGGCGTGTCCGTCGTGGTTGACGGCGCCGCCGCGGATCACGGCCAGGACGCGGTCGCCGTCGGTGAGGGCGTCGGACAGGCGTTTGAGGACCACGACGCCGCAGCCCTCGCCGCGTCCGTAGCCGTCGGCGGTGGCGTCGAAGGTCTTGCAGCGTCCGTCGCGGGCGACCGCCCCGGCCTTGCTGACCAGGACGAAGCCGTAGGGCGAGAGGATGACGTTGACGCCGCCGGCGAGGGCGAGGTCGGTCTCGCCCTGGCGCAGTGACTGGCAGGCCTGGCGGACCGCGAGGAGGGAGGAGGAGCAGGCGGTGTCGACGACCTGGGCGGGGCCGCGCAGGCCGAGGGTGTGGGCGATGCGGCCGGCGATGAAGCTGTTCTCGCCGAGGATCTGGTAGGCGTCGATGCCCTCGGGGGCGCCGAACTGCTGGCGCATGCGGACGTAGTCGCTGGTGCTGACGCCCATGAAGACGCCGGTGCGTGAGCCGTCGAGGCCGTCCGGGGGGATCGCGGCGTCCTCCAGGGCCTGCCAGGCCACTTCGAGGGCGATGCGCTGCTGCGGGTCCATGCCGGCGGCCTCGGCGGGCGCGATGCCGAACAGGGCGGAGTCGAAGGTGTCGACGCGGTCGAGGAAGCCGCCGTCCAGGACGTAGGCGGTGGCGGGTGTCCCGGGGTCGGGGTCGTAGTAGGGGGTGGTGTCCCAGCGGTCCTGGGGGAAGGGGCCGATGGCGTCGGTTCCCCGGCCGAGCATCCGCCACATGGCCTCGGGCGAGTCCGCGCCGCCGGGGAAGCGGCAGCCGATGCCGACGACGGCGACGGGGGCGTGCCGGGCGGCCCGCTGTTCCTCCACCGTGGCGCGCAGGGTGGAGATGGTGCGGGCGGCCTGGGCGAGCAGGGCCCGCACGTCGCCGGTGGCGGCGGTGGGTGGGTTCATCGTTCCTCCTGCTCGAACAGCTCGGTGGCGGCCGCCAGTTCGGCTTCGAGCCGGGCGGTCAGGTCGTCCAGGTCACCGGCGGCCGGACCGTCCGGGGCGCCGTCGGGGACGGGGGCGGCGAGGTCGGGGGCCGCGGTGCCGTCGGGGTCGGCGGCGGGGGGCCCGGTGGGCCGGGACGGGCCGGCGGGGGGCGGTGGTGCGGCGGGGGGCGGGGTGTCCGCTCCGGTCACCGGCGGGGTGTCCGCTCCGGTCACCTCGGTGGCCAGGAAGGCGGCGAGTGCCTGCCCGTTGGGGTGTTCGAAGGCCAGCGTCGCCGGCAGCGGGCAGCCGAACCGGCGTTCCAGCCTGACCTTCATCTCCAGGGCGGTGATGGAGTTCAGTCCCAGCTCGAAGAAGCCCTGGCGCGGCTCCAGTTCGTCCTGTCCGTCCAGGCCGAGGACCACCGCGACCTCCTCCAGCACGCAGTCGAGCACCAGGTCGGCGCGGGCGTCGGCGGGCAGGGTGCGCAGCTTGTCCAGCAGGGCGTCGGCGTCGCCGGGGGCGGACCGCTCCCGTTCGGCCAGGGCGTCGAACAGGGGGAACGGCAGTGCCTGCCGGTAGAGCGGCAGCAGCAGTCCCCAGTCGACGTCGGCGATCTCGGCGGCGGGGTGGCCGGACGCGGTGACCCGGTCGAGGAGTTCCCGGGCGGTGGCGGCCGTGAACGGGGTCATGCCGCTGCGGGTCAGCCGCTGGGCGCTGTCCCGGTCGAGCAGGCCGACGTCGCTCCAGGGTGCCCAGGCCACGGAGGTGGCGGGCAGTCCGCGGGACCTGCGGTGGGCGACGAGCGCGGTCAGCACGGCGTCGACCGGGGCCTGTGTCCCGGCGCCGATGGCGCCCCAGCTTCCGGCCACGGTGCTCCACACCTGGAACAGGCCGGGCTCGGTGCCGGTCCGGCGGCACGCCCGGTGGAGCAGCCACGCGCCGTTCGCGCGGGCGGTGAGCGCCTCCTCCAGGGCGCGGGCGTCGGGCGCGGTGCCGGAGGGCAGGTTCCAGTCGGCTCCCAGCCACACGATGCCGCCGACCGGGCGGCCTGCGGCGGCCTGCTCCTCCAGGAGCCGTACGGCGTGTGCGGCTCCCTCGATCCGGGGGACGCTCAGCACCTGTCCGGCGCCGCGTGCGGTGAGCCATCCGGCGACCTGTGCGGCGAGCGGTCCGGCGGTGCCGGCCACGAGGTAGGCGCGGGCCGGGTCCAGCCGCACCGGTGCGGGGGGCGCGGCCGGGGCGGGGGCAGGCAGCACCCGTGCGGCCAGTCTCCGGCCGCGGCGCAGCGCGAGCCGGTCCTCGGCGGGGCCGCCGGGGGCGGGGTGGCGGCCGAGTTCGGCGAGGACGGCGTCGGCGTCGGCGCGGGGGCCGGCGCTGAGCGGGTCCAGGTCGAGGACGGCGCCCCAGGCGGTGGGCTGTTCGACTCCGGCGACCACCGCGGCCCGGCGCAGCGCGGCCTGGGCGGGGGACGGTTCCTCCAGGTCGTCGACGGCCACGGCGCCGCGGGTCACCCACCACAGCCGGGCGCCGGCGCCGGCCGCCGCCACGGCGGCGGTGGCGTCCGGGGCCGCCGCGCACGCCCCGGCGACGGCGGCCGCGTCGGGCACCGGGTCCTGGGGCAGGTCGAGTCCGGACAGGTGCACCACGGCGGCGCAGCCGGGTCCGGCGGCCAGGTCCCGCAGGGCGGTGCCGAGCCGTTCGCGCAGTCCGCCGGCCGGGCCGGGGGGCAGCAGGCGCACCGGTGTTCCGCGCCGGGTCAGTGCGGTGGCGAGCGCGTCGGCGACGCCGGAGGCGTCCGCGAGGAGCAGGACCGTGCCGGGGGCGGGCGGCGCCGGTACCGGCGCGCCGCCGGGCGGGCCGGCCGCGGGCTCCGCCCCGGCTGTGGCGGGTCCGGGTCCGGTGGCGGGCAGTTCCTGCCAGCCGGGGACGTGCACGTGCGCGGCGTGGCGGCGGTCGGTGTCCGGGTCCGGGCGGTGCGCGGCGGGGGCGGCCGGGCGGATGCCGGTCAGTTCGGCCAGGGGGCGGCCGTCCGGGTCGGCGATCAGCACGTCGGCCGCCGGGGCGGGTCCGGTGTCCTTCCCCGGGGCGGCGGGGGTGATGTGGAGGACGACGTGCTCGCCGGGCACGCCGTGCACGGTGACCGAGTCCACCGAGCCGGCCGGGGCGGCCGGGGCGGTGCCGGGTGCGGGGTCGCCGGGGGTGAGCAGCGCGGGGGCCCCGAGGGCGATCCCGGCGAGGTCGGGGGCCAGGTGCCAGCGCATGGCGGCCGGGGCGCGGCGCAGTTCGCACCGGATCCGGTCGCCGTCGGTGCGCACCGAGAGGACCTCGGCCGCGGTCCCGGCGAGCGCGGCGGCGCGGGCGCGCAGTCCGGCGCCGGCCTCGGTGCCGGTGGCCGCGGGGGCGGGGCCGCGCGGGCCGGCCGGGAGGGCGGTCCCGGCGGCCAGGCTGAGCGGGCGGTCGCCGTCCGGGGCGGTGATCTCGAAGCGGTGGGCGCCGGGGGCGTCCGGGGAGCGGGTCAGGGTCAGGGCGGCGGTGCGGGTGCCGTCGGCGGCGGGTGCGGGCAGGGCGGTGCCGAGGGTGACGCCGGTGAGCCGGACGGTGCGGTCGCCGCCGAGGGCCGTGCGGGCGGCGGCGACCGCCAGCTCCAGCCAGGCGGCGGGGGGCACCAGGGGCGGGTCGGCGGCGGGGTCGGCGCCGAGCGCGGTGACGAGTTCCGCGTCCAGGTCGGCCTCGACCACGGTGGTCCCGCCGGTGCGCACGGTGCGGGCGGTCAGCGGGTGGCCGGTGCCGGCCGTGGCCGGCCGTCCCTCCACCCAGTAGCGGCGGTGCTCCCAGGGGTAGCCGGGGGTGGTGACGGGGCCCCGGGGGCGGGGGTGGAGCCGGTGCCAGTCGACGGCGGCGCCGCCCGTGTGCAGGGCGCCGAAGGCGGTCAGCAGGGCGCTCTCGCCGTCCTCGCCGCGCACCAGTGAGGGGACGAGCAGTCCCTCGGTGCCGTCGGCGCGCAGTTCCTGTTCGATCGGGGTGAGCTGGACCGGGTGCGCGGACAGTTCGACGAAGGTGTCGTGGCCGTCGCGGGCGGCGGCGCGCACGGCGTCGGCGAACCGGACGGGCATGCGCAGGTTGTCGCCCCAGTAGCGGGCGTCCATCGGGCGGCCGGTGACGGCGCCGTCCACCGAGGAGTACAGGGGCACGCGCGGGGGCGCGGGGTCGAGCCGTCCGGTGAGCGCCTCGACGAGTTCGGCGCGCAGGGGTTCGACCCAGGGGCTGTGTGCGGGGCCCCCGGCGTCCACCATGCGGCAGAAGACGTTGCGTTCCTTGAGGGTGGCGGCCAGTTCGGCGAGGGCGGCGCTCTCGCCGGAGACGACGGTGGAGGCGCGGCTGTTGACGATGGCGACGCACAGCCGGTCGCCGTGGCGGGCGATCTCGCGGGCGGTGGCGTCGGCGTCGAGGCCGACGACGGCCATGCCGCCCAGGCCGACCAGGGAGCGCAGCAGGCGGGTGCGGCGGACCATCACCTCGGCGGCGCGGGGCAGGTCCAGGGCGCCCGCGCACAGGGCGGCGGAGACCTCGCCCATGCTGTGGCCGATGACGGCGGCGGGCCGCACGCCGAGGTCGTCCCAGGCTGCGACGAGGGCGTGCTGGACGGCGAACAGCAGGATCTGGCGGTCGAGTTCGTCGGCGGGTTCGGCGCCGGCGGCGATGGTCGCGGCGGGTGACCAGTCGAGGAAGGCGGACAGGGCGCGGTCGGCCCCGTCGAGCGCGGCGCGGAAGGCCGGGTTGCGCAGGGCGAGCGGGCGGGCCATGCCGGGCCAGTAGGAGCCGTGGCCGGAGAAGACGAAGACCGGTCCGCGGTCCCGCTCGGCGGCGCGGGCGAGGACGGTTCCGGGGGCGTCGCGGCCCTCGGCGAAGGCGTCGAGGCGGTCGGCGAGTTCGGCGCGGTCGCGGCCGACGACGGCCAGGCGGTGGTCCAGGTGGGAGCGGCGCAGGGCGAGGGTGGCGGCGAGGTCGGCGGCGCCGGGCGCGTCCGGTGCGGTCAGCAGGTCGCGGTGGGCGGCGGCGCGGGCGCGCAGGGCGCGGGGGGAGGCGGCGGACAGGGTGAGGAGCTGGGGGGCGGCGGTGCCGGGGGCCTGCGGGTCCGCCGCGGCGGGGGCCGTGTCGGGGGCGGGCGGGCCGGCGGGGGCTTCGGCGAGGACGACGTGGGCGTTGGTGCCGCTGAACCCGAAGGCGCTGACGCCCGCGACGCGGCGGCGGCCGCCGCGCGGCCAGGGGCGGGTGGCGGTGGGCACCCGCAGGGGCAGTTCGTCCCAGGGGACGGCGGGGCTCGGCCGGTGGAAGTGGAGGTGGGCGGGGAGGGTCCCGTGGTGCAGTGCGAGGACCGTCTTGATCAGTCCGGCGATGCCGGAGGCGGCCTCCAGGTGGCCGATGTTGGTCTTCACCGAGCCGACCAGGCACGGGCCGAGGCCGGCGGGCCGTCCGTGCAGGGCGGCGCCGAGGGCGTTCAGTTCGATGGGGTCGCCGAGCGGGGTGCCGGTGCCGTGGGCCTCGACGTAGTCCAGGTCGGCGGGTTCCACCCGGGCGTCGGCGAGGGCGGTGCGCAGCAGCTCCTCCTGGGCCGGGCCGTTGGGGGCGGTGAAGCCGCTGCTGGCGCCGTCCTGGTTGACGGCCGAGCCGAGCACGAGGGCCAGGACCCGGTCGCCGTCGCGGCGGGCGGCGGACAGCGGTTTGAGGACGACGGCGCCGCAGCCCTCGCCGCGGGTGTAGCCGTCGGCGGCGGCGTCGAAGGTCTTGCAGCGGCCGTCGGCCGCCAGGGCTCCGGCCGCTCCGCTGGCGCGGTGGATGGTGGTGTCGAGGATGAGGTTGACGCCGGCGGCGACGGCCAGGTCGCTCTCCCCGGCGCGCAGGCTGGCCGCGGCCAGGTGGATGGCGACGAGGGAGGAGGAGCAGGCGGTGTCGACGGCGAGGCTCGGGCCGCGCAGGCCGAGCAGGTAGGACAGGCGGCCGGGGGCGGCGCTGAAGGAGGTGCCGGTGCCGTAGAAGGCGTCGACGCTGCGGGCGGCCACGCGCTGGGCGTAGTCGGTGGAGTTCATGCCGAGGAACACGCCGGTGCGGGTGCCGTCGAGGGAGGCGGGCGCGATGCCGGCGTGTTCCAGGGCCTCCCAGGCGACCTCCAGGAACATCCGCTGCTGGGGGTCCATGACCCGGGCCTCGCGCGGGGGGATGCGGAAGAAGGGGGCGTCGAAGCCCGCGGGGTCGTCGAGGAATCCGCCCCACCAGGTCCGGGCGTCGTCGAAGCGGCCCTCGGGGGCCCGGCGGACGGCGTCCACGCCGTCGGTGAGCAGCCGCCAGTAGGCGTCGGGTCCGTCGGCGCCGCCGGGGAAGCGGCAGCCGACGCCGACCACGGCGATCGGCTCGGGCGCCGGTGGCGGGCCGGTCCGGACGGCGGCCGCGGGGACGCCGGCGGTGGTGGCGGTGTCCGGGGCGGCGGGAGCGAGGGCGGCCGGGGCGGCGGGAGTGGCCGGGGCGGGGGGTGTCCGGCGGTCGAGCAGGTCGGCGAGGTGGGCGGTCAGGCGCCGCACGGTGGGGTGGTCGAAGGCCGCGGTCCTCGGCAGCCGCACGCCCAGTGAGCGTTCCAGGGCCTTGCACAGCTCGACGGCGCCGAGGCTGTCCATGCCCAGGTCGGCGAAGCCGCGGGCGCGGGCGACCGCCGCCGGGGAGGCGAGGCCCAGGACCCGGGCGGCGCAGGAGGCGACGAGGTCGGCCAGGGCGGCCCGGTCCGGGCGGGCGGGGGCCGGTTGCGCGGCGGGCCGGGGCGCCCCGTCCGCCGGGCGGCCGCCGGCCGGGGTGGTGCCGGCGGTGTTCCCGTCCGCCGGGTGGCCGCCGGGGTGGCCGGTGAGCAGCCGCAGTCCGTCGGTGCGGGCGACGAGCCGTCCCTCGGTGTCGAACAGGCTCAGTTCGCCGCGGAGTTCGGCGGGCAGCGCGGGGGCGGCGGGGGGTGTCCGGATCTCCTCCGGGGTGCCGCCGGGCACCTCGAACCACAGCGGTTCGCCCTGCCAGGGGTAGCGGGGCAGGTCGCGTGCCGGGTCGGGGTCGGGTTCGACGTGCCGCCAGCGGATGTCGGCGCCCGCCGTGTACAGCTCGGCGAGCGCGGCCCGGGAGGTGCGCACGGCGTCGGTGTCGCGGCGCAGGGTCGCCACCACCCGGCCGTCGGTGCCGGCGGCGGCCATGGTCTGGAGGAGGGGCTGGGTGAGCACCGGGTGCGGCCCGATCTCCAGGAAGACGCGGTGTCCGGCGGCCAGGGCGCGGGCGGCGGCGTCGGCGAACCGGACCGGTTCGCGCACGTTGCGGCCCCACCAGGAGGCGTCGAGGGCGGGTTCGGGTCCGTCGGGGGCGGTGCCGCTGGTGCGCAGCAGGGGCAGGGTGGGTCCGTCGGGGGCCAGGCCGTCCAGCAGTGCGGTCAGTTCGGCCCGGTGGGGGTCCATCTGGGGGCTGTGGAAGGCGTAGGTGCCGGGCATGTCGCGGCAGGTGACGCCGCGGGCGGACAGCCGGGCGGTGAGGGCGGACACGGCGGCGGCGGTGCCGGACACCACGGCGGCGGAGGGGCTGTTGACGGCGGCCAGGCAGAGGTCGTCGCCGAACGGCTCCAGCAGCGGCAGCAGTTCGTCCTCGGGCAGGGCGACGGCGGCCATGCGGCCCTGTCCGGCGGAGCGCTGCAGGAGGCGTCCGCGGTGGACGGCGATGCGGACCGCGTCGGGCAGGCTCAGCGCGCCGGCGACGTGGGCGGCGGTGATCTCGCCCATGCTGTGGCCGATGACGGCGGCGGGTTCGATGCCCCAGGAGCGCCACAGCGCGGTGGCGGCGATCTGCAGGGCGAGGACGGCGGGCTGGGCGATCTCGGTGTCGGCGAGCCGGGAGCGGCCGGCGCCGGCGCGCAGTTCGGCGGCGGGTGACCATCCGGCGGCCTGCCGCACGAGGGCGTCGACCTCGTCCAGGGCGGCGGCGAAGACGGGTTCGGCGTCGAGGAGTTCGCGGCCCATTCCGGCCCACTGCCCGCCCTGTCCGGAGTAGACGAAGCAGACCGGGAGGCGTTCGGGTTCCTCGTCGGGCAGGGGGGTGCCGGTGCCGTCGGGCGGGGCGGGGGCGGGGGCGGCGAGGAAGGTGTCGAGGTCGGCGGCGAGGTGGGCGGCGGTGGTGCCGGTGACGGCGAGCCGGTGCTCGGCGTGGTGGGTGCGCAGCCGGGCGGCGCCCGCGGTCCAGGGGGCGGGGTCGCCGGGGCGGGCCAGCAGGCGGTCGCGGTGGGCGCGGGCCAGTTCGCGCAGTGCCTCGCCGGAGCGGGCGGACAGGGCGAGCACGCGGGTCCCGGCGGTGCCGGGCGCGGCGGGCCCGGCGGGTGGCGTGCGGGGGGCGGGGGCCTCGACGACGACATGGGCGTTGGTGCCGCTGAGGCCGAAGGCGCTCACTCCGGCGAGGCGGGGGGTGTCCTGCGGCCAGTGGACCGGTTCGACGGGCACGCGCACCGGCCAGCGGTCCCAGCGGATCGCCGGGCTGGGGCGGTTCAGGTGGAGGTTGGGGGGGATCAGGCCGTGGTGGACGGTGAGCGCGGCCTTGAGCAGTCCGGCGACGCCGGCGGCGCCGTCGGTGTGGCCGAGGTTGGTCTTGAGGGAGCCGACCAGCAGCGGGGTGCGCGGGTCGCGTCCCTCGCCCAGGACCCGGGCCAGGGCGCTCATCTCCAGCGGGTCGCCGAGCGGGGTGCCGGTGCCGTGGGCCTCGACGAAGCCGATGTCGGCGGGGGCGGCGCCGGCGGCGGCCAGCGCGTCGCGCAGCAGGTTCTGCTGGGCGGCGGCGCTGGGCACGGTCAGGCCGGCGCTGTGTCCGTCGTGGTTGACGGCGGAGCCGCGGATGACGGCGAGGACCCGGTCGCCGTCGGCGCGGGCGTCGCTCAGGCGCTTGAGGACCAGGACCGCGCATCCGTCGCCGCGGACGATGCCGTCGGCGGCGGCGTCGAAGACCTTGCAGCGGCCGTCGCGGGCCATCGCGCCGACCTTGGACATGAAGATGGTCAGTTCCGGGGCGAGGAGCAGGTTGACCCCGGCGACCAGCGCGGTGTCCGACTCGCCGGTGAGCAGGCTCTGCCGGGCGAGGTGGGCGGCGACGAGGGAGGAGGAGCAGGCCGTGCTGAGCGCGACGCTCGGCCCGTTCAGGCCCAGGAGGTAGGACAGCCGGCCGGGCCCGAAGCTCGCCTCCTTCCCCGACGCGTACCAGGGGTCGATGCCCGTGCGGCCGGCCTCCTGCGCGTGGCGCAGGAAGTAGTCGGCGCCGAGTCCGCCGGACCACACCGAGGTGCGGGTCCCGGCCAGGGTGCCGGGCACGATGCCGGCGTTCTCGAGCGCCTCCCAGGCGACCTCGATCAGCAGCCTCTGCTGGGGGTCGATCTGGCGGGCCTCGCGCGGCGCGATGCCGAAGAAGCCCGCGTCGAAGCGGTCGGGGTCCGGCAGGAACCCGCCCCAGCGCGCGTAGGTGCGGCCGGGCGCGTCCGGGTCGGGGTCGTAGATGCCGGCCAGGTCCCAGCGGGAGGGGGGGACTTCGGTGATGACGTCCGTCCCGTCCCGCAGCAGGCTCCAGAAGGTGTCCGGGCCCGTCACCCCGCCGGGGAAGCGGCAGCCCGCCCCGACGATCGCCACCGCGTCGGCTGCTGTGGAGGTCATTTCAGCAGTGCCGCCCCGGAGGGGGTGGTCAGGCTGCCGAGGTGCTGGTGCCAGAGGTGGTCGGGGTCGCTCTCGACCGCGGCGACGATCCTGCGCATGGCTTCCAGCGCCCGTGGCTCGTCGTCGTCGTAGACGTCGCCCTGGAGCATCTTCAGGACGTCGAGCCGGTACCTCGGGTCCTGCACGAAGGCCGTGAACAGGATGTTGAGGCGGTAGTAGATGCTGATGAACTCGTACCAGTTGCCGACGCCGCGGCGCAGGGTGCGCTCGTACTCGGCGAACCGGGGCTTGGTGAAGTCGCCGGCCTCGGCGGCGGCGATGATGTCCTTGGTGGCGATGCGGGCGCTGTTGAGGGCGACGCTCACGCCGCTGGAGAAGATCGGGTCGACGAAGCGGGCGGCGTCGCCGATGAGCACCCAGTTGTCGCCGGTGATCTCCTTCATGCCGTAGCTGTAGTCGCCCTCGGCCTTGAAGGGGCGGACCCGCTCGGAGTCCTCCAGGGCGCTGCGCAGCTCCGGCCGGCTGCCGACGCAGTCCCAGAAGAAGCCCTCCAGGTCGTCCTTGGAGGCGGTGAAGTACTTCTTCTGCGTGACGACCCCGATGCTGGTGATGGTGTCGGTGATCGGGATCTGCCACACCCAGGTGTCGGTGATCGGCAGGAAGTGGATGAAGATGTAGTCGGCCTTCTTCTTGTCGTGCGACAGTGCGCTGCGGTCCAGGCCCTCGAACCAGGTGTGCACCGCGTACTGGTTGAAGACCGGGTCGGGCACCTTCAGCTTCATCTGGCGGCCCAGCATGGTGCCGCGTCCGCTGGCGTCGACGACCATGCGCACGGTGTGGGCGGCGCCGCCGCGCACGGGGCGCAGCACCGGGTTGTCGCCGGAGAAGTCGACGCTGCCGATGCGGGTGTCCTCCAGGACCTTGGCGCCGCAGGACGCGGCGTGCTGGAGGAGGAGCTGGTCGAACTTGCCGCGGTCGACGTGGTAGGTGTGGGCCTGTTCGACGCCGGGCTGGTCGCGTTCGTCGAACTCGATCTCGGCGGCGCCCAGTCCGTGGGAGAGGCCGGAGAATCCGAGGGTGGGGATGCCCTTGGGGGCGGCGGAGGTCCAGGCGGCCCCGAACTTGCGGGGGAAGCCGGCCTGTTCGACGAGTTCCAGGGCGCCGATGTCGCGCAGCACCGGGGTGGTGGCGGGTACCAGGGACTCTCCGACGTGCGGGCGGGGGAAGGTTTCGCCTTCGAAGACCGCCACGGACAGGCCGGCCCGGGCCAGGTAGCTGGCCGCCGTGGAGCCCGCGGGGCCCCCGCCGATGATGCCGATGTCGTAGTCGACTGCGGACAAGACTGCTCCTCTGCGATCGGTGTGGGGTGGGTCAGGCCATCGCGGCGGGGTCGCCCTGGAGCCGGAAGACCAGGGCGCTGATGGTCTCCAGCGTCTTGAAGTTGCGGCCGACGATGTGCTCGGGCGGGATGTACAGCCGGTACCGCTCCTGGATGCGGGCGATCAGCTCGGTGGTGTTCAGCGAGGTGAGGATGCCGAGCTGGAGCAGCGGTGCGTCGGTCTCCAGGCCCGCTGTCCCCTCGGGCAGGAAGCGCTCCTCGATGAACGCCTTCAGTTCGGCGAGGATCTCGTCCTGGGCAACGGTCTCTTCGGGCATGCCTGCGGCCTCCGGGGTCCGGGCGGGGATACGGCGTGACGGCTCGGATCGCGCGCCGCGGGCGTCCCGCCGGGGCGGGGTCGGCCGCCGCGGGCGCGGGGACTGGGACCCGTCGGCTCCGAGTCCCGACGGTTTCCTGCAGGCCGTTCCGGGCGGGCCGGCCGCGGGTTCCCTGCGGTCGGCCGGGGGTCCGGGTGCGGTCGGCTGGGGCCAACCGTACTCAGCGACCCAGGGCCCGGGCTTCGCTCAACGTGATGAATTGCCGGGGGTCCACAGGGGCCCTTCTCCGTACCTAAGGGGGAGATCCGGGCGGGCCGGCGGGCGGGGGGAGGGCAGAAAGGATGAGTACCCGCGGCCGTCGCCGCGGGGCGCCCCGAGCGGTCAGGATCGACGCGGGCGTCCGCCCGCCCGCGGTCACCGCCGGGGGGCGGCGGCCGCGCCCTGCCGGTGCGGCACGGGCGGGACACGGCCGGCCGGTGCCGGAGGGGAGAGGGCGGGGCGGTGCCGGACCGGGCACTTCCCGGTGGCCGCTCCCCCGCCCGGTGTTCCGGTGGTGCCCCGGTGGTTGGTTCCGGTGATTCCTGGAGGTCGAGAGCAGTGCTGCGCGCCCAGCCCCTTCCCCAGCTGCTGTGCCTGCCGCACGCGGGCGGCAGCGCGGTGATGTTCCATCCGTGGCGTGCCCGGTTCGCCGGCGCCGCCCGGGTGGTGCCGGTGGAACTGCCCGGGCACGGGCGGCGGCGCGCCGAACCCCCCGTCCGGGACTTCGGCGCCCTGGTGGACCTGCTGGCCGGCGAGCTGGCCGCGGTGGTCGACGGCCCGTACGTGCTGTTCGGGCACAGCTTCGGCAGCCTGGTGGCCGCCGCGCTGGCCCGCGGGCTTCCCGGCCGGGCCGGTCACGCGCCCCTGGCGCTGGCGGTCTCCGGCCGCGACGGCCCGTGCGTCCCGCACCCCCGGGCGCCGCTGCACGACGCGCCCGCCGGTGAGCTGCTGCGCGGTCTGCGGGCCCTCCAGGGCACCCTGCCCGCCGTGGAGCAGAACCCGGAGCTGCTGGAGGTCTTCCTGCCGCCGCTGCGCGCCGACCTGGAGATGGCCGAGACCCACCGGTGGCCGGGGCCCGCGCCGCTGGCGTGTCCGGTGCAGGTGGTGGCCGGCGATCTGGACCCGCTCGTGGACGGGGCGGGGCTGGCCGCCTGGCAGCGGGAGACGACGGGGCCGTGCCGGGTGGCGCGGGTCCGCGGCGGCCACATGATCCTCGACTCCCCCGAACTGCACCGCTGTCTGGACGGCCTGCTGGCCCGCACCGCGCCGGCCGCCGGGCGCGGCGCCCCCGCCTCATCCCCGAACCCCCAGGAGACATCGTGGACTTCCAACTGAGCGCGGAGCAGTCCGCCCGCCGCGACCGCGTCCTGCGGCAGGTCGCCGAGGCGTTCCCCGCCGGGCGCCCGCCGGGCTTCGCCCGTGAGGACTGGCGCACGATGGGCGAACTGGGCCTGCTCGGCACCTGCCTGCCCGCCGAGTACGGCGGCGGCGGGCTGGGCGCGCTGGACACCGCCCTGGTGATCGAGGCGTTCGGGCGGGCGTGCACCGACACCGGCCTGGTCTTCGCCGCGAGCGCGCACCAGTTCGCCTGCTCGGTGCCCGTCGCGGCGTACGGCACGGACGCGGTCCGGAAGGGCCGGCTGCCGGACCTGGTCTCGGGGGCGGCCGTCGCGGGCAACGCCATGACGGAGCCGGAGTCCGGCTCGGACGTCTCCCGCCTGCGGGTGACGGCCCGTCAGGTGCCGGGCGGATGGGTCCTGGACGGCACCAAGAGCTTCGTCAGCAACGGCCCCGTCTGCGACCTCCTGGTCACCTACGCCACCAGCGACCCGGACCTGGGGCATCTGGGGCAGACCGCCTTCCTGGTCGACGCGTCCGCGCCCGGCGTCCGCCGCAGCGGGCCCTTCGACAAGATGGGCCTCTGGTCCTGCCGGGCCGGCTCGGTGGACTTCGAGGACTGCTTCGTGCCCGACGAGCAGGTGCTGGGGCAGCCGGGGGCGGGCGCGGCGGTCTTCCAGGCGTCGATGGGCTGGGAACGGGCCTGCCTGTTCGCCGGGTACGTCGGCCTGCTGGACCGGCTGGTCGAACGGTGCGTCCGGTTCGCCCGCGAGCGCCGCCAGTCCGGCCGCCCGATCGGCTCGTTCCAGGCGGTCTCGCACCGCATCGTGGACATGCGGCTGCGGCTGGAGGGCGCCCGGCTGCTGCTGTACCGGGCGTGCGCGGAGATGGACCGGGGAGAGCGCGCGGTGCTGCCCGTGGCGCTGGCCAAACTCGCCGTCTCCGAGGCCGCGGTGGCCGGCGCCCTGGACGCGGTACGGGTCTTCGGCGGGCGCGGCTACCTCGCCGACGACGGCATCGAGGCCATGCTGCGCGACTCGGTGCCGGCCGTGCTGTTCTCGGGCACCTCGGAGATGCAGAAGGAGATCGCGGCCAGGGAGCTGGGACTGTGAGGCTGTACGAACCGGTCGTCGAGGCGGCGCGCAGGACACCGCACGCCCTGGCCGTGGACGCGCCCGACGGGCAACTGGACTACGCCGCCCTGGACCGGCTGGCCGGCCGCTACGCCGCCGCGCTCACCGCCCGCGGGGCGCGTCCCGGTGACCGCGTGGTGCTGTGGGCGGCCAAGAGCCTGCACGGGGTGGCCCTGATGCAGGGCTGTCTGCGGGCGGGCGTGCTGTACGTGCCGGTGTCCTCGGCCAACCCGCCCCCGCGCGTGGCCCGGATCGCCGCGGCCTGCACGGCGGTGCTGGTGGTCACCGACGAGGAGGGCGCCGAGGCCGCGGCCGACGCCGGGGACCAGGCCCTGCCGTGCACCGTCTTCGGGGAGCTGCTCGCCGGCGCGGAGGGGGTGCCGGTGCCCGAGCCGGTGACCGGGTCGCCGGACGACGCGGCGTACATCCTGTTCACCTCCGGCTCCACGGGGGACCCGAAGGGGGTGTGCCTGAGCCACCGCAACGCGCTGTCGTTCGTGCGGTGGGCCGTCGGGGAGCTGGGCATCGGGCCGCACGACCGGCTCTCCAACCACGCGCCGTTCAACTTCGACCTGTCGGTGTTCGACCTGTACGCGGCGTTCCTGGCCGGGGCGAGCGTCCATCTGGTGCCCGAGCACCTGGCCTACGCCCCGGCGCAGCTGCTGGGCTTCGTCACCGGCCACGAGCTGACCGTCTGGTACTCGGTGCCGTCCGCGCTGACGCTGCTGATGACGCGCGGCGGGCTGCTGGAGCGGCCCGCGCCGCCGTCCCTGCGGGTGTGCGTCTTCGCCGGTGAGCCGTTCCCGCCCGCGCCGCTGCGCCGGCTGCGGGACGCCTGGCCGCACGTGCGGCTGTTCAACTGGTACGGGCCCACCGAGACCAATGTGTGCACCTCCCACGAGGTGCGCGACGCGGACCTGGCGACCGGGCGGGCGCTGCCCATCGGCACCGCCTGTTCCGGCGACACCCTGCACCTGGGCGAGCCGGAGCCGGGGCGGCGCGGGCGCGAGCTGCTGGTCTCGGGGCCGACCGTCATGCTGGGCTACTGGGGCGGGCCGCCGCAGCACGGCCCGTACGCCACCGGTGATCTGGTCGAGGCGGACGGCGAGGGGCTGCTGGAGTACCTGGGCCGGCGCGACCAGATGGTGAAGATCCGCGGGAACCGGGTGGAACTCGGCGAGATCGAGGCGGCGCTGGGGCTCCATCCGCGGGTGCGCGAGGTGGCGGTGCTGGTGGACGGCGAGGGCGTGGAGGCGCGGCTGCACGCCGTGGTCGTCCCGGAGCCGGACGCCGGGCCGGACCTCCTGGACCTCAAGCGGTGGAGCGCGCAGCGGCTCCCGTCCTACATGACGCCGGACTCCCTGAGCCTGGTGGGCGAACTGCCGCGCACCGACAACGGCAAGACGGACCGGCGCGTGCTGAAACAGGCGCTGCGGCCGCAGGGCCCACCGCGCTGACCGGCGGCGCCACCGGCCGGTACGGCGCCGCTGCCCCGCCCGGCCGGGCAGGCCCCCTGACGCCCGGCCGGGTGACGACCCTTCCCCCGTCCCCGGCCGGGTGCGCGGCCCGCTCACGTCCGGGCGGGTGACCGTTCCCTTCCGTTCCGGCCGGGCGGCGCGTCTCCCCTTCCGTGTCCGGCCGCGCCGTTCTCCCCACGCCCGGCCGGACGGCGCCCCCTCACGTCCGGCCGGGCCGCGCATCGCTGCTCTCCGCGTCCGGCCGGGCCGTTCCTCTCCTCCCCCACCGGGCCGCGTGGTGCCGTCCGGCCGGGCGGCACGTCCGCTTCCCGGCGCCCGGCGGCGGGGAGAGGGCGGTGACCTGCCGGGAGTCGCGTTCCGGGGCGGCGCAACCTCCGAAAGGAGGAACACCCGGCGGGCCGCCGGGGTCGTTCTTTCGGTGCGGTTCTCGTCCCGACGGACTTACCGGGCGGGGCGGGCGCGCGGGAGTTTTCATCCCAACTGCTGTTACCAGCAGGGCACCTGAGTGAGCAGAGTTTGAGTCCGCGGTGTGCCGCCACGCCGCGCCGCCCGGCCGCCCCACGAGGGCGGCGGGTCCGCGCGGCCCTCGCCGCCGCGGCCGCCCTCCCCCGCTCCCCTCCAGGCAGGAGTCCCGATGTCCGTGTGGTTCCGAGACCTACCGCCCGACTGCGTGGCGCTGGCCGACGTGGCGATCGCCGTCCTCGCGGGCGCGGCGCTCATCCGGGCCACCCGCCGGCTGCGCCAGCCCGCCGTGGTCTGGGAGATCGCCACCGGCATCATGCTGGGCCCCAGTCTGCTGGGGCTGCTCCCCGGCGACCTGGACACCTACCTCTTCCCGATGGCCCAGCGCCCCACGCTCACCGCGATGTCCGAGCTAGGCCTGCTGTTCTTCATGTTCCTGGCCGGCTGGGAGATGAACCCCCGGCTGCTGCGCAGCGGCCGGTCGGCGGTGGCGACCACGGCGCTGTCGGCGATGGCCGTGCCGTTCGTGATGGGTGCCGGCCTGGCCTTCGTCCTCGCCGGTGACCACCGGGGGCAGACCCCGACCTCCACGTTCGTCCTCTACTTCGGCACCACGATGGCGATCACCGCCTTCCCCGTGCTGGCCCGCATCCTGCACGACACGGGCCTGGGCCGCACCCAGGCCGGTGTCCTGTCCCTGACCTGCGCGGCGATCGGTGACGGCATCGCCTGGTGCCTGCTGATCGTGGTCGTCGCCGTGGCCTCGGCGGACGGGGCGGGCCAGGTGTGGCAGACGCTGCTGATGGCCGCGGTCCTGGGCGCGGTGCTCTTCGGCCTGGTGCGGCCGCTGCTGGCGCGCTGGGCGGCCCGGACCGAGCGGGACGAGGCGGCGGGCAAGGAGGGGCCGGGCGGCGGCCGGGCGTTCCTGCTCGCCGGTTCCTTCGCGCTGCTGTGCGGCTGTGCCACGGCGTGGATCGGCATCCACCCGATCCTGGGCGCGTTCGCCGCCGGCCTGGTGATGCCGCGCACCGTCGGTCCGCGCACGCGCGAGGCCGTGGAGGTGCCGCTCGCCCGGGTCAGCGCCCTGCTCCTGCCGGTGTACTTCATCGTCACGGGCCTGTCGGTCGACCTCAAGGCGATCGGCTGGGCGGGCGCCTGGGAGCTGTGCCTGATCATGGTGGTCGCGGTGGCGGGCAAGCTCCTCGGCTCGGTGATCCCCGCCCGGTCCTTCGGGGTGCCCTGGCGGGAGGCGGGCGCGCTGGGCATCCTGATGAACACCCGGGGCCTGACCGAACTCGTCGTCCTGGGCATCGGCCACGACCTCGGGGTCATCGACGACCAGCTCTTCTCCATCATGGTGATCATGGCGCTGCTCACCACGGCGATGGCGGGCCCGCTGCTCCGCCTGATCGGCGTCAGGGCGCCCGAGGTCCCCGACTCCCCCGCCGGGGCCGACGACGCCCCGGCCCTGTCGGGCTCGTCCCGGAACTAGGGTCTTTCGTTTGGATCGGGCCGGACCGGGCCGGATCGGGGAGCGGAGTCCGGCGCCGTGCGTCGCGAGGCGGAGGAGGGAGTCGGGGCGGAGCCCCGGCGGCCGACGGCAACGCGGCGAGGCGCGGCGCCCGACCCCGCGAGCCCGGCCTGATCCAAACGAGAGGCCCTGGGCACGCCGTCGCGTCGGCACGGACCGCCCCGCACCCGCTTCTCCGGGGCGGGGCGGTCCCGTGTCGCCCCGCACCCCGCCGCCCTGCCCCGCCCTGCCCCGCCCCGGGCACGAGGGCCCACGGCTTCCGGAAGTTCCGGAGGTTCCCGGGCCCCTGTCCCGGCCGGGAAGCGGACCGAGAGCCGTGGCCGGACCGAAGGCCGGGGCGGGCCGGGGCCGGGGCCGCTCGCGCCGAGGGGGGCGTTTCGCGCCATTCCCGGGAAATGCCCCCCACCGTGATGTGAGGCGCGTCACCATGACGGGCGCACTCCTGTTCGTATCGGTCCGTCGGTCAACCGGTCAGAAGGAGCCCCTCATGTCCCACGCCGTCCCCCCGTCCCCCGTGGTCGTCGAGAACCCGGACATCGCGTTCTCCAGCGCCCCGCAGCGCGCGCCGCTGCGGCATCTGGGCAGGCCCTCCCTGCGCACCTCGGTCTCCGGCACCCGGCGGCGCGCCCGCGGCGAGGCGCCCCGGGTCCTGCTCGTCGTCCCCTCGTACACGCGGGTCGTGGAGCCCTCCCCCGAGGGCAGCAGCTTCCGGGCGCTGGGCCTGGACACCTTCGAGGTCATGAAGCGGGCCGGGACCCCGATCGGGCTGCTGCGCATCGCGGCCAACGCGCGCCTGGCCGGGTTCGAGGTCCGCATCGTCGACTCGCCCTTCGCCGGCTGGGAGCAGGAGCGGCGGCTGGTCGGCCTGGGCGGCGGCTCCAGCCTGGTCCGCTACGGTCTCGACGACGCGCAGCTGCGGGCGGTCGTCGAGGAGTTCGACCCGGACGTCGTCGGCGTCCAGTGCATCTACACGGTCCAGTGGGGCAACGCGCGGGCCCTGGCCGACCTGGTCAAGGACATCGACCCGGGGATCGTGACGGTCACCGGCGGCGCCCACCCCAGCGGGGACTGGCGGTACGCGGTGCCGGACTCCCCCTTCGACCACGTCGTCATCAACGAGGCCGACCAGACCTTCACGGCGCTGCTGCGGGCGCTGACCGAGGAGGGCGGCGACATCGACGCGGTGCCCGGCGTCGCCTACCGGCGGGCCGACCTGGCCGTGGTGCGGACCACCGCCAGGTCTCCGTACATGCGCATCCTGCCCAAGCGGCAGGGGCTGGACCAGCGGCTCGGCATGATGCCGCTGCCGGACTTCGGGATGCTGGACATGAGCCAGTACCGGCAGGGCTACCACTCGTCGGGCAAGCGGGTGCGCGACCACGGCTCCTGGGCGCAGATCTTCTCCACCATCGGGTGCAACGTGGGCTGCGACTTCTGCTACATCCCGATGGTGAACGGGCCCTGGCGGGCGCTGGGCACCGACTGGTTCGACCTGCACCTGGGCGAGCTGACCCGGCAGGGGGTGACCGAGGTGCTCATCGAGGACGACCACCTGCTGCACGATCCGCTGTACGCGATGCGCGTCTTCGAGCTGCTGCGCAAGCACGACCTGCCGTGGGTGGAGGAGGGCGGCCTGAGCCTGTTCAACCTCGTGCTGCTGCACCTGGGCGAGTCGTTCGCCGCCGGGATGGACGAGACCGAGCGGCGCAACCCCAACTTCCGCAACATCCTGGCCGCGATGCGTTCCGGGCTGACCTGCCGCGACCTGATCAGGGCGATGGCCGACGGCGGCTGCTACAGCGTCTACCTCGCCGTGGAGAGCGCCAACGAGGACAGCCTCGAACAGTCCGGCAAGCCCCGGCTGAACGCGTTCCAGCAGGCGACCGGCGAGATCGTGGAGATGTTCACGGAGTACGGCATCCAGGTCACCGGCGGTTTCATGCTCGGCTTCGTCAACCCGCCGGCGCGGCCCGGGGGCGAGCCGTACATCGAGTCGCCGGAGCAGATCGAGAGGACCATCGACTACGCGGTCACGCTGATGGGCCACGGCATGGCGTACGCCAACCCGTTCATCGTCACCCCGCTGCCGGGCACCCGGATGTGGGACTTCCAGAAGGACTACGTCGTGCGCCACTACGACAACGGCTGGTCGCACGAGAAGGCGACGATGGCGACGGAGAAGTGGTCCGCGGAGGACATCGAGCGCATGCGGCTGGAGCTGCTGGTGCGGGCCAACGGCGCCGACCGGGTGACCGAGATGGTCCGCCGCGGGACCTGGCCCGTGGACGCCTGAGCGGCGCGCGCGGCGCTCCGCCGTGCCCGGTTCAGCCCCGGCGGAGCGCCGTGCGCAGCGCGTCCGCCGAGGCGAGCATGGCGCCGCCGGTGACCAGCACGCAGGCGGCGGCGACGGGCCAGCTCGCGTCGGCCCGTCCCGTCGCGATCAGCAGGGCGGTGGACAGCAGCGGGGCGAAGTACGACAGGGTGCCCAGGAGCCGGATGTCGCCGTGCTTGGTGCCGTGGTCCCAGAGGTAGAACGCGCCGCCGACCGGCCCCAGGCCCAGCGCGAGCACCGCGAGCAGCTGGCCGGGGCCGGGCCGGACCGTGTCCTCGAACAGCAGGTGGCACAGGGCGGCGAGGACGGCGGTGGCCAGGCAGAAGAACGCCACCGCGTCCGTCGGGACCTTCGGGTGGCGCCGGTTGGCCACCGAGTACGCCGACCAGAGCACCGCGCAGACGGCGGCCGCCGCGTACCCGGGCAGGTACTGTCCGCGCAGCTGGACGCCGTGGCCCCCGGTGACCAGCAGGAAGGTGCCGCCGAGCCCGAGGACCGCGCCCGCCGTGTGCCACCAGCGCAGCCGTTCGCCGGGCAGCAGGGCGGAGAGGAGCACGATCAGCAGCGGCCAGAGGTAGGCGATCAGACCGGCGTCGACCGCGGGGGCGTTGCGCAGGGCCACGAAGTAGAAGAAGTGGTAGCCGAACAGGCCTCCGACACCGAGGGCCCAGGCCCCGGGGGGCACCGCGCGCGCGAGCGCCGCGCCGCCGCGCAGCGCCCGGGGCAGTCCGAGGAGGCCGCCCACCGCGAAGGCCATCGCGGTGAGCTGGAACGGCGGGATCCGCCCGGTCAGGGTGGTGAACAGGGCCAGCGACGCCCACAGCAGCACCGCCCCGGCACCGATCCCGGTCGCCCTGAACCGGCCCGCCGGGCGTGCCGCGGCACCGTGTCCGGTCCCCGCTGCCACGGCGCCGGCCGGCGCCTCCTGAGCGTTCACATGCCCTCCAGCCCACCGACGGCCCCATGACGGTCCGTCAACCCTCGGTCGCACACGGGCATCGTAGGGAAGCCGGGCGCCCGTACCCGTACTTTCCGGTCACCGGGCGGGGCGGACGGGGCCCGCGTGCCGGGCGGGCCGGGAGGTGCGGTAGGAAGGGGCGTATCCGCAGAACCGGGAAGCAGGCATGACGGAGCAACCGCGGCACGGCCGGCGCGACGTGATCAAGGTCAATCAGGTGTGCGGCGTCCGCGAGGCGCGGTGGGTGCGCGGCGCCGACATCCTCGGGGTCTGCCTGGGCGGCGGGGGCGGCGGCGGGCGCACGGTGACCGCGGAGGGGTTCCGGGAGATCCGGCGGGCGGTGCCCGTGCCCGTCGCCCTCTCCGTCGACGCGTCGGCGGGCGTGTCCGACGCGGACCTGCCGGGCCTGGTGCGCTCACTGGGGCCGGACTACTACGAGTTCACCCCGCCCGACCCGGAGAAGGCGGAGGCGTTCGAGGCTCGGCTCGCGCTCGTGCGCCGCGTGGGCCTGCCGGGCATCGCCAACGGGTTCTTCCTGCTGGAGGACGAGATGTCCCTGGTGCGCTCGGCACCGCACCTGGACCGCCTGGCCGCGGCCGGGGTGCGGTACTTCCAGGTGGAGGCGGACTCGCTGCTCGATCCCCGCGCCATGATCTCCGCGGCCCACCAGCGGCTGGCCGCGGACCTGTTCGGCCGGTACCCGTTCCTCGTCAACGACCGGTTCGGCCATCTGGACTCCCCCCTGGACGTCCGGCAGAGCGGGCTGTACCTGAACATCGGCGGCCGGGGCGTGCGGAACCACGACCTCTCCGACCGGTCCTACGCCCTGTCGGCGGCCGTACGGCTGCTGAGGTCCGCGGGGCGCTGAGACCGGCGGGCCGCCCGGCGCCGACGGCGCGCACCCCGGCCCCCCGTACGGCCCCCTCCCCCGGCCTCCTCGACCGACCCGTCGACCGGCCCGTCGCCCGGCCCCGGTCAGGGCGACGGGCCGGCGCGGAGGAGCGGGCCGCGCCCGACGGGTTCTTCCGCTCCGGGACGGGCGCGGGGGTCCGTGGCGGGTGTCCCGGGTGTCCGCGCGTCCGGGTCCGCCGTGCGGGGAGCGTGCCCGGCCGCGGACGGTGGTCCGTCCGCCTCCGCCTCCCTTCCTTCCCGGCCGCGGCCGGCCCGTGTGTGTCCCGGTGGCGGGCCGATACGCGGCCGGCACGCGGCGGGCCGGCGGCACAGCGGTGGCCGCGGCGCCGGACGGGACCGCCCCCGTTTCAGGAGAACACCGGCATGGTCTCCGGTGCGGTCCGGCGCCGGCGTCCCTTCTCGGCCAGCCCCACGAGGTGGGTCAGCGGCACCGTGACGACGACGTAGATCACCGCGAGAGCGGTCATCACCGGAAGCACCTCGTACGTGCGGTCCATCTCCGAGCGGCCGGTGTGGAGGAGTTCGGGCAGCCCTACGGCGGAGGCGATCGCGGTGAGCTTCATCAGGGCCACGTACATGTTGAGCCCCGGGGCGAGCAGCGGCTGCAGGATCTGCGGGAGCACCACGTGGCGGTAGACCTGGGGGTGGGACAGTCCGAGGGACTGCCCCGCCTCGCGCTGCCGGACGGACACCAGGTCGAGGGTGCCGCGCACCGCCTCGGCGGCGAAGCCTGCCTGGGTCAGGCCGAGGGCGACGACCGTGGCGTAGAACGGCGGCATGTCCACCCCGTAGTCGGGAAGGCCGAAGAACAGCAGGTAGATCGCCAGGACCTCGGGGGTGCCCCGCAGCACTGTGCAGACGAGGAACTGCGTCTCACGCACGGCGCGGAACCTGGACCCGCCGGCCAGCCCGAGCGCCATGCCGAGAGCGCCGCCGACCAGCCACGCACAGGCGCTCACCGACAGGGTGACCGGAAGGGCGTCGACGATCAGGTCGAGGTAGATGTCCATGCCTTCTCCCTGGATGGCGCGGCGGGCTGGCTGTCAGGTGCGGGGGCCGTCCTTCCGGCGGGGCGCCGCCGGGGCCTGTTCCAGCGGCCGTCCCAGTGCCGGGAGGCGGCGCGGGTCAGGTAGGCCACCGGTACGGTCAGGGCCAGGTAGAAGGCGGCGACGAGAAGGTAGACCTGGAGCGGCTGGAAGGTCTCGACGACCAGCCGGGTCGCGTACATGGTCAGTTCCGGGACGGTGATCAGCGAGGCGAGCGCACTGCCCTTGATGATGTAGATGATCCCGTTGGCGGTCTGCGGTGCCGCGGGCCCCAGCACCTGCGGGATGATCACATGGCGCAGGGCCTGCCGTCGTGTCAGTCCGAGGCTCGCCGCGGCCCGCCACTGGCCGATCCGCACGGAGTGGATCAGGCTCCGGTAGACCTCGGCGAGGTAGGCCGACTCGTTGAGCACCAGCCCGAGCACCGCCAGCCCGAAGGCGCTCACGCCGATCTTCTCGAAGTGCGGGCCGAGCCCGAAGTAGAGACCGGCGAGGAGCACGGGCAGGGGGATACTGCGGAACGTCTCCACGTAGGCTCTGGTCAGCCCCCGCACGGTCCTTCGTTCGCTGAGCCGTCCCACGGCGATCGGCACGGCGAGAACGATGGTCGCCGCCGAGCTCAGCGCGATGAGCACAAGGGTGGTCGCCAGCCCGTTGGCCAGAAAGCCGATCCATCTCAGTTCCACGGATGTCTCCCTGTTCGCTGTGCGCCGTCCGCCGGCGGCGGCCCGGGGGTCATCCGCACCGCTGGGCGGGGCGGTCCGCCGAGGGCAGGTACTCGGCTCCGCCGACACCCCAACGGTCGAGTTCCTTCTTCCACCGGCCGGACTTGATCAGGTCGTCCAGTACCGCGTCCACGGCGTCCGCGAGTTCCTTGTTGTCGCAGCGGACGTACTGGTGGGTCGGTGAGACCAGGATGTTGTCCGGCAGGCCGAGCTCACCCTTCTGCAGGGGGTGCAGGGTGAGTTCGGGGTGTTCCCTGACGATGCCGGGCGCTGTGCCGGTGGAGCCCATGAAGGCCGCGACCTGCTTGTTCAAGGTGGCCTTGGCTGCTTCCGCGTACGAGGGGAAGAGCTTCACGTTCGACTCGCCGTACTTCTTGATCAGATAGTCGTTGTAGGTGTAGCCGGTCACCGAGGCGACGGGCTTGCCCTTCAGCGAGTCGGGTCCGGACCATTCGGCGCTCTTGAGCATCAGGGCGCCCAGCCGGTCGTTGATGTTCGGCCGGGTGTAGAAGACCTGCTCGGCCCGCTTGTCCGTGTAGTACGTCCCGGTGCCGATGTCCGCCTTGCCCTGGGAGACGAAGAGCACCTGGGAGGCGAATTCGGTGGGCATCAGTTTCAGCTTCAGCCCTTCCTTCTCCGCCAGCCTGGTGATCAGGTACCCCTCGTAGCCGACGAGTTCGCCCTCCTTCCCCGTGGCGATCTTCGGCAGGTAGTTCTCGGAGTAGGTGACCGTGAGGTAGCCCTTCTGGGCGGTCCTGAAGGGTGTGTCGCCACCCGACGTCCCGCCGGAGGACCCGGCTCCCGCGCAGGCTGTGGCCGTCAGGGCGAGGGCGACCAGGCCGGCGAGAGCGGGAACGGCCGTCCGGCGGCGGGCCGTGGAGCGGGTCACTGGGCTTCTTCGGTTCATGGTGGGTCCTTCGGGTGTCGATGGGACGGGAGGGAGAAGGGGTGGGCCGTCCCGCCGGGCGGCGGGGACGGTGTGCCGCGCGGGGGTGGCGGGTTCATCCCCGGCCGGCCGGTTCGGTGAAGCCGGCCGGTCTCCAGGCGGTGGAGGTGATCTCGGGGCGCAGTCGTTCGTACCGGGGGTGGCGGCGGCCGCGTCGCCATGCGGGGTCGTCCCGGAAGCGCTGCCATCCCTCGGCCATCGCCTGTGCGTCGCTCCAGTGCACGGCGTACAGGAAGTCGCCGGCCGTACCGGTACGGGCCGGGGTCCATGCCCCGGCGACACGGAATCCGTGGGCGGCGAACAGGGGGGCGGCCAGGTGGCGGAAGCGGTGCTCCAGGTCGTGGACGTCGTCGGGCGCGCAGCGGTAGCGTCTGTATTCGGTGATCATGACGGCTCCTCCGGGGGGCCGGCCGGATCGGCGGGGACGCCTGCGAACAGCACCTGTTCGGGCAGCAGGTCTGCCAGTTCGCCGGTGTCCGTCCGGGTGGGGTCCCGTGGCAGGACGATCAGGTCGGCCCGCTTGCCGGGTTCCAGTGAGCCGCGGGTCTCCGCGACCCCCAGGGCCTCGGCGGCGAACCGGGTGTGCATGGCCAGCGCCTCGGTGACGGAGACGGCCTCGGCCGGTGCCACCGGCTGTCCGGTGCAGGACATCCGGCCGACGGCGCACTGCACCCCGAACATGGGGTTGAACTGGAGCAGTTCCGAGCCGGCTCCGTCGGAGCTGGAGGCGACGCTCATGCCCTGGTCGAGCAGGGACCGGAAGGGGAACAGCTTGTCGGCCGCGTAGTCGCCCAGGTACTCGGGGAGGAAGCTGCCCATCGTCCAGATGAACCCGGCCTGCGGCACGATCACCGCGCCGGCCTCGGCCCAGTGCTCTGTGGTCTTCGGGTGGGTGAGCACGTTCCCGCCGTGTTCCAGCCGGAGTTCCGGTCCGGGCGCGGTGCCCCCGGCGCGGGCGAGGACGGACGCCCGGCAGAGTTCCCACTGTGCGCGTTCCCCGTTGGCGTGCGCGGCCACCTGCAGGCCGGCCTCGTCGGTGTCACGTATCAGGTCCACCAGCTCGGACCGGCTGTAGGCCATGCGGCCCCGTGACGACGGGTCGGAGCGGTAGGGCGTCAGGACGGCCGCGCCGGCGGCGGAGAAGCCGCCGTCCACGAAGATCTTGACTCCGGCGACCTCGAAGGAGCCCGTGCGGGGGAATCCTCCGGCGCGCTGCCGGTCGCAGGTCGCCCGCACGCTCATCGTGCCCGGCGACCAGACGAAGGCCCGCACCTGTTGCGGTACCTCCCCGCCCGCCGCGTCCGCGAGCAGTTCCATGCCCTGGACCGTGTTGGTGATCTCCCCGATGGTGGTGACGCCGTGCCGGGTGAGCTGGCTGTGCGCGGTCGCCACGATGGCCCGGCGCAGTTCGTCCGGTGTCATGGCGGGGATCGGCAGGGCGTAGTACAGCTCGTGCAGGATGCCGGTCCACCGGCCGGTTCCGTCGACGTGGATGTGGGCGTCGCCGGTGGTGGGCAGGCCGTGTTCCCGGGCGAGGTCCAGGGCCACGGAGTTGAGCACGGTGACGTGCGCTCCGAACCGCACCGCTATCGGAAAGCGGGTGGACACCTTGTCGAGGTCGTCGCGGGTGGGCAGCCGGCCGTCGGTGAAGCGCCGGTCGGCGAACAGTCCTCCCTGGCCGATCAGCCAGCCTCCGCGCTGTTCACGAAGGTGGCGGTGGTCGTGAAGCTGTGCGACCAGTTCGCCGATGGACCCGCACGGCGGGGTGTGGCAGTCGACCGTGCCCCAGAGCGCGGCGGCGCTCATCTCCAGGTGCACGTGGGGGTCCACGAATCCAGGCAGTACGGGTTTGTCTCCCAGGTCGAAGACGGTGGCCGTCATCGACTGCGGCGGTTCGCCGCCGGTGACGCCGAGGATGCGGCCGTCGCGGACGTGCAGCCAGCCGTCCACGACACGGTGTGCGTGGTCCATGGTGAAGATGCGGGACGACCGCAGGCCGAACTCCGTCGGCCACGCGCCGTTCACCGTGAGTGTGGAGGTCATGCGGGCTCCCCGATGATGCTGGTGACGGACAGGTATTCGCTGAGCCCTTCGGCCGCGTTCTCACGGCCGTAGCCGGAGTGCTTGGTCCCGCCGAAGGGGGCGGCCGGGTGCGAGACCGAGGGGTGGTTGACCGCGATCAGGCCGGTGTCGAGTCCGGCGGCGACCGCGGCCGTCTCGCCGGGCGCCGTGCCGTAGACGTATCCGGCCAGACCGTATTCGGTGTCGTTCGCGAGACGAATCGCTTCCGGCAGATCGCGGTAGGTGAGGACGGGGATCACCGGGCCGAAGATCTCCTCCCGCGCTATCGGCCAGTGCGGCTCGGCCCCCAGCACCAGGGCGGGGCGTACGAAGTGCCCCTGGTCCGGCGGCTCGGCCCGGGACCGCACCACGCGGGCACCGCGGGCCTTCGCGTCGGCGACGAGGCTGTCGACGCGCGCGGCGGCCTGTGCGCTGATCAGCGGTCCCACGAGGGGCGAGGCCTCGTCCAGGCTCCAGCCCGTGCGGATGTTCTCGAACCGCTCGGCCAGCAGGTCCGGCAGGTGGCCGGCGCTGGGCGGGAGCAGCAGCCGGTTCGGTGCGGTGCACGCCTGGCCGTTGTTGGCCGTCTTGGCGGCGAGCAAGCCGTCCGCGGTGGCCCCGGCGTCGTGCTGCGGGCAGACGACGAAGGGGGCGTTGCCGCCGAGTTCGAGGGAGATCCGCTGGAGCCCGCCCTCGGTGGCGTGCAGTACGTTCCGGCCGACCGCGGTTGATCCGGTGAAGGATATCTTCCGCAGCCGGGGGTCGGCGGTCAGCGTGGCGACCAGTTCGGCAGACCGTGTGGTGGGCAGTACCGACACGGTTCCCTCGGGTGCTCCGGCCGCGTCGAGGTCGCGTCCCATGAGCAGGGCGGAGACCGGGGTGCGCTCGGAGGGTTTGAGGATCACCGGGCAGCCGGCGAGCAGGGCGGAGGCGACTTTGCGGGCGGCCAGCGACAGGGGGAAGTTCCAGGGGGTGATCGCCAGCACCGGGCCGACCGGGCGGCGCCGTACCGTGACGGATCGCGTGCGCCGTTCGTCCGCGGCCGGCGCCATCTGTTCGGCGGTGTCGGCCAGTGCTTCCACAGTGGTGACGGCGAACGTCACCTCGCGGCGGGCGTCCGTCATCGACTTGCCCGCTTCAACGGCGATCGCGGTCGCATAGCGGTCCGCGCCGGCGGTGATCCTTTCGGCAAGGCGCCGCACCAGCGCCGCTCGCGTCGTGACCGGTTGAGCGGACCAGGAGGGGAAGCACTTCCAGGCGGCGTCGAGTGCGAGGCGTGCCTCCTGCGGGCCGGCCTGCGCGCATGTCCACTGCGTTGCGGGGCGGCCGGGGGCGCTGACCAGGAACGGCGCGGACCCGGCGGGCTCGTGCGGGCGGCCCGCGAGAACCAGTCGGCGGCACTCCCGTGCCAGCTCGGCGCGGATCGCGTCCAGGTCCAGGTGTTCGGCGGGGGTCACCGGGCCGGCTCCTGGTTCGTTCCGGGTTCCCGCGCGGCGCCTTCCTCCCGCGCCGTTTCCTCCACGGCACAGCGCAGCCGGGCGATGCCTCGTCCTCCGGTGGCCCAGCCCGCGTACACGGCGGTGTGCACGGCCAGTTCGTAGAGGTCGTCGGCGGGGATGCCGTCCTGGAGGCCTTCGCGGAGGTGGAAGGCCGCGGCCGAGTCGGCACCGGAGGCGGTCAGCAGCGCGATGGTCACCAGGCGTCGTTCGCGGGTGGTCAGCCCGGTCCGGGACCAGATCCGGTCGAAGACGATCTCGCGGGTGAGCGCGCTCCAGTCGTCGTTCCAGCCGGCTTCCCGCGTGGCGGGGCGGTCCGCGGTCATGGCAGGAACCTCGCTCTCCAGTAGGCCAGGGGGTCCCCGTCGGACACCGAGACCCATACCGGCATGCCGAGTACGATCACGTGGTCACCGCCCTCGTACCGTTCCTGGACGACCAGTTCCGCCTGTGCCACGGCGGTGGGGCTGATCGCCAGGCCGGACGGCCGCCGCACCATCTCCACCTGTTCGAAGGCGTTCTGGCCGGGCCGGGCGAAGGCCAGTGCCGTGCGGGCGGCCTGCGGCCCCCGGGCAAGCAGGCTCACGGCGAACCGTCCGGTGCGCTCGATCGCCCGCAGGGTCGTCGACCTCCGGTCCAGGCACACCATCAGCAGGGGTGGGTCGAGACTCACGCCGGCCAGCGAGCTGACGGTGCACCCGTAGTCGTCGCCGTCGTCGTGCGCGGTGGTCACCGCGACGCCGGTCAGGAACGATCCGGCGAGTTGCTTGAACTCGTGGGCGGTTGCCCGCGGCTCGGCGGCCGGGGCGGAGGCGTGCCTGCTGTCACCGGACAGGGGCATGACCGACATGGCCGTCAGCCTCCTTACGCGCCGTCCCGTCCGCCGGGCTCCCGTTCGTCCCGCTGTTGACCGCGCGCAGAGCGGATCCGAACGCGGTGATCGTCTCCAGGGTGGACTCGCGGGACGCGTTCGCCACCAGATTGAGGTTGATCAGGTCGACTCCGGCATCGCGGTAGCGGCGCAGCTTCCGCTCTATTTCCGCGCGTGTGCCGATGAAGAGGCGGTCACGCAGTTCATCCACCGTGGGCTCGTTCTCCTGGGGTGCCGGGAGCACCCGGCCGAGGGGGTCGGCGTTCTGTGTGAAGTCGTGGAGCTGGGCGTGGATGCGCCAGCCCTCCAGCACGTTCTCGATACGCCGTTCCGTCTCCCTGTCGTCCTGGGTGAGAAAGGCATAGCGGGTGACTCCCAGCCTGGTGTCGTCCCGGCCGGATTCGGCCTTCCCGCGGTGAAATGCCGCGGCGACGGCGCGCATGTGGTCGTCATCCCAGAAGAACAAGGAGTTGAGGACGTCGTATCCGCGGCGGGCCGCGTCCTCCACGCCCGCCGGGTGCTGCACGCCCATCCACACCGGAGGCATCGGCCGCTGCACGGGGCGGGGCCATACGTACACGTCGTCGAAGGAGGCGAAGCGCCCGGAGTAGCTGGACGCCTCGTCCTCGGTGCGCAGCAGCCGTTCCACGGCTTCCAGGTTCTCGATGAAGTGATCACGGCTGTCCTGGAAGGGCAGGCGGAACTTCTCGAACTCGTAGCGGTACGCGCCTCGTGCGACGCCGAGGTCGAGCCGTCCGCCCAGGGCGTGGTCGGCCGCGGAGATCTCGCCCGCGAGCTGCACGGGCTGGTGGAAGGGGAGCACGACGACCGCGGTGCCCACCCGGCACCGGACGTGCTGCCCGACGTGCACGGCGGTGAGCAGGGCCGAGGGGGAGGGGAGGAACTGCACCAGGTGGTGTTCCGGCGTCCAGACCCGGGTGAAACCGCTCTCGTCGGCCCGGACGGCGTAGTCGACCATGCGCTCGAAGAGGCCGTCGAGATGCTCGTCGGAATTTACTTGGTAGGAAAGGAAGAGCCCGAGTTCCATATGAGTCCAATGAATGCGGTTCTGGGTCCGCGTCACGATATGGCGCGGAGGGGCGACTGGAATTTCCGGGGAGCCGGACCGGCATGCCCGAACGGGATGCCCTGCGGCTCCGGTTCGTTCCGGGGAAATCCGTCGGCGTTTGACACGGCTGACGCTACCGCTCTCCCCCGCGGCATTCCTTCCTTTGTTTCCGACGATGTTTTCGGTTTGCCTGCTGCTGTTGCTACAGGTGCTTTTTGCCGGAGGTGCCGGATGCCTCGACCATGCGCATGAGGCGGCATGCGAGGGCCAGGGAGAAACGTTCGTCAGGGTCCTTGAGATCCACGCCCAGGACTTCGGTGATGCGGTCCAGCCGGTACCGCAGGGTCGACACGTGCACACACAGCGCCCGGGCGGTCTCCTGGAAACGCGCCGAGCACTGGAGGAAGACCTCCAGGGTCCCGACGAGCGAGCCGGAGTGCTCGGTGTCGTAGCGGCGCAGTTCGCCGAGCCGGGCTTCGACGAACCGGTTCGCCTCTCCGTCCCGGCAGGCGCTGAGCAGGAACGCCAGGGCGCCGAACCCCTCGTAGGCGATGACGTCCCCGCCGCCGGCAACGCCGGCCAGGGTGAGCGTCTCGCACTCGGCCCACATGCGCGCCCCGTCCGCCGGCACCTCCCCCGGCGCGCTCATCGCCACCGTCAGCGCCGTCCCGATCCCGCCGACCCCGTGCAGCATCCCGCGGATCGCGGCGACCGCTCCGTGGTGGTCGTCACCGGTGTCCGGCAGCACCATCACCACGCTGCTGTCCACCCATCCCACGACGACTCCGCTCACCCGCCGGGACCGCAGGACGCTGTGCACGTCGCTGAGCACACGGCGCAGGTCCGTGTCGACCGGCGACCGGGCCGAGATCCGCACCACTCGGCAGCGTACGGGCGGCGGCAGCCCGAGAGCGGCCAGTCGCACCCGCAGTGCCAGCGGGTCGGAGGGAGAACGCCGGACCAGTTCGGCCAGCGCCGTGTCGGTCTCCTTGTCCTGCGCGGCGGTGGCCAGCAGCGACCGCCCCACCACTATTCCGACAGCGACGTTGACCAGCGAGTCCAGCGCGGTCTCCACCCTGGTCACCGCGCCGCGGCGCAGCACGCACGCCCACAGGCGCCGCTCGGATTCGGGCAGCAGTTCGGTGACCTTCACCCGCACCGGTGGCGGGACGTCCGCGGACGCGCCGTGCCCCCGTGTGCCCCGCTGCCGCCGGATCTCGTCCTGGGCCAGGGACACGTAGTCCGCGGCGCCCTTCCCGGGCGGCGGCCAACTCGGCGCGACGGCCACGAACATCGGCGCGAGACTGTGGTGTGCCACGACGATGGCGACGTCCAGCGTGTCCGCGACGGCGGCGAGGATCTCCTCGCCGTCCCGGCCCTCCAGAGTGGCGGCCAGCCCTGTGCGCAGCGTGGCGGTGGCGCGCACCAGTTCGGCTATGTTGCGCTGTTCGTCGGCGACTTTGCCCGCGTTGGCCAGGGCGACCGACGACAGGTCGGCCACGGCCTCCAGGAACGCCAGCGCCCTGTCGCTGACCTGTCCGGCGGTGCGGCGCTGGACCGCGAGCACCAGGGGACGCCCGTCCAGGTACGGCTCGCGGAGCGGCAGGAGGACGCCGCACCGGTATCCGCGTCTGCGGGCGTCGTCGGCGTAGAAGCGGTAGGGCGACTGCTGTGCGTCGTCCACGACGATCGGGCCGGTGCCGCCGATGAGATCGCGTGCCGGGATCCCCTCGATCGGCCAGATCCGCTGCTGGCTGTCGCCCGAGTAGGTGAGCCGGTCCTCGCGGGCGATCACTTCGGCGACCCCGGCCGGCACGTCCAGCGCGGTGACCCAGCACAGCTGCCACTCGGTGAACGCCGACACCGCCGAAACGATCGCGTCCAGGACCGCGCTCAGCTCCAGGTTGGAGTTGACCGTCGCGGCGATGCGGCGCAGTGCCTCGACCTCGTGATCTCCCGGTACCGGCAGGGGCCCCCCGGGCCCGGGCCGGTGCTGCTCCGGGGACGGCACGGCGTCACACTGCCCGGCTCGACTGGGCGACGGACTGGAGGAACCGCTTGGTCCGCGGATGCCGCGGCGCCTCGAAGACCTGGTCGACGGGCCCGGCCTCGGCGATCTCCCCCCGGTCCATCACCACGACCCGGGACGCCACGTCGCGCGCGAACCGCATCTCATGGGTCACCACGATCATGGTGACCCCGGTGGCGGCGAGCTCCCGCATGATCCCCAGCACCTCACCGACCATCTCCGGGTCGAGGGCGGAGGTCGGCTCGTCGAAGAGCAGCACTTCCGGCTCCACCGCCATCGCCCGGGCGATGCTCACCCGCTGCTGCTGCCCGCCCGAGAGCGTGGCGGGCCGCGCCTGGGCGAACGCGCCCAGGCCGACGCGTTCGAGCAGGGCCCGCGCCCGGTGCAGGGCCTCTTCCTTTCCGAGGCCGCTCACCTTGATCGGGGCCAGGGCCACGTTCTGCTCGGCGCTGAGGTGCGGGAACAGCTCGAAACTCTGGAAGACCATCGCGGTGCGGCTGCGCAGTTCGCGAAGCGCCGTGGAGCGCCGGACGCCCCGGGGGACGGGGTGGTAGCGCGTGCCGCCGAGACGGACTTCTCCGGCGTCGGGTATCTCCAGCAGATTGCAGCAGCGGAGCAGCGTGGACTTCCCGGAACCGCTCGGCCCGATGACGCACACGTTCTCTCCGGCCGCGACATCCAGGTCGACGTCCTTCAGCACCCGGGAGGCACCGAAGCTCTTGCCGACTCCGCGCAGACTCACCACGACCTGGGATTTATCCATTTTGCGCCTTTCTCTGCCGGTCCTCACCGGGGCCGGACTTGGCGACGCCCGCCACAACGGGGGCACACGAGGGGCGGGGCAGCAGACCCGGCCGCGCTGTTCCCGTCACTGTAGGCAGCGCCCCGCTCCGGGTCGTGCTCCGGTTCGGAGGATACTGAGGCGCTCCGGTCCTACGAAGGGCAGGAACGGACCGGGGGTTCGTGGTCGCTTCCGGACGTGACCGGCACCGGCAGCGCGCACCCGGCAGCCGTGCGGACCGCCACCGCCGGAGCACCCGGGCACCGGCCCGGGCGGCCGCGGGCCCGGGGCGGTGTCCTATGGTGGCGTGTCCACGGATGCGGTTCGGGAGTGACGATGGGGCAGGCGGCGCGCGGACGGGCACGGACCCGTTTCTGCGGTGTGCTCGCCCTGGTCGTGGCCGCGGTGGCCCTGCTGTGCGTCCTCGGACGCGCGGACCGCGGGGTGCCTCCCGCGCCGCTCTCCGCCGCGGACCGGGTTCACAGTGCCGCCGTCTTTGAGCCGTCGGACGGGGCGAACGCGCCGTGCGGCGGGAAGGCGGTCGCCGACCACAGCGCGCAGCGGGCCCAGGGGTCTTCGCCGCCGGTCGCGCTGCCCGGTCCCGCCCTGCCTCACGACGGTGCCGCGCCCGGTCCGTCCAGGGGCCCCGGGGTGCTGCCGGGCGGGCCGGCTCCGCCGCCCCCGACGACGCTCCACTCCGTCATGCGGATCTAGGGCCTCTCGTTTGGATCATGCCGGGCTCGCGGGCCCTGGCCCGATCCAACGAAGGACCCTGGACCGGCCCGTTGGCCGTGTCCCTGAATCCCCGAAAACGGAGCTGTTCAGCATGTCCTCTTCCCCGCGCTCATGGCGCCGGGCGGGTGCGGCGCTGCGTGGGTGGCGGTCCCGGCAGTGGACCGTGGCCGGTCTCGGTGCCCTGACCACGGCCGCCCTGATCGGCGTGCCCACCGCGGTGGTGCCCAGCGCGCTCTTCGGCCGGTCGGTCCCCGTGCAGTGGTGGAACTATCCGGCCCTCGCCGTCACCTCCTTCCTCGCCGGCATCGTCCTGAGCACCTATGTACGCCGGGCCTCGCCCTCTCCCCGGCCGGCGGCCGCCGACGGCACCCGGCTGGGAGCCGTCGGCGGGGTCCTGTCGTTCTTCGCCGTCGGCTGCCCGGTCTGCAACAAACTCGTCCTCCTGTTCCTCGGAACGTCCGGTGCCCTGAGCTACTGGGCTCCTGTGCAGCCGCTGGCGGCCCTCCTCTCGGCGGGGCTGCTGGCGGAAGCCGCGCTGCGCCGGCTCTCCGCCCAGACCGTGTGCCCGGCCCCGGCCCCCGCCTGAGCCCGGCCGCTGCGGCCTGCCCCTGTTGTGCTTCCCCTGCCCTCCTCGACATCTGAGGTGCCCCCATGACCGGATCCACCCCTCCCCCGTCCCGCCGCGGCCGCCGGCGGACCGCCACCGCGGCAGCGGTTCTCGCCGCCGCGGCGGCGACCGCCGTCCTCGCCCTCACACTCGACGGTCCGGGAAACCGTGACGGAAGGGCCGGCGGGCCCGCGGCGGCCGGGGAGGCCGTCCCCGCACCCGCCGACGAGAGCCTGCTCGCCCTCGCCCGCCGGGATGCCCTCGACCCGCTGGCGGCCGGACGCGCGGACGCCCCCGTGGTCATGATCGAGTACTCCGACTTCCAGTGCCCGTTCTGCGGCCGGTTCGCCCGCAGAACCATGCCCGAGCTTCTGCGCTCGTACGTGGACAAGGGCGTCCTGCGCATCGAATGGCGCAGCTTCCCCCTCTTCGGCAAGGAGTCCGAGCAGGCGGCCCTGGCCGCCTGGGCAGCCGGGCAGCAGGGCAGGTTCTGGGAGTTCCACGACATCGCCTACGGCGAGCCGCGTGAACGCGGTACGGGCGCGTTCGGCACCGGGAACCTCCTCGCCATGGCCCGCGGGGCGGGAGTCACCGACATCGAGCGGTTCCGCGCCGACATGGCGTCCGCCGGGGCCCGCGACGCCGTGCGCCAGGACCGGGAGGAGGGCTACGGCCTCGGTGTGAGCAGCACTCCCGCCTTCCTGGTCAACGGCAGGCCGATCCTGGGGGCCCAGCCCACCGCCGTGTTCCGGGAAGCGGTCGAGGCGGCGGCGGAGGAGGCCGGGCGGTGAACGGGACCGGCCTGGCGGTGGCCTTCCTCGGCGGGCTGCTGGCCCTGCTCAGTCCGTGCAGCGCACTGCTGCTGCCGGCCTTCTTCGCCTACTCGTTCACCGGCCGCACCCGGCTGGTGGCGCGTACCTGCCTGTTCTACGCCGGACTGTGCACGACGCTCGTCCCGCTCGGTGTGGCCGGCTCGTTCGCCGGCCGTCTCTTCTACGGTCACCGGGACGTTCTCGTGACCGTGGCGGGATGGACCGTCATCGCCCTGGGGGTGGCGCAGGCCGCCGGGCTGGGCTTCGCCCCCCGCCGGATGTCACGGGCCGCGGGCGGACACCGCTCGGGTTCGGCCCTGTCGGTGTTCGCCCTGGGTTCGGTGTACGGGCTGGCGGGGTTCTGCGCGGGGCCGATCCTGGGCGGTGTTCTCACCGTGGCCGCGGTGGGCGGCGACCCGTTGCGCGGGGGTGTGCTGCTGGCCGTCTACGCCCTGGGCATGGCCGCTCCGATGTTCGTGCTGGCGTCGCTGTGGGACCGGTTCGATCTGGGCCGCAGGCGCTGGCTGCGGGGCCGGGTCTTCTTCGTGGGGCCGGTGGCCCTGCACAGCACCGCCCTTGCCGGCGGGCTGTTCTTCATCGCGCTCGGGGTGGTGTTCCTGGCCTTCGACGGCACGTCCGCGCTGCCGTCGGTACTGGACGCCGATGCCGGGTTCGCCCTTGAGCAACGGCTGGCCGGTATCGGCGCGGCGGTGTCGGACCGGCTGGTCCTGCTGGCCCTGGCCGGTGCGGCGGCACTGGCGGCCCTGCTGGTGCTGCTCCGTCCCGCCGGGAGACGGGACACTCCGCCGCCGGAGACGGAGACGGAGCCGGCCGCGCGCGAGTAGCACGCTCCGCTCGCGCGAACCCGCACGCGGCGGGGAAGGACCCGTCCGGAGGGGGAACCCCTCGGGGCCGGCCGCGCACGGCGCGGACCGGGAGAACGGCGGCCGCTGCCGTTCCCCCGCCCCGGCAGGCCCCTCCGGACGGACACGGGCCCCGTCCACCGGCCGCTGCGGCCGGTGGACGGGGCCCGTGTCCGTCCGGGACGCCCCCGTCCGCCGGTCCCGTCGTGCCGCACCCGGCGGGGAGTCCGCGGGCCGGAACGAGTTGCGACGTTTGTCGAATGACTGCCCGTACGTCGCTCAATAGCATGACGACTCCCCATCAGCGAGGAATACGAGGGACGTTCCCATGGCAGCACATTCGTCACAGGAGACGCGCGCTCTGGCCATGGGAATCCTGGCCGAGGATCTGCAGTGCTCGGTGACCGTGGCGTGCCGGCTGCGGCAGCGGGGGCTGGAACCGGTGATCGTCCGCGATCCCTCGACGGCGGTGGACGGTGCCGACGCCGTCGTCGTCGACCTCGACCTCCACCACGCGGGCCACGCGGCCACGGCGCTGATCGAGGAGTGGACGAACTGGCTGGAGTCACGGGGGTGTTCGCGGCTGGAGGTCAAGCTCAACGCGGAACTGCGCGGCTCCCCCGACGCCCTGGTCGCCGGGATCGAGGGGTGTCACGGCGGGAACGGCATCCTGCTGGTGGTCCCCGCCTATCCGACGGCCGGCCGGGTGTGCGTGGACGGGCGGCTGCTGGCCCCGATGCCGGCGGGCAACGGTCTCGACGTCGATGTGCGCACCGCGGTGCGGATCGAGGACGCCGAGGTCGTGGGTCTGTCGGTGCTGAACCGGGGTGCGGAGGCGGTCACCGACCACGTCCGCGCGTCCCTGGCGCGCGGCACGCGCCGGTTCGTGCTGGACGGCACGGTCGAGACGCATCTCGGGGCCGCGGCGCAGGTCGCCTCGCGGCTGCACGAGGAGGGGCACCGGGTGGCCACGGCCAGTACCGGCGGGTGGCTGCGGTTCTATCCCGACCTCGGCCGGGACGGGTTCGTCGTGGTCGTCACCCCGGCCAACCACGAGACCGACCGGGCGCAGTTGCGGCGGCTCGCCGCCGCCTACGGGACCCGGGCGCTGATGACCACCGCGGCGGAGGCGCTGCGGTGGGGGCCGGTCGCCGCGCGGCAGGTGCTCGCCTCGCACCGGGTCCTCGCCCTGCACGAGACGGACCGGGACGATCCCGACCGCTGGGTCGTCGCCGAGCAGCTCGCACGGGCGGTGCGGGGGCTGCTGGACGTCGCCTCCCGGGGGGACAACCGGTGCCTGGGGGCCGTCGTCAGCGGCGGCCTGACCACGACGGCGCTCGTGCGGGAGCTGGGGGGCACGAGTCTGAGCGCCGGGCTGGAGCTGGAACCGCTCTGCCCGGCGGCCCGGGTCGCCGGGGGCGCGTTCGACGGGCTGCGCCTGCTGAGCAAGGCCACCGGCACGGGGTCGGAGGAGACCCTCCTGCGCATGACCCGCCAGATCCTCGGGACCTGACGCACCCGCCCCGCCCCCTCTTCCCGCCCCGTCCCTCTTTCCTTCTTTCCTTCATTCCTTTTTCCGTTCCTGTTCCCCCGTTTCCCGTTTCTGTTTCCGTTTTCCGTTCCCGTGAAAGGACGTCATCCCATGACCGTCGCGGAAGCCGGGCGCACCGCGCTCGTCCTCATCGACCTGCAGGGCTCCAACGCCGACCATCCGGTGCATCCGCACACCACGGACACCGTCCTGGAGCGCTGCGTCCGCCTGATCGAGGCGGCGCGGCGGGCCGGGAGCACCGTCGTGCACGTGCGGACGAGTTTCCTGCCCGACGAGTCCGACTCCCTCGGCGGGCGGCTGCTCACCGACATCGAGCGCCCCGCGCGCCCGGTGCGGCGGCCGGGGTGGGACCACTTCCTGCCCGGCATCGAGCCGCTGCCGACGGAGCCGGTGATCATCAAGCGGAGCTGGAACGCCTTCCACGGCTCCGACCTCGACCTGCAGTTGCGCCGCCGCGGGATCGACACCGTGGTGATGGCGGGCATCTCCACCGGCTTCGGGGTCGAGGGCACCGCCCGCGCGGCGTTCGACCACGCCTACAACGTGGTCTTCGTGCCGGAGGCGATGTCGGCCTACACCGCCGAGCAGCACGAGCACGCGGTGCGGGTCATGTTCCCGCAGCTCGGCCGGGTCCGTTCGCTGGACGAGGTCGTGGAGGGCCTCGTCCCCGCCGCCACCGCCGCGTCCTGAGAACCGTGCGAGAGGATCAGCGATGGACGAGTTCCTGAGTTACCGGGCCCTGGACCAGAGGGAGCGGCTGCGGCTGCCCGGCGGCAAGCGGGTGGCGGTGAACGTGGTGATGAACATCGAGCACTACGAGTACCTGCCGCCGGAGAACCCGCACCGCGACTACTTCTACCGGGTGCCCGCGAAGCCGGACAACGTCGGCTACTCCTTCCGGGACTTCGGCAACCGCGCCGGTTTCCGGCGCATGCTCCCGGTCCTGGACGACTCCCCCGTACAGGTCACCTGCTCGCTCAACTGCGAGGTGCTGCGCCTGTATCCGGAGATCTGCGACGCGATGACCGAGCGTGGCTGGAGCTTCATGAGCCACGGCACCTACAACAGCCGGCTCCTGTTCGGCGAGTCGGAGAGCGCGGAGCGGGAGTTCTACGACTACACGGTCTCCACCGTGCGGGAGCTCACCGGGTACCGCATGCGCGGCATGCTGGGCCCGTCGTTCAGCGCCACCCCCGCCACCTACCGCCTGATGGCGGAGGCCGGCATGACCTACACGACCGACTGGTTCATCGACGACCAGCCGTTCCGGCTGGACGGCCCGCTCGGCGGCGGCCTGGTCGGCGTGCCCTACTCCCGTGAGGTCAACGACGCCCTGCTGTTCCCGGGCTCGCCGATGTACGGCCTGGACAGCGACTACTTCGCGGCGATCGTGCGGTCGCAGTACGAGGTGCTGTCCGAGGAGGCGCAGCGGCACGACACCGCGTACGTGATGACCGTCGCGCTGCACCCCCTCTACATGGGCATCCCGCACCGGATCGGCCACCTGGCGCAGATGTTCGCTCACCTGGCCGCGCAGGACGACATCTGGTGGACCACGCCGGAGCGGATCGCCGCCCACGTCGATGAGATCGGATGGTGCTGACCATGCAGCTTGTCAGGCCGCTGCACGAGACCGACGGCGGGTCCCTGCCCGCCGCCAACCGGGGCTGGCCCGGCGGCGCGAAGCTGGGCGTGGTGGTGCTGATGCACCTCGACCACGTGCCCGCCCTTCCCGGCCCGGACGCCGGCATCCCGCCGTCGAGCGTGGCGCTGCGGGGCCCGTACCCGCGGATCATGGACGTGCACACCACGTCGCAGCACGAGTACGGGCTGCGGGTGGGGGCCTTCCGGATCCTCGACCTGCTGGACGAGCTGCGGATACCGGTGAGCGTGGCGGTCGACGCCCACAGCGCCCGGCACCGCCCGCGGCTGATGGAGCGGATCGGCGAGTCGGGTGCGGAGTTCGTCGCCCACGGGGTCGACGGGATCAGCATCCTGCACGACGGGATGGACCGCGAGGAGCAGCGTGCCCATCTCGCCGAGTCGGTCGGCGCGGTGGAGGAGTTCTGCGGGGTCCGCCCGACGGGCTGGAGCGGGCTGGACTACGCGCAGTCGACGACGGCCCTGGAGGACCTGGCGGAGCTGGGGATCCGGTGGACGGCGGACTGGCCCAACGACGAGGTGCCCAACGTCCTGGCCACCGCGCGGGGGGACGTGCTGAACATCCCGGTGTCGATCCATCTCGACGACGTCTTCTCCCATCTCAAGCGCGGCATCCCGATCGAGAAGTGGGCCGACAACATCGTGTCGTCGGCGCGGGTGCTGCTGGCGGAGGACGCCCCGCGGGACCGGACGCTGGTGCTGGGGCTCCATCCGTGGCTGATCGCCCAGCCGTTCCGGTTCGCGCATCTGCGCGAGGTGCTGCGGACGCTGCGCGGGATGGACGGGCTGTGGTGGGCGCGCGGCGCGGACGTGGCCGCGCACCTGGACGAGGAGAGGGACGAGCGATGAACCTGAACCTGCTCGCGCGGGAACTGGGCGCCTCGGTGGTGGACTGCTCGGACGAGTTCTTCGGGGCCGCCGACGCGCTGCTGCTGGCCGCCGATCCGCAGCGGCCGGGCACCTACGGGCTGCGCGGCGCGGACGTCGACGGCTGGGAGAGCCGCCGGCACAATCCGGCGGACCACGACTGGGTGGTCGTGCGGGCCGCGCACCCGGGCCGGGTGGACGAGATCGTGCTGGAGACCACGGGGTTCCGTTTCAACGCGCCGCAGCACATCGGCGTCGACGTCGCCGACGCCCCGGCCGGGCCCTGGCGGGAGATCCTGTCCGGCGCCGCGGTCGAGCCGAACTGCGTGAACACCTATCCGGTGGCCGACCCCGGGGGCTCGGCCGCGTTCGTGCGGCTGCGCATGTATCCCGACGGCGGGGTGGCGCGGCTGCGCGCGCACGGGGTCGTCGACGTGGAGCGCAGTGTCCCGCCGGCGGGCATCCGTCTGTCGGACGTGCGGCTGGGGTGCCGGGTGCGGGCCTCGGAGGGCTCCTTCGGCAGCCCCTGGGCGGTGATCTCGCACGCGGTGCCCACGAGCACCCACGACGGGTGGGAGACCCCCCGGCGCTCCCGTGCCGACCGGCACTTCGTGGAGCTGTCGTGGCCCGACGCGGTGCGGCTGCACGCGCTGGAGGTGGTCGCCTCGCCGTTCCGGGGCAACTGCGCGGCCCGGATCGCCGTCGAGGTGCCCGACGGGGCGGCCTGGCGGGAGACGGGGGTCTTCGACCTCATCCCGGGGGCGACCTCACCGGTCCGGTTCGCCTCCCCCCTCACCACCCGTCGCGTGCGGGTGCGCGCGCTGCCGGACGGCGGATTCTCGCGGCTCTGGTTCTACGGTGACCGGCTTTCCCTCGCACAGACCCACGTTCAGGAGGAACAATGAGGTTCAGACAGACCGGGGTCGCCGCTCTGGCCGGCATGATGCTGCTCGCATCGTGCTCATGGGGCTCGGGCGGGGCCAAGGACGACGGCGCGGGCTCGGGCGGCGCGAAGGGCTCGAAGACCCTCGTCTTCGGTGCCGCGGGCGCCCCCTCCCTCTTCGACCCGTTCTACACCTCGGACGGCGAGACCGCCCGGGTGAACAACCAGATGTACGAGGGCCTGCTGAGCCTGGTGCCCGGCACGGCGGACCCGGGTCCGGGCCTGGCCGTCAAGTGGGAGCAGAGCAAGGACGGCAAGCGCTGGACGTTCACGCTGCGCGAGGGCGTCTCCTTCCACGACGGCACGAAGCTCGACGCCGCGGCGGTCTGCGCGAACTTCGAGCGCTGGTACCGCCAGCCCGAGGTCGCGCGCACCTCGGCGGTCAGCCACACCTGGGTCAACGACTTCGGCGGCTTCGAGGGCGACACCACGCCGTCGCTGTACTCCGGGTGCGAGACGGGGGGCGACCTGACGGTGGTCCTGCGCCTGAACGCCCCCAGCTCGAAGTTCCCGATGATCCTGGCGCACGGCACCTACGCGATGTCCAGCCCGGCGGCGATGGAGAAGTACGACGCCAACGACGTCAAGGCCAGCGGCGAGGGCTTCACCTTCCCCGCGTACGGCCGGCTGCACCCGACGGGGACCGGGCCGTTCAAGTTCGTCTCCTACGACGACTCGACGGGCACCGTCAAGCTCACCCGCAACGACGGCTACTGGGGCGACAAGCCGAAGATCGGCGGGATCGAGTTCCGCACCATCCCCGACGAGACCGCGCGCCGCCAGGAGCTGGAGGCCGGGGCGATCCACGCCTACGACCTGCCCGCCCCCCGCGACTGGAAGAGCCTGCGGGACAACGGCTTCCAGGTGGTCGCCCGGCCGCCGTTCAACGTGATGTACCTCGGGCTGAACGCCAAGACCGTGCCCGCGCTGAAGGACCTGCGGGTCCGCCAGGCGATCGCCTGGGCGGTCAACAAGAAGCAGATCGTCGAGACGCTGCTGCCCGAGGGCTCGGAGACGGTCTCGCAGTTCGTGCCGCGCTCGGTCGAGGGCTACAACAAGGACGTCGAGGGGTATCCGTACAATCCCGGCAAGGCCCGCGAACTGCTCGCCGAGGCCGGCCATCCGAAGCTGAAGATCCAGCTCTGGTACCCCACCGAGGTGACCCGGCCGTACATGCCGGAGCCGAAACGTTTCTTTGATCTGATCAAGGCCGACCTGGAAGCCGTCGGGATCCAGGTGGAGCCGGTCGCCAAACCCTGGGCGGGCGGCTACCTCAGCGGCCGCGAGGCCGGCGAGGCGCCGGTCTACCTGCTCGGCACCACCGGCCACTACAACAGCGCGCAGAACTTCCTGGGGATCCTGTTCGGGGCGGTGGACAACGCCTTCGCCACCGGACTGCTCGGCTTCGGACAGCAGCTCGTCGACGACCTCGACGCCGCGGACCGCGAGGCCGACCCCAAGAAGCGGACCTCGAAGTACCTGGAGCTCAACCGCAGGATGTCCGAGGACTGGCTGCCGTCGATCCCGATCGCCAGCAGTCCCTCGGCCCTGGTGCTCAGCAGCCGGGTGCACGGTGTCGTCGCCAGCCCGGTCGGCGGCGAGCCGCTGGCCACCGCCACCTTCGGCGAGTAGCCCCACTCCGATGTGGGGCGTACGCCCGGCGTACGCCCCACACCGATTGGACAGACATGTACAGATTCATCCTTCGAAGGACGGTCCAGGCGGGCGCGACGTTCCTGGCGCTGACGGCGATCCTCTTCGTCTGGCTGCGGAGCCTTCCCGGCGGACCGCTGGACGCGCTGCTCGGTGAGAACGCCAGTCCGCAGGACCGTGCGAAGCTCGTCGAGTCCCTCGGCCTGGACGAGCCGATCTGGACGCAGTACGTCCGCTACCTCGGACGGTTCTGGAACGGCGACCTCGGGGTGTCGACCGGCGTGTGGCGCGGTGCGCCGGTGACCGAGGTGCTCCTCACCCGGGCCCCGGCCACGGCCGAACTCGCCCTGTGCGCCCTGGTCATCGGCACGGTCCTCGGTGTGTCGGTGGGCTACTGGGCCGCGACGCGGCGCGGTGTGTTCGACTTCGCCTTCCTCAGCCTCTCCGTGCTGGGGCTGGCCGTGCCGGTGTTCTTCACCGCGTTCGTCCTCAAGTACGTCTTCGCGGTCCGGGCCGGCTGGCTGCCCCCGTCGGGCAGGGCCGACCTCCAGGGGGTGATCCCCACACCGACCGGGCTGACGCTGTTCGACTCGCTGCTCGCCGGGGACGGGGCCGCCCTGCTGGAGAGCGTCCGGTACCTGACGCTGCCCACGGTCGCGCTGTCGATCATCCCGTTCGCCGTGATCTTCCGCCTGACCCGGGCCTCCGTCGCGGAGACGCTCCAGCAGGACTTCGTGCGCACCGCGACGGCCAAGGGCCTGCGGAACCGGACGATCGCCGGGCGCCACGTGCTGCGCAACTCCCTGCTGCCGGTGATCACCGTGATCGGCCTGCAGGCGGGCGGGCTGTTCGCCGGGGCGGTCCTGACCGAGACCGTCTTCAACTACCGGGGGCTCGGGCAGTCGATGGCACTGGCCTTCACCACCCGCGACTACGCCGTGCTCCAGGCGCTGATCATGGCCGTCGCGGTGCTCTACCTGTTCGTGAACATCGTCGTCGACATCACCAACGCGCTGTGCGACCCGAGAGTGAGGATGCAATGACGTCGGCCCGAGGAGGGGACGCGCCGGACGCGGGGGCGCGGGCGGTGCCGGCCGGGCGCTCGTCCACGCGGACCCTGGACCGGCTGCTGCGCCAGCCGGCCTTCGTGGTCGGGGCGGTGATCACCTGCGTCTTCGTCGTCCTGGCGGTGGCCGCCCCGCTGCTGGCACCGCACGACCCGGCCGCGCCGCTGCTGCTGGACCAGGTGCGGGCGCAGGCCAACCCGGTGCCCGGCCCGCAGGACGGCTTCCCGCTGGGCGCCGACCCCGCCGGGCGGGACCTGCTGTCCCGGCTGCTGGTGGGGGCCCGCCAGACACTGATCGTGGGGGTCCTGGCGACCCTGGGCGGGCTGCTGGGCGGGGCCGCGCTCGGCCTCCTGGCCGGGGTGTTCGCCGGGAAGACCGACACCCTGGTGATGCGCGTGGTCGACGTGATGCTCGCGATCCCCTCGCTGCTGATGGCCTTCTCCATCGCGGCGCTGTTCGCGCGGCCCAACGAGTGGACGCTCATCATCGCCATCGCCATCGTGCAGATACCCGTCTTCGCCCGCCTCATGCGCGGCTCGATGCTCGTGCAGCGCGGCACCGACCACGTGCTCGCGGCCCGCGCCCTGGGCGTGCGGCCCACCGCGGTCGTCTTCCGCCACATGGTCCCCAACGCCATGGGCCCGGTGATCGTCCAGGGAACGCTGAGCCTGGCCGTGTCGATCCTGGACGCCGCGGCCCTGTCCTTCCTGGGACTGGGCAACCCCGACGACGCCAGCCCGGAGTGGGGCCAGATGCTCGGCGGCGCGCAGCAGTACTTCAACTCCTATCCCCATCTCGCGATCTACCCCGCGCTGTGCATCATCGTCGTGGCCCTCGGCTTCACGCTCGCCGGCGAGTCGCTCCGCGAGACCCTCGACCCGCGGACGCGGAGGTAGCGGTGACGAACCCAGGCACACACACGGCCCCTTCCCCGGGCGGGGGCAAGCTCCTGTCGGTGGAGGACCTCTCCGTCACCTTCACCCGGCCCGGGGCCGAGCCGTTCACCGCGGTCGACGGGGTGAGCTTCGACGTGGCGCCCGGCGAGGTCGTCGGCCTGGTCGGCGAGTCCGGCTGCGGCAAGTCGGTCACCTCGCTCGCCGTCATGGGGCTGCTGCCCCGGCGCGGGACACGGGTGCGGGGACGGGCCGTGTTCGACGGCACCGACCTGCTCACCCTGTCGGACGGGGCACTGCGCGACCGGCGCGGCGCCGACCTCGCGATGATCTTCCAGGACCCGCTGTCCTCCCTCAACCCGGTGGTGCCGCTGGGCACCCAGGTCGCGGAGGTGATCCGGCGCCACCGGCGCACCGGCCGGGCGCAGGCGCTGCGCCGCGCGCAGGAGATGCTCGAACGGGTCGGCATCCCCGACCCGGGCCGCCGCATGCGCGAGTACCCGCACCAGGTGTCCGGCGGCATGCGCCAGCGCGTGCTGATCGCGACGGCCCTGGCCTGCGAGCCGCGGCTGCTGATCGCCGACGAGCCGACCACGGCCCTGGACGTGACCATCCAGGCGCAGATCCTCGCGCTGCTGAAGGAACTGGTCGTCGGCTCGGGCACCTCACTGATCATGATCACGCACGATCTGGGCGTGGTCGCGGGCCTGTGCGACTCGGTCAACGTGCTCTACGGCGGGCGGATCGTCGAACGGGCCGGCCGCTACGACCTGTTCGACGCGCCCCGCCACCCCTACACCGGGGGCCTGCTGGCGTCCGTGCCGAGGCTGGACGGCGGGCAGCAGCGCCTGCACTCGATCCCCGGCTCCGTCGCGGACAACATCCCCTGGTCGCAGGGGTGCGCCTTCGCGCCGCGCTGCGCCGCCGCCACCGGGCTGTGCCGGCGGGAGAGCCCGGTGTGGTCGGGGGAGGCCGGGCACCGGCTGCGCTGCCACCACCCCCTCCCGGCGGCGACGGCCGCACCGACGACCGGACCGAAGGAGCAGGCCCCATGACGGCACAGACCCCCCGAGCCCACCCGGACCCGTCCGGGGACCCGCTCCTGGAGGTGCGCGGGCTGAAGGTCCACTTCCCGATCCGCCGCGGTGTCCTGTTCAGCCGCACGGTCGGGCACGTGCACGCGGTGGACGGCGTCGACCTGCTGATCCGCCGGGGCGAGACCTACGGGCTGGTCGGGGAGTCCGGCTGCGGCAAGTCCACCTTCGGCCGGGCCGTGCTCCAGCTCACCCCCGTGACCGCCGGGGAGATCTTCTTCGGCGGGACGGACCTGCGCACCCTGCGCGGCGAGGCGCTCCGGCGGCAGCGCCGGCACCTGCAGATGGTGTTCCAGGACCCGCTGGGGAGCCTGGACCCGCGCCAGAGCGTGGAGCAGATGTTCCGCGAGGGGATGCGGGCCCACCGGCTGGCCGGGGAGGGCACCCCGGCACGGCTGCACGAACTGCTGGACTCGGTGGGCCTGCCGCGGACCGCGCTGGGCAAGTACCCGCACGAGTTCTCCGGGGGGCAGCGCCAGCGGATCGGCATCGCGCGGGCCCTGTCCGTCGAACCGCAGCTGATCGTCGCCGACGAACCGGTCAGCGCGCTGGACGTGTCCGTGCAGGCCCAGGTGATCAACCTGCTGGAGGACGTCCAGGAGCGGTTCGGGCTGACCTATCTGATCATCGCGCACGACCTCGCCGTGATCCGGCACGTCAGCGACCGGATCGGGGTGATGTACCTGGGCGGGCTCGTCGAGGAGGCCCCGTCGCGGGAGCTGTTCGAGGGGCCGCTGCACCCCTACACCCGCGCGCTGCTGTCCGCGGTGCCGCACCCCGACCCGCGCCAGGAGGACGGCCGGGAGCAGATCCTGCTCCACGGCGACCTGCCCAGCCCGGAGAACCCGCCGCCGGGCTGCCGCTTCAGCACCCGCTGCCCGTGGAAGCAGCCCTCGCGCTGCGACAGCGAGCGGCCCGCGCTGCGGACGGTCGAGGTGCCCGGGGCGGGCCCGGGGCACCGGGTGGCCTGCCACTGGGCCGAGCAGATCCACGCGGGCGGGATACGGCCCGCCGTCCCGTCCACGGCCCCCGCCGTCCCGGCGGCCGCCGGGACCGCCGGGGCGGCGGAGGACGCGGTGGACGGGGGCTGAGGATGGCGTCAGCGGTGCGGGGCTCTCCCCGCGGACGGGAGGAACCCAGGTGAACGGACTCCTGGCCCAGCATCTCCAGGAACTGGTGCAGTCGCTGGCCGCGTCGCTGGACGTCCCGGTGGAGCTGACCGACCTCCATCTGCACCGCGTCGCCCGGTCCGTGCCGAACGCCTCCCCGGACGACGTCCGCGCCGAGCCGGTCTCACCGCGCCATCTCGGGCTGAGCACCCGCGCGGTGACCCGGATCTCCGTGCCGGTGTACATCGGCGGCAGTGTGGAGCTGGGGATACCGTCGACGCTCGTGCTCCCGGTCAGCTCGCCGGGGTCGGCGCCGTCGCTGCTGCTCTGGATCACCTGTGCGCGGGGGCCGCTGTCCTCCGAGCGGGTCGAGAGCGTGAGCCGGATCGCCGAGGCGAGCGTGCACGCCCTGGAGGGCGCCGGGCTGCTCGTCCCGCCGGAGTGGGCCGACGACCACGTCGGGCGGGCCTTCGCGACGGGGGACCTGGAGACGCTGGACGTGCTGCTGGGCCGGGCGATCCGCGAGGGCCGGCTCCAGCACGACGACGCCTTCGTCTGCCTCGCCCTGTCCATGCCCGCCGCGATCGACGCCCGGTCGGCCGACCCCGCGACACGGGGGCGCCTGGCGGCGCTGACCAACCGGTTCGCCGAGGCCCATCCGCGCAACCGGTGCCTGATCGCGTTCAGCGGGTCGGTCAGCTTCGCGCTCCTCGCGCCGTATCCGCGCGACGTGCACGACGCGCTGCCCGAACTGCTGGCGACGAAGGCCGCGGACCTCGTCTTCCGGTCACGGCCCCAGGGCGTGGACGTGCCGTGGCTGGTCGCGGCCAGCACCGTGGTCTCGGGCCGGGCCAGCGCGGCCGTGTGGCAGGCGCGGCAGAGCCTGGACCTGGGCGACAGCCTGGGCTGGAAGCACCAGGTGATCCGCTGGGACAGCACCGGGCACATGGCGGGGCTCGCGGCGGTGCCCACCAACATCCTGGCGCACCACTTCGTCAGCCCGCCGCTGAGGTGGCTGCTGGAGGACGAGTCGGCCGCCGCGCTCGTCGAGACGCTCCGGGCGTACCTCACCACGGCGGGCAACGTGAAGCAGGTCGCGGCCGACCTGTATCTGCACCGGGCGACGGTGTACCACCGGATCAGGAAGGTCGAGGAGCGCCTGGGCATCGACCTGTTCAGCGGCGGCGGGCGGCTGGAGGCGCACGCGGGGCTGCTCGCGGCGGACATCGTGGCGAGCCGGCTGGCCGTCGGGGACCGCGGCGGCACCCGCCGCTGAGACGGCGGGGGGCAGCATGGCGGCCGCGGCCAGGACGAGCAGCGCGGTGTAGGCCCGGGCATGGGCGCGGTCGGTGATCCGCACAGGGCGGCGGCGCAGGACGGCGATCACCGGCAGGGCGCCGAGGAGCAGAGCGGCGGCGGCCCGGAGGTCGACGAGGCCGGCCAGGTGCGGGTGCCCGGCGGCGGGAGCGGCGGCCAGGGACACCGCGGTGGCCGGCAGGGCGATGGCGAGGGTGAGCGGGTTGGCCAGCGCCGTCGCCTCGCGCATCGGGTGCCCGGCCCTGCGCATCGCGGGGACGGTCAGGACGCTGCCTCCCACGCCGAGGAGGGCCGCGAGGGCGCCCACGGGTGCGCCGAGGGCGGCCGGCAGGGGACGCCGGGGTGTGCCCGGGACCGCCCCGGCGGGGGCGTCCGGACGCAGGAAGCCGGGGCGCAGGAGGACGTCGGCGAGGGTGAGGGTCACGTAGGCGATGAAGGCCCAGCGGACCGGGGCGGCGGGGGCCAGGCGCGCGGCGGACGCGCCGGCCGCGGCGCCGGCCCCGAGCAGGAGGAGCAGAGGGGTGCCGCCGCGGAGCGCGCGGAGGGTCCGCCGGGGTGTGACGGCTGTCGCGAAGCCCGCGTTGACCAGCATGACCAGGGCCGAGGTGGCGGTCGCCACCGGCATCGCGTCCGCGCCGAGCGCGGCGTCCGCCCAGACCACGACGGGCACGGTGACGAATCCGCCGCCGAATCCGAACAGCACCGTCGTCGCCCCGGTGAGGAGCCCGATCCCGGCCAGTGCCGCGATGTCCGCGGCCCACACGATGTCCACGTCGTCCACCCCACCAGGCCCGGCGGGGGTCCCGCATGCGATGCCCGGCCCCGTTGTTTCGCGTTCCGGCCCGTAGGGTGGCGGGGTGAGGAACGTGTCCCTGGCCGAGGTCGACCACGCCGACCGGGCCGTCCTGCCGGTCGGCACCGACTATCCGCCCGGTCATCTGCTGGACTGGCACGAACACCGGCGGGCCCAGTTCCTCCACGGCGCCACCGGGGTCATGGTCGTGGAGACCGCCCAGGGCACCTGGACCGTTCCGCCCGAGCGTGCCGTGCTGGTCCCGGCGGCCACCCGGCACCGGGTGCGGATGCTGGGGGTGAGCACCCGCAGCCTGTACGTCGAACCGGGTGCCGTCCCCTGGTGGCCGGCCGTGTGCACGGTGGTGGACGTTCCGCCGCTGCTGCGGGAACTGCTGCGGGCGGCGGACGGGTTCGGGGCCGACTACAGCCTGTCCGGGCGGGAGGGGTGCGTGGCCGCCCTCCTCCTGCACGAGATCGCCGGGCTGACCCCGCTCCCGTTCCATGTCGGGATTCCCGCGGACGCCGCTCTCGCGGCGCTGTGCCGCGCGTATCTGGCCGGGCCGGACGCCGGGGTCACCAATGCCGCGTGGGCCGCGCGGGCGGCCATGAGCGAGCGGGCCCTCACCCGCCGCTTCCGCGCGCAGACCGGTGACAGCCCGGCCGCCTGGCGGGGCCGGGTCCGGCTGCTCGCGGCGGTGCCGCTGCTGCGGACCGCGCCGGTCAGCGAGGTCGGTGCCCGTCTCGGCTACGCCTCCCCCGCCGCGTTCACGGCCGCGTTCACGCGGGTCTTCGGGATGCCCCCGTCCCGGTTCGCCCGGGCGCGCGGCGGCGGGCCGTGACGGCGCGGGCGGGCGCGGCGGCGGGTACGGGCCGGTCCCGGGCGCGGGGGGTGGCCGCCCGGTGCGCGGGTGAGGGCGGCTTCGCCCGCGGCGGGCCGTGCGCGGTAGTGTGCGCACGCGTCGCCCGTCAAGGGGCGGGGTGTGCCGTTGACGGGTTCCGGAGCCGAGGAGGTGGTACCGCGATGAGCGGTGATTCTCCCGGTCCGTGTGCCGTGCGGCGCCCGCTGCCTTAGGGCGGGGGCGGTTCCCTGCCGCGCACGCGGTCCGTTCCGGTGTCCCCCGTCCGGCAACGTCCCCCCGAGGATCCGTCATGTCGCAGTCGTCCCCCTCCCCCGAGTCCGGCGCGGAGCCGGCCGAGTCCCTGCGGGAGGCCGTCGGGCAGCGGCGTCTGGAGGCCGCGCAGGAGTGGCTGGAGCGGCGCGCGCCGCATGTGATCGCCGACGAGCTGGCGCGGATGGACGCGGTGACCGCCGGGGTGGCGTTCCGGCTGCTGCCCAAGGACCGGGCGCTGGAGGTGTTCGAGGAGCTGGAGCCGGTCGACCAGCAGCCGATCCTGGAGGGGCTGCGGGACCGTTCCTTCCGGGACCTGATCGAGGGCATGGGGCCGGACGACCGGGCCAGGATGCTGCGGGAGGCGCCCGCGAAGGTCGTCAAGCGGGTGCTGGCGGGGCTGAGTCTGCACGAGCGCCGGATGACCTCGGCGCTGCTGGGCTATCCGGAGGGTTCCGTGGGCCGCTGCATGACCCCCGAGGTGGTCGCCCTGCCGCAGGCGCTGACCGTCGCGCAGGCGCTGCGGACCGTGCGGGCCAAGGGCCGGGAGGCGGAGACGGTGTACACGCTTCCGGTGGTGGACTCCGGACGGCGGCTGACCGGTGTGGTGGAGCTGCGCGAGCTGGTGCTGAACCCGTCGGACACGATGGTGTGCGATCTGGTGGTGACCGAGCCGGCCTGCGCGTACGCCACCGACTCCGCCGAGTCCGCGGCCCGGCTGATGCAGGAGACCAACGATCTGAACCTGCCCGTCGTGGACAGTGAGGACCGGCTGGTGGGGCTGCTGACCATCGACGACGCCGTCGAGGTCATCGAGGCGGCGGACACGGAGGACGTCGCCCGGCAGGCGGGGGCGGCGCCGTGGGCGGGCCACTACATGGCGGCCTCGGTGTGGCAGCTGGCCCGTTACCGGGCGCTGTGGCTGAGCCTGCTGCTGGTCGCGGCGACCCTCACGGTCGGGGTGACCCGGGTGTTCGAGGCGACGCTGGAGGAGGTGGCCGCGCTCGCCCTGTTCATTCCCATGCTCATCGGGGCGGGCGGCAACGCCGGCGCGCAGGCCGCGACGGCCTGTGTGCGGGCCCTGGCGGTGGGCGAGGTGCGGGGCTCGGACCTGATGAAGGTGGTCTGGCGCGAGTGCCGGGTGGGTCTGGTGCTGGGGTCGCTGCTGGCGGTGCTGGGGCTGGCGGTGGGGGCGGTGTTCGTCGGCGGGGGGATCGCGGTGGTGCTGGGCATCACGCTGATCGTGGTGTGCGGGTGGGCGGCGACCATCGGCGGGACCATGCCGCTGCTGGCCCGGCGGCTGCGGATCGACCCGGCGGTCATCTCCGCGCCGATGGTGACGACGCTGGTGGACGCCACCGGTCTGATCATCTACTTCCTGACGGCGAAGGCCGTGCTGGGCGTCTGATCCCCGGTGCCGGACCGGACGGGGAGCGGCCCGCCGGCCGGCACGGTGCCGTCCGCCGCCGGGTCCGGAGGGTCCGGAGGGTCCGGAGGGTCCGGAGGGTCCGGAGGGTCCGGAGGGTCCGGAGGGTCCGGAGGTGCGTCCGGGCGCACGGGGCCCGTCCCGGCCGGGGCGGGGCGGGGGCCGCCGGGGGCATCGGGAACGCCGGGGGCGTCGGTGGTGCCGGGGTCCGCCGGGTCTGTGGCCGCCCGCACCGGGCTCAGGGCAAACGGATCGTCCATCAGCCACCTGTAGCACGCGGTGCCGCGGAGGACGAGACGTCCCGCAGCGGTCCGGGCGTCCGCCCGCGGCGCTGCCGTCCGCGCGGCCCGGGGGTGCCCGGACGGCGTTCAACGCGTTCACGCCCGGTGCCGGCCCGCCGGTGCGGTGCCCGGCGGCGGGCCGGTCGCGCGGGCTGCGCGGAGGCCGTCGGGGATATGCCCCGGGCATGCGCTCTTTTGCGTCGTTTTTCCCGTGCGCGGCCGGGGCGCGGACGGCGTCCCCCCGCGCCGGCGCACGCCCGCCGCAGGCCGGCGGCCGGGCCCGGCCCGGGGGCGGCCCGGGGGCGGCGGCCGGGCCGTGACCGGATATGGGCGTGGGCGGTGCGCCGCCCGTCCGGTTCGCGTATCCAGTGGGATGTACGGGTGCGGGTACGTCACCTGTGCGGGCGGAAGGGGACCGTCATGCCGCAACGCGCTCCCAACGGGCGACTCGCCGTCCTCCTCGAAGCCACTTCCTGGAGCGCAGCGGACCTCGCCCGCGCGGTGAACTCCCTGGGGGCGGCCCAGGGGCTGCGGCTGCGCTACGACCGTACGGCCGTGGCGCACTGGCTCAGGGGTTCGCGGCCCCGTGATCCGGTGCCCGATCTGGTCGCCCAGGCGCTCAGTCTCCGGGCGGGCCGGCTGATCCCGGCCGAGGAGACCGGCCTCACCCGGCCCGGCGGGCTGCCCGGCGCCGACGTGCCCCCGCCCGGTGCCGGGGAGGAGGCGGGCGGAGGCATCACCCGGCTCGTCGCGCTGTGCGGCCAGGACGCCGACCCGGGGCAGCGGGCGTCCCTCATCGGCATCACCTACGCGCCGGCCGCGTGCCCTCCCCCGGGCCGGGTGCCAAACGCGCCCCGCCCCGGCCCGCGGGACACCTCCCGTCCGTCGGCGGACGAGCAGTTCCTGGGCACCATGGTGGAGCTCTTCGCCGGTCTGGTGCGGACCCACGGCGGTGCCCGCCTGCGTTCGGCCCTGGCGGCCTGTCTGGCGGACAACGCGGCCCGGCTGGCGCCCGTTGCGGCGGGAGAGGCCGCCGACCCCCGGGTGCTGGGCCACTGCGGCAGGCTGACGCACCTGCTGGGCTCCATGACGGCCGACACCGCGCACCACGGCCTGGCCCACGAGTACTACACGCTGGCCCTGGAGCTGGCGCGCGAGAGCGGTGACCGGGCCGGCTACGCGATCACCCTGCGCGTCATGAGCGCCCAGGCCCTCAGCCTCGGCCACATCCGCCGGGCCCACAGCCTCGCCGACTCCGCCGTCCGCCACGCGGGGCGGGACGACCCGGCGGTGACGGCCTTCGTCCTCGCCCAGCGCGGCCACACACGCGCGGCCTGCCGCGACGAGAAGGGCGCGCTGAGCGACCTCGAGGCGAGCGGTGACGCCCACCGCCGGGCGGACGGCCCCGGCGGCGGCGCGTTCACGTCCTACCCGCGGGCGGGAATCGAGTACCGGCGGGCCCGCACACTGCAGGTGCTGCGGCGCCCGGAGGAGGCCGTCCACGCCTTCCGGTCCTCCGTCCAGCACCGGGACCCCGGCCAGCACCGCTCCTACGCCCTCACCCAGGCCCGTCTCGCGGAGGCGCTGGTGGCCGACGGCCGGCTCGAGGCGGCCTGCGCGCACTGGGACGTCTTCCTCGACCACTATCCGCATGTCGCCGGCTCCAACGCGGCCGGGCGCGCCCTGGCCCGGATGCTCCGGCAGGCCCGCAGCTTCCCGCGGCAGCGCCAGGCCGTGGAGCTGATCGAGCGGGGCCGCTCCTTCCCGGACCGGCCGCCCCGGTACTGACCGGGGCGTGACCGCGGCCGTTGCCGCGGCGGGCCGGACCGTCCGGCGCGGGCGGACCGTCCGGCGCGGGCGGGATTCAACGCGTTCACGCCCCGGCCGTGCCCGGGCCTTCCGCCGCGGGAAGGGGGTCGGACTCACTGGAAGGGCTCGTGAAGACCGAGGGAGGACCCATGACGCCCGATCCCGCCGAAACACCCGGCTGTCTCTGTACCGCGCACACCGCGCTCGCGCCCGCGGGGCCGGCCCCGCACGGCGCCGGTTTCGATCCGCAGGCCGTCCGTGCCGACTTCCCCATCCTGGAGCGCACCGTCAACGGCGGCCGGCCCCTGGTCTACCTGGACAGCGCGGCCACTTCGCAAAAGCCGCGGCTGGTCCTCGACGCGGAGAGGGACTTCTACACCCTCCACAACGCCAACGTGCACCGCAGCCACCACCAGCTGGCCAGGGAGGCGACCTGGCTGCTGGAGGCGGCCCGGGCCCGTATCGCCGCCTTCGTCGGAGCGCGGGCCGAGGACATCGTCCTGGCCAAGAACGCGTCCGAGGCCCTCAACCTCGTCGCCTACGCGCTGGGCAACGCGAACCGCTCCGAGCGGGACCTGCGCTCGCTGGCCCTGGGGCCGGGCGACCGGGTCGTGATCACGGAGATGGAGCACCACTCCAATCTCATGCCCTGGCAGCAGCTGTGCCGCCGCACCGGTGCCGAGCTGGCCTGGCTCACCATCACGCCCGAGGGCCGCCTCGACCTCGGCCAACTCGACGAGGTGGTGAACGAACGGACCAAGGTGTTCGCCTTCACCCACCAGTCCAACGTGTACGGCACGGTCAACCCGGTCGACGTGCTCGTCAAGCGGGCCAGGGAGGTCGGCGCGCTCACCGTCCTGGACGCCTGCCAGTCGGTGCCGCACTTCCCCGTCGACGTCACCGCGCTCGGGGTCGACTTCCTGGCGTTCTCCGGGCACAAGATGTGCGGGCCCACCGGGATCGGGGTGCTGTGGGGGCGCGAGGACCTGCTGCGTGCCCTTCCCCCGTTCCTGACCGGGGGCGAGATGAACGACGCCGTGAGCATGGAGGGCTCCACCTACGCGGCACCGCCCCAGCGTTTCGAGGCCGGCACCCCCGTCATCGCGCAGGCGGTGGGGCTCGGCGCGGCCTGCGCCTACCTGGACCGCGTCGGGATGCGGCAGATCGCACGGCACGGCGAGCGTCTGACCGCCCATGCGCTGGACGCCCTCGGGTCCGTCAAGGGCCTGCGCATCGTCGGTCCGGGCGACGCCGCCGACCGCGGGCCGGTGTTCTCCTTCGCCCTGCCCGACCGGTTCCCCGAGGACATCGGGGAGTTCCTCGACGCCCGCGGCATCGCCATCCGGGTGGGTCACCTGTGCGCCCGGCCCGCCTGTGTGCGCTTCGGGCTGCCCGCCACCACCCGGGCCTCGTTCTACGCGTACACGACCACCGACGAGGTCGACACCTTCGTCCGTGCCCTGGCCGAGCTCGCCGAACCCGCCCTGTACGCGGTCCCGGAGCCGGGCGGGCCGGCGGCCGGGAAGGAGGAGGAGACGGCTTCGCGGGAGCTGCCCCGCCCCGCGGCACCGGCCGCGGCCGGTGCCGCCCCGGCGTCCGGGGCGGCGTCCGGGGCGGCCGAGTTCCTCGACCGGGTCCTGGGGGACGCCGCGACGGCCGCCACCGGACTGGCCGTCTCCCTCGGTGACCGCCTGGGCCTGTACCGGGCGCTGGCCGGCAGCGGCCCCATGACGGCCGCCCTGCTCGCCGCCCGCACGGGCACGCACGAGGTCTACGTCCAGGAGTGGTTGCACACCCAGGTCGGCTCGGGATACGTCCTCCAGACGCGGGACACGGCCGGGGGGCGGCCCGCCTACCTGCTCCCCGACCCGCACGCCGAGGTCCTCGCGGACTCCGACGCGCCCACCTCGGGGGTGGGCATCTTCGCCTCCCTGAGGACGCTCTACCACGTCGAGGACCGGCTCGCCGACTGCTTCCGCACCGGGGGCGGCGTGGACTGGGGCGAGTACCCGCCCCAGATGTTCCGCGCCATCGCCCGCTTCTTCCGCCCCGCCTACCGGGCGAACATCGTGGACAAGTGGCTGCCCGCCCTGGACGGCATGACACGGCGTCTGGAGAGCGGGGCCCGGGTCGCGGACATCGGCTGCGGGGTCGGCTACTCGACGCTCCTGATGGCCCGGGCCTTTCCCCGCTCGGTCTTCCACGGCTACGACTGCCACCAGCCGTCCGTCGACCATGCGCGCGTCATCGCCGAGGACCGCGGGCTCGACGACCGGGCCTCCTTCCGCACCCTGGCCGCCGCCGGCCTCGACGCCGCCGACGTCGGCCGGTACGACCTGGTCACCTTCTTCAACTGCCTCCATGACATGGGCGATCCGCTGGGGGCCCTGGAAGGGGCCCGGCGGATCCTGGAGCCCGACGGGGCGGTCATGCTCGTCGAGCCCAACGCGGAAGCCGACCCGGCCCGCAACACCCATCCCACCGGACGGCTGTTCATGAGCCTGTCCACGGCGCTGTGCCTGCCCGCGGCCGTCGCCCAGCGCGGGCCCCTGGCGCTGGGCAACCACGCCGGGGAGGAGGCGCTGCGCTCACTCGCCGGGACCGCCGGGTTCACCGGCTGGCGGCGCGCGGCCGAGACCCCGCGCAGCGCGGTGTACGAGATCAGGCTCTGACGTGGCGTCCGTTCCCGCGCGCACCGCCGCGGCGGCGGGGGCCGGGCCGGCGTCCCTGGACGGGCGGTCCCGGGCCTCGCTGGAGAGGCAGCTCTTCGAGACCGTCACGGCGGGTGCCGCGGCCGTGCCCGGCGGCCGGCGCGAGGCGCGTGATCTCGTCCTCGCGCTGATCCACCTGCGCAGGACCCATGCCGATGTCTACGACCACGAGAGGCATCTGCGGTTCCGCCGCCGGGAGGCGCGGTGCTTCGCCGCGGAACCGGCCCGGCGGGGCTTGGAGAGCGGCCACCCTTCCGGCTCCGCGGTCCATGTGACCGGGGAACCGCACACCGGCACCGTCATCCACGCGGAACCGGGCTGGGACCCGGGTGACACCTATCCGGCCGTGTGGTACGTCGTCGCCGTCCCCTCGCTGGGGGTCTGCCGCGCCCACGGGGCGGACGAGCTGGAGGCGGCCGTCCCGCCGGGGCGCGGCGGCGTCCGCCGGATGCGGGAGCGGGCCGTGGCGCGGTGGCCGTGACGCGGTGGCCGCGCGGCGGTCCTGCGGGCGGCCGGTGGCGGGGACGGGCCCGGGGACCCGTCCCCGGGGCCGCTCCCCGGGCCTGCCGGGATTCCCGCCCCGCCCCGGCCCGCGGGCGGGGGGGGGCGGGGCGGGCGGCGGCGGAGGGGTCAGGCTGCGTCGGCCTGCGGGGGCCGCTGTCCGGTGCCGGTGTCCGCCGAGGCCAGCGGGATCGGCGTGAACATGGGCGGTTCCTGGTCCGGGGTCAGGGCGGTGGGGCCGTAGAGCCAGTCCACGAAGGAGTAGTCGTGGGTGTCGCGGGCGCGCAGCAGGGTGTTGCGCTGTTCGCGGGCGAGGCCGTCGAGGTGCCAGAGCTCTCCCCAGGCGCGGGAGGTGGTGAGCACGCGGCGGCAGTGTTCGGGGCGGACGGCCTCGTAGGCGGCGAGGGTGCGTTCCCAGTCGACCGTGCCGTCGTCGCGGCGGTTGCGGGCGGCGTGCTCGCCCAGGACCCAGCCGTCCTCGAGGGCCATGATCGCGCCCTGGGCGATGTACTGGAGCGGGGGGTGGGCGGAGTCGCCGAGGAGGGCGATGCGGCCGCTGACCCAGGTCATGACCGGGTCGCGGTCGAACATCCGCCACCACTTGTCCCGCCACATGAAGGGCAGGCCGTCCCGGACGAAGCCGGAGGTGCCTGCGAAGGCGGTGTCGAGTTCGTCGGGGGTGCCCCAGTCGTCCTGTCCGGCCAGGGCCTTGGGGGACTCGAAGACGGCGACCTGGTTGAGCATCTCGCCGCCGCGCAGTCCGTAGTGGACGAAGTGGCAGCCGGGGCCGACGTGGACGACGACCTCGCTGAGGTCGGTGGCGGCGGCCCGCGGGTGGTCGGCGGGGACGGTGCCGCGGTAGGCGACGTAGGCGGAGGAGACGGGCCGGTCGTCGGCGACGAGTTTGCGGGCGACGGAGTGCAGGCCGTCGGCGGCGATCACGAGGGGGGCCTCGTGGGTCGCGCCGGAGGCGAGGGTGACGCGGGCGCCGCCGTCGGTGTTCTCGTAGGCGGTGACGTGGGCGTCGTTGACCAGGTCGACGCCGGCGCGGCGGCAGGCGCGCAGCAGCAGGCCGTGCAGGTCGCTGCGGTGGATGACGAGGTAGGGGTAGCCGTAGCGGTTCTCGAGGTCGCGCAGGTCGAGGCGGGTGAGTTCGCCGCCGTCGACGGCGTCGCGCATGACCATGGCGTCGGGGACGACGCCGAGGCTCTTGGCCTCGTCGAGGAGGCCGTAGTCGTCGAGGATGCGGGTGCAGTTGGGGGCGAGCTGGATGCCGGCGCCGACCTCGCCGAAGGCGGGGGCGCTTTCCAGGAGGCGGACGGTGAGTCCCCGGCGGGTCAGGGAGTAGGCGGCGCCGAGGCCGCCGATGCCGCCGCCGACGATGAGGACATCGGGGTGGGTCACGGGGTTCACCTCTCAGAGCCAGGGGCCGAGCGCGGGGGCGTCGGCGAGGGTGTGGGGGCGGCCGGCCAGCCAGGCGGTGACGTCGGGCAGGGGGCCGTCGGGCAGGTCGGTCAGGCCGCGTTTGGTGCGGATGTCGTGGACCAGGGCGGTCAGGAAGCCGTCGGGCAGGTCGGTGAAGGCGACGGTGCCGGTGGCGAGGTCGACGGCGTGGACGCACACCTCGCGGGCCCGCATCCAGGGCAGTTCGGTGGCGGGGACGGTGCGTCCCTGGGCGGTGAGGACCTCGGTGCGCCACTGGTCGTCGGTGAGGGCGTCCAGGGAGCGGGCCAGGCGCTGTGCGGATTCCTGGAGCCAGGTGCGCAGTTCGCCGGGGGTGAGGGTGTCGCCCTTGGCGATGCCCTCGGCGCGTTCCCCGGCGGAGGCGTACATGAGGGTCCTCTCGCCGGTGGCGGCCCAGTGCACGAGGTTGCACAGGGCGTCGGCGTTGGCGGCGAGGTGGGCCACGAGGTGGGCGCGGGTCCAGCCGGGCAGGGCGCTGGGCCGGTGGAAGGCGTCGTCGTCGAGTGCGGCGACGGCGCCGAGGAACAGGCCGGTGCCGGTGCGGGCCCATTCCTGTGCCTGGGCGTGGGTCCGCGGGGCTGTGCTCACGCCTCGACCACCTTGTTGACGCAGGCGCCCAGGCCGGTGATCTCGGTGGTCACGCTCTGGCCGGGCAGGAGGAAGACCTTGGGGTCGCGGGCGTTGCCGACGCCGGCGGGGGTGCCGGTGGCGATGATGTCGCCCGGGCGCAGGGTGATGACGGTGGAGATGTACTGGACGAGGAAGACCGGGTCGAACAGGAGGGTGCCGGTGTCGTCCTGCTGCATGACGGTGCCGTCGACGGTGGTGGTGACCTGGAGTGCGGGGCGGACGCCGCCGACCTCGTCGGGGGTGACGACGTAGGGGCCGACGGGGGTGGAGGCCTCCCAGATCTTGCCCTGGGTCCATTCGATGGTGCGGAACTGCCAGTCGCGCGCGGAGATGTCGTTCATGACGGTGAAGCCGGCGATGGCGTCGGCGGCCTGCTGCTCGTCGGCGCGGCGGACCTGGGCGCCGATGACGACGGCGAGTTCGACCTCCCAGTCGAGTGCGTCGGTCTCGGCGGGCTTGGCGATGTCGTCGTGGGCGCCGATGAGGGTGTCGGCGAACTTGGGGAAGAGGGTCGGGTACTCGGGCAGTTCCCGGCCCATCTCCTTGATGTGGTTGGTGTAGTTGTGGCCGACGCAGATGACCTTGGAGGGGGCGGGGACGACGGGGGCGAAGTCGGCGCCGTGGGCCGGGTGGGCCGGGCCGGAGGCGGTCGCGGCCAGGGTCCGCCAGTCGGGCCGGGCGAAGAGTTCGCCCAGGTCGGCGTGGCCGAGTTCGATGAGGACGTCTCCGTCGAGGCGGACCGCGCGGGTGCCGTCGGCGGTGCGGAGGGTGGCGAGCTTCATGTCAGACGTCCTTCTGGGTGCGGTCGAGTTTGAGCGCCTCGAAGACGGGCGCGTCGCTGAAGCGGAAGAGGTCCAGGGCTGCGGAGTCGGAGTCGGTGGCGCCGGCTTCGGAGCGGGCGGAGAACGGTTGCCAGGAGGGGACGACGAACAGGTCGCCGCGGGTGACCGTCCAGGTCCGGTCGCCGACGGTGACGGTGCCGGAGCCGTCGAAGACCTGGTAGACGGAGGATCCGGTCTCGCGGACGGGCGTGGTCTCGGCGCCGCGGGCGAGGCGGTGGAACTCGACGCGGATGGTCGGCAGGACGTCGGAGCCGTCGTGCGGGTTGGAGTAGCGCACCGCGGCGTGGCCGGGCTCGACGGTGCCGCCGTGGCCCTCCTTCTCCAGGAGGAGCTGGTCGCGCAGGGCGGCGTCGGTGTACTGCCACTTGTAGGACAGCAGGGGGCTGCCGGGGGTGGCGGGGGCGGCCGACAGGGGGCGCAGTCCGGGGTGGGCCCAGAGCCGTTCGGAGCGGGAGCGGGCGGGGGTGGTGCGTTCGGCGTCGGTGATCTCGTCGCGGCCGAACTCGAAGAACTGGGCCTCGGTGACGTACTGGAAGGGGATGTCCAGGCCGTCGATCCAGGCCATGGGCTCGGAGGTGGCGTTGTGGTGGGCGTGCCAGTTCCAGCCGGCCTGCGGGAGGAAGTCGCCGCGGTTCATGGGCACGGGGTCGCCGCCGACGACGGTCCACACGCCGGAGCCCTCGACGACGAAGCGGAAGGCGTGCTGGGTGTGGCGGTGCTCGGGGGCGTCCTCGCCGGGCATCAGGTACTGGATGGCGGCCCAGAGGGTGGGGGTGGCGAAGGGCCGGCCGCCCAGGGAGGGGTTGGCCAGGGCGATGGCGCGGCGTTCGCCGCCGCGGCCGACGGGCACGATGTCGCCGGCCTGCTCGGCCAGGGCGCGCAGGCGTTCCCAGCGCCAGAGGTGGGGGACGGCGCGGGAGCGGGGGTGGGCGGGCATGAGGTCGCCGATCTCGGTCCACAGCGGGACGAGCAGTTCCCGTTCGAAGCCCCGGTACAGCTCTTCGAGGGCCGGGCTGACCTCGGGCTGACCTTCCGCGGCGACGGCGCTCAGCCGGACCGGGGAGCCCGCGGCTGTGTCTGGGGTGAGGGAGGAGTCAGTCACAGGGCCAGCGTGCCTCGTGTCCGCTGGGAGGACACGGCTATTCTGGTGGGCAGAATCCTGGAGGTGGTTGCCGGTGGACAAGCCGTTGCGGACGCCGCCGCCGTATCCCATCGCCAGTGTGGACCACGCGCTGCGGGCGGCGGCGATCTTGCAGATGGAGGGCGGTACGACGGTGGCGGGGCTGGCCGAGCGGCTGGGGGTGGCCCGGTCGACGGCGCACCGTGTGCTGGCGATGCTGGTCTACCGGGATTTCGCGGTGCAGGACGAGGACCGTCTGTACCGGGCGGGTCCGGTGCTGGAGCTGGCGGCGCATTCGCAGTCCCTCGTGTCGCGGCTGCGGGCGGCGGCGCTGCCGCGGCTGGAGCGGGTGGTCGCGCTGCTGGACGAGACGACGAATCTGATCGTGCGGACCGGGGACACGGTGCGGTTCATCGCGAGTGTGGAGTGCCGGCAGGCGCTGCGGGTGGGGTCGCGGGAGGGCATGGTCTTCCCGGCGCACCGTACGACGGCGGGGATGCTGCTGCTGGCGGATCTGTCGGAGGAGGAGCTGGAGCAGGTCTTCCCGGCCGGGCGGGGTGAGCGGCCGGGTGAGGGGCAGCCCGATCCGGTGCGGCTGCGGGCGGATCTGCGGCGGCTGCGGCGCAACGGGTTCGCGGTGAACAGGGAGCGGTCGGAGCGGGGGCTGGTGGCGGTGGGTGTGCTGGTGCGTGACCGTGACGGCACGGCGCTGGCGGGGCTGTCGGTGTCGCTGCCCAGTGTCCGCTACGACCCGCGGGACCTGGAGCATGTGGTGCAGGTGCTGCGGACCGAGGCGCGGGCGCTGGAGCGGGACCTCCTGTCGCAGGACTGACCCCCGCTCCCCCGCCCGCTCCCCCCGCCGCTGCTGCGTGGCCCTGTTCGTCCGCTCGTGCGGGGGCGGTGTCAGTGCGGGGGGTGGGCGGCGGGGGTGTCGAGGACCTGGAGGACGCGGACGGGTCCGGTTCCGGCGACCTGCCAGGAGTGCGGGATCTCCCCGGGGTAGGACATGGTGTCGCCGGCGGTGAGCAGGACGGGTTCGCGGCCGGCGAGGGTGACGTTCAGGCTGCCGTGGGCCACGTAGATGGCCTCGTAGCCGCTGTGGCTGAAGTCGCCGGTGAGGTCGTCGCCGGGGGCGGCGGCGAACTCGGACACCGACAGGGGCCCGTGGCGCAGGACGGCGCGGAAGCGGACGTGGCCGGTGGTGTCGCTGACGGGGTAGGCGTCGGCGGCCTCACCGGCCCGGACGACGGCGATCTCGTCCTCGCGCACCGGGGGGCGCAGGAGGCCGGCGGGGGTCATCCCGAGCTGCTCCGCGAGGGCGAAGAGGGTGGTGAGGCTCGGTGACGCCTTCCCGGTCTCGATCTCGCTGAGGTAGGACTGCGAGATCCCGGCGCGTCCGGCGAGGTGCACCATGGTGATGCCCTGCCGCACGCGCAGCGACCGGATCGTCCTGCCGACCGCGGACGGATCGTTGTGGTCCATGCGTGGCGTCCTCAGCCCTTCCGGCCCGCCGCCAGCGCCGCGAGCACCTCGATGTAGCACCGTCCTGCCACGGCCGCGCCGTGGTACTGGTGATCGTAGGCGGGTCCCAGGCAGGAGAAGTCGAACCCGGCCAGTTCGCGTCCGTCGCCGAGCACGGTGCGCAGGGACCGCAGCATCTCACGGGTGGTCAGGCCGCCGGCTTCCGGGTACTTCTGGGCGGGCAGGGCGGCGGGGTCGAACACGTCGACGTCGATGGAGACGTAGAGGGCGTCGCAGCCGCTCAGGGCCCGTTCCCGGGCCTCGACGCTCACCTCCTCGATGCCGCGCCGTTCGATGTCGTCGATGGTCAGGACGGTGGTGCCCAGTTCGGCCGCCGCGGCGTGCCAGAAGCGGGAGTTGCGCACGCCGCGGATGCCGACGTGGACGAGGTTGGCCGGTTCGAGGGCGCCCAGTTCCATGGCGCGGGCCCACTGGGAGCCCGCCCAGTACCGGGGGTACCACGACAGGTCGTAGTGGGCGTCGTAGGTGACCACGCCGAGTTTCCTGCCCGTCGCCGCGAAGATGCCGGCGATGGCGGGCAGCGACACGCTGTGGTCGCCGCCCAGGATCAGGGGCACGGCGCCGGCCCGGGTGATCTCGCTGATGTGTCCCGGGAGCCATTCCAGGATCTCCTCGGGGCTCTGGTCGCCGATCGGCGCGTCGCCGAGGTCGCCGGCCCTGAGGTGGTCGCCGACGGCGAGGCCGCGTTCGGGCAGCAGCCAGTTCGAGTGGTCGACGGAGTAGAACATCGACGCCCGGCGGATCGCCTCGGGTGCCTCGTGGGCGCCGGGGCGGGAGTAGACGTCGTGGCCGGGGGCGGGTGCGGTGCCCTGCGGGTAGAAGGTCCGCGGGTCCTTCACCACGAAGCCCTCGAACGGTATCCCGTAGAAGACGGCGTCGTAGTCCCGCAGTCCGCCGAGGGTGACGCGGTCGACCTCGGCGAAGGTCGGCACCCCCGGGCGCAGCAGGGCCTCGGCCCGGCGCTCGATCCGGGTGCCGGAGCGTTCCGCGGCGGCCTCGGCGCGGTCGAACATGGCCTCGATGCGGTTGTTTCCCACGGTCTGTCTCATCTCTCTTCGGTGTGTTCAGCGGCCGGAGACGGCGTCGGCGATCCGGGCGAGGCGCGAGGTGTCCGGCCCGTGCAGTTCGTTGCGGTCGGCGCGCCGGTACAGGGCGTAGAGGGCCTGTACGCCGATCCAGCGCAGCGGTTCCGGTTCCCAGGTGCGCACGGTGCGGCCGACACAGGGCAGGGCGGTGAGGTCGGTGTCGTGCCGCAGGACGAGGTCGCGCAGGGCGCGGCCGGCGAGGTTGGCCATGGCCAGGCCGTGTCCGGCGTAGCCCCCGGCGGTGCCGAGGCCGCTGCGGTGGTCGAGGCGGACCGTGGCGCACCAGTCGCGGGCCACGCCCAGGGCGCCGCACCAGGAGTGGGCGACGGCCGAGTCGCCCACGTCGGGGAACATCGCGGTGAGGCTGGTCCAGAGGGCGCGGACGTCGCCGGGGCGGGCGGCGGCGTCGGTGTCGGTGCGCGAGCCGAAGCGGTAGGGGTTGCCGCGGCCGCCGATGGCGATCCGCCCGTCGCGGGTGCGCTGGGCGTACAGGAAGGCGTGGCCCTGGGTGCCGAGGAGTTCGCTGCCGTTCCAGCCGATGCGCTGCCAGGTGTGTTCGGGCAGCGGTTCGGTGGCGATCATGACGCTGTTCATGGGCAGCCACTGGCGTCGTGCTCCGGGCAGGCCGGCGGTGAATCCCTCGGTGGCGCGCAGGACGTAGTCGGCGCTGACGGTGCCGTGGGCGGTGCGCGCGGTGCGCGGGGCGATGGTGTGGACGGGGGTGTTCTCGTAGATCCGTACGCCGAGGCGTTCGACGGCGGCGGCCAGTCCGGTGGCGAGCCGGTAGGGGTGGATCCGGGCGCCGTGCGGGCTGAAGGCCATGGCCCTGGCGCCGGAGACGGTGATCCGGGAGCGCATCTCGGCGCCGGTGAGCAGGCGCAGGTCGTCCTCGGTGCTCCCCCAGGTACGCCGGTGGGCGACCATGTCCGCGAGCCGGTGGTGCTGGCTCTGTGTCAGTGCCGTGTAGAGCAGGCCGCTGCGGGTGATGTCGGCGTCGATGCCCTCGGCCGCCGCGACGCCGGTCACCTCGTCGATGCTGTCGATGACCGCGCGCTGCATGCGCAGGACGGCGTCGCGGGAGGATTCGGCGGCGTACCGCTCGCGTGAGCCGCCGAGTTCGCCGGAGAGCCAGCCGCCGTTGCGGCCGGAGGCGCCGTATCCGGCGTGGCGTGCCTCCAGGACGGCGATGCGCAGGCCGGGGCTGGCGGTCTTGAGGTAGTAGGCGGTCCAGAGGCCGGTGTAGCCGGCTCCGACGATGGCCACGTCGGTCTGGAGGTCGCCCTCGAGCGGGGGACGGGGGGACGCCTGCCCGGCGCTCCCGCGCCAGAAGGAGACCTGTCCGTTGCGGTAGGTGGGGCTCAGTGGCACGCCCATGGCGGGTCCTTGTCTGCGGCGGGCGGATACGGGGACGGAAGAAGAAAAAAGGGGGGGAAGGAAAGGGGGGAAGGAAAGGGGGGGAGGGAAAGGCGGGAGGGGGCGGGGCGTCCGGTCACTCGGCGGGGGCGGGCCGCGGCCGCATGAACCCGTCGGCGGTGCGGGCGGGCGGGGGCGCGGTCAGCAGGCTCCCGGCGACCAGGGCCAGCAGGGAGATGCAGAACGCGATGAGCAGGGAGTAGGGCTCGCCGGGCCAGGGCACCGGGACTCCCAGCTCGCGCAGGGCGAAGTCGAGGATGACGAACCCGCTGCCGGACAGGGCGCTCCAGGAGGCGCCGTGGCCGTTGGCGCGTCTCCAGTGGAACGCGGCGACGAACGGGACGAGCATGCCGGCGAAGGCGATGGAGAACGCGAGGTAGAGCGCGCCGAGGATGAAGTCGAAGGCGGTGGCGAAGAGCAGGGCGACCAGGCCGACCAGGACGGTGGAGATCCGGCCGACGGCGACGGTGCGGGCGGGGGAGGCCCTGTTCCCGGTCGCCCGGAGGTAGATGTCCTTGGTGATGTTCAGGGCGCAGGAGTTGATGGTGGTGGTGAGGGTGGACAGGATGGCCGCGGCCACGGCCAGGAACAGGAAGGCCGACACCCACGGCGAGTACATGGTCCTGGCGGTCCAGGAGACGAGGGACTCGGCGGGCAGCCCGTCCTGGCCCTGCCGGGGCAGCCACACGGTCGCGGCGAGGCCGGCGACGACGGGGAACAGGTAGAGCGGGATGAAGATCAGCAGGGCGAACAGGCCGCCGCGCAGGGCGTGGCCGGCGTCCCGGGCGCTGGCGAACCGCTGGAGGATGTCCTGCTGGGGGACGAGGGCGAGGCCGAAGGCCGCGACGTAGGCCATCGCGATGCCGGGGGTGACGGAGGGGGAGAACAGGTCGAGGTGGCCGGGGCTGTCCGCGGCCAGGGTGTCGGTGATGGCGGACCAGCCGCCGGCCCACCGCACGCCGCTGACCGCGAGGATCCCGACGCCGACGGCGAGGACCACGCACATGATGCCGTCGGTGATGACCACGCCGAGGAACCCGGACGCCCCGGCCAGCACCAGGCCCACGAGCAGGGTGGCGCCCATCGCGGGCAGCAGCGGCAGGCCGGTGAAGCCGTTGACGAACACGCCCAGGGCAAGGAGCTGGGAGGTGGTGAACCCGACGTAGAAGAAGATGGTGACGACGGTGAAGACGGTGCGGGTGCCCTCTCCGTAGCGCAGGGCGACGATGTCCGGGACGGAGGCGACCCCCTTGAGTCCGCGGACCTTCCTGGCGAAGAAGACGGTGGCGACGAAGGCGCCGATCCACGACGGCACGGCGAGGATCCAGACGGCGCTGACGCCGTAGCTCATCGAGTTGCCGGCCACGACGAGCATGGACGTCCCGCCGAAGAGGCCGGCCGCGATGGTGGGCCCGATCCCCCACCAGGGCATACGGCGTCCGGCGAGGTAGAAGTCCTCGCCGGACTTCACGTATCTGCGTGAGAACAGGCTGGCGGCCGCGAGGACCAGCGCGAAGGCGCTGACGACGATGACGAGAGCCATGGAGCATCCCTTTCGGAAGGGCTGGAATGACGCTGGGGGCGGCCCTGTTTCCCGCGGCCGGCAAGGGCGGCGCGGTGAACCTCAGAACTCGTCATGTATCGCTTAGGGCGATATCGATGGGGGCGATACTAGGAGGGGGTGCGGTACCTGTCAACGCTTCCGCGCACCGGGAGGAACGGGACGGAACACCCCCCTCGGTCGGGCACGCCCGGCCCCGGGGCCGGCCTGCGGGCACCCGCCGGAATCCCGGCCCGCGCACGGGTCCCGGCACGCGCGGACCCCCGGGGGGCACGGCGCCGCCGACGGAAGCGGAGGGCGGGCGGCGGGAGCGGGCACCCCGGACGGACGCCGGGAGGGACGGGGCCGGGGGCGGGCGCCGGACGCGGACCGGGAACGGGCGGCACCGGCGGGTGCCGGTGCACGCGGCCCCTCCCCCCCCCCAGAGGACCCGGCACGGGCCGGCGGGCGGCGGGAGCGGGCACCCCGGACGGACGCCGGGAGCGGGGACGGACGCCGGACGCGGGGCCGGGGGCGGGCGGCCGGGGCGGCGGGCAGTGGGCGCCGGGATGGCGGGGTGACGGCTCGCCGACGCGGGGCGGGCAGAGGCCCGGGGTGAGCGGGGGCGTGCCGGGTGCACGGGGGCGCCCGGGCGCGGGAGTGCACGGGCGCGGGAGTGCACGGGCGCGGGAGTGCACGGGCGCGGCTGGGGTGCGCCGTCGCCCGCTCCGGCTCCGGCTCCGGCTCCGGTGTGACGGTGCGCCGGGGCGGGCGCAGGGTGTGCCGGGGGCACGGGGCGGGCCGGGTGTACGGGGGCGGGCGGGGTGGGCGCGGGGTGTGCCGGATGTGCGGGGCGGGCGGGGGTGCCGGGCGGGGCGATCGCCTGCGCCGGGACGGGAGCCGCGCGTAGGGTCGGGCGGGTGAGCAGAAGACGGACGTCACGGGCCGGCTGCGGCGCCCGGGGCGCGGAGGCGGCCGCCGCGTTCCTCGCCGGCCAGGAGATCACCCACACGCAGTGCGGGCAGTGCGGCACGGTGATCGCCGGGGTCAACGGCCGGTACTCGTGCGGTGTGTGCGGATGGACGAACCCCTGGTGGGAAGGGATCAAACCGCTGCCGACCGCCGAGGACGACATGACCGCGTGACCCTCCGGGCCCAGCGGCACCCTGCCCCTCCGGGGAGGCGGCGGACGCCCGGCGGCCGGGGCACGGGGCCGGGCGACCCGAAACCGGCGGGGACAGGGGCGGGGCCGCCGGGGGCGGGACGTCCCGGCGCCGAGGGGCCCGGCATCCCCTGCCAGGAGCCCGGAGCCCGGAGCACCCGGGTGCGAGGTGCCCGGGTGCGAGGTGCCCGCGAAGTCCGCGAGCCGGAGCGTCCGGGGCCCCCGGGGCGTCCCGGGCGTCCGGGGCTACGGGACCGGGGCGTCCGGGGCCCGGGGCTGCCCGTGGTCCGCAGCGTCCGGGGCCGGGGGCGGGCCGGGGCCTGGGCGGGCCTGATCCGGGGGCCGGGCACGGTGTGTGCGGGGGCGGGCCGCGGGGCGGCGGGGGTTGCGTCAGGGGCCGGTGCCGCCGGGGGGCGGGTCCCCGCCGGGGCTCTCCGCCTCCCGGCGGTCGACGCCGCTCACCAGGGTCCGCGCGAGCATGAGCCCGAAGGCCGTCAGAAGGGCGTAGACGAGGAACGCGGTCCGGGCGGTCGAGGTGTTGTCCGAGTTCCTGGCGGGCAGCCAGAACGGGGCCGACGGGCCGTCGGTGACGAGCACGGTGAGCGCCGCGACGGCGAGTCCCGCGGGCGCGAGTGCGGGCAGGGCGACGACCAGCACGCGCACCCAGCGCCGTTTCACGGCATCCCCCTCCCGGCCCGGCGCAGACCGGGCCCCCTTCCCCCTCCCTCCCCCGTTCTCCTGGCCGGAAACGTCCGCCCCTCCCCTCCCCGGGAGCGGCCGGGCGGCACGCCCCCCGGGGGGGCCGGTCCCGGGTCCGTGCAAGGGGTCCGCCGTGCCGGGCGGGGCGGGCCGCGCCGGTGCGACGGGGCCGTGCCGCGCGGGGCGGACCAACCGGGCCGGGCCGGCGGCGCCTTCCTCGCACGTCGCGGTTGCGATCCGTGAAGAAGGGGCTGTAAACGGGCAATTCACTCGGAGAGGGCCGGGGCGGGCGATCCCGCGGCGGACACCCGTTCCCTGTCGTCCCTGCACAACGCGGAGTTGTCGCGTCCATGGGCCCGCGGCCGGCCGCCCGCCCCGATGGCCTGAAAAAATGTTAGGCTGCCGAAGCTTTGCGGACTCAAAGGGTCTGCCTTTTCGTGAACGCCCCCGGTTCCGGCGCCGACAGCGCCGTTCCGGGGCGCCGGAGCCGTTTCCCTGCCGCCCGTGTGCGCGGGACAGCCCCGCGGGTCCCCCGGCCGGCGCGCCGGCCTGCGCGGCTGCTGCCTGGCTCCATGAACCGTCAGGAGGTGGCGTGATTGCGCGGGGTGGAGACAGCCCAGTTCGGCGCCCTGGTGATTGTTGGTCTGCTGGTCCTCTTCTACGGGGGGACCTTTCTCATTTCGGCCCGCATCGGACGGAAGGACGAGAACGCCGATGCGTACATGACCGGTGGTAACAACATCGGTTTCGGGATCTCCGCCGCGAGCATGACGGCGACCTGGATCTGGGCGGCCTCGATGTACGCGTCGGCGACGTCGGGCTACACCTACGGCATATCGGGCCCCATCCACTACGGGCTCTGGGGCGCCCTGATGATCCTGTTCATCTACCCCTTCGGCAGGCGCATCCGCTCGGTCGCCCCGAAGGCGCACACACTGGCCGAGGTCATGTACGCGCGGCACGGCCGCTCCAGCCAGCTGATGCTGGCCGGGTCCAACGTCGTGGGCAGCCTCATCAGCCTGATGTCGAACTTCATCGCCGGCGGCGTGCTGATCTCGCTGCTGTCGCCGTTCACCTTCACCCAGGGCGTCTTCGCGGTGGCCGCGGGCGTGCTGCTCTACACGCTCTGGTCCGGTTTCCGCGCCTCGGTGCTGACCGACTTCATCCAGGTCGTGGCGATGCTCGGCGCGGTGGCCGTGATCGTCCCGGTCATCTTCTTCGCGGCCGGTTTCCCGGCGGCGTTCGAGAGCGGCGCGGACAACCTGACGCCGCAGCAGGGCAGTTTCTTCTCCAGCGACGCGTTCATGAACCAGGGCGCCCCCTACATCGCCGCGGTCCTGGCCTACGCCATCGGCAACCAGACCATCGCGCAGCGGCTGTTCGCGGTGAAGCAGAGCCTGATCAAGCCGACCTTCGTCACCGCGACCGTCGGCTACGGGGCCATGGTGATCGGCGTGGGCATGCTCGGGGTCCTCGCCCTCTACACCGGCTTCGAGCCGACCGGCGGCGACCTGAACAACCTCATCCCGGAGATGGCCGCCACCTATCTGTCGCCGGTGCTGCTGGCGGTGTTCTTCATCATGATCGTCGGGGCGCTCTCCTCGACCGCGGACGCCGACCTGTGCGCCCTGTCCTCGATCGCGATGACCGACATCTACGGCCAGGCGGTCGCGGGCCGGGAGAAGGCCGACCCGCGCACGATGCTGCTGATCGGGCGCATCACGATGGTGCTGGCGACCGCGGCGGCCGTGGCCTTCGCCAGCCTGCGCCTGAACATCCTCGACCTGCTGGTGTTCGTCGGCGCGCTCTGGGGCGCCCTGGTCTTCCCGGTGCTGGCCAGCTTCTACTGGGAGAAGGTCACCAGCAGGGCGTTCACCACCTCGGTGCTCGCCGCGCTCGCGGTGTTCCTGCCGGTGCGCTTCGGCTGGATCCCCACGGGCGGCCTGTTCGGCATCACGGTCGACGTGCTGGCCGTCATCGGCATCGGCGTCGTCCTCGGCCTGATGGTCTTCGGCTTCTTCGGGGTCCGCCCCGCGAAGATCGTCGGCGTGCTCGCCGCGGCCGTCTCCGCACCGTTCGCGATCGGCTCGCTGCACGAGTACGCGACCCTGTCCGGGTCCCTGGTCGCCTACTCGGTGAGCACCGTCATCTGCTGGGCGATGTCCGCGGGCAACACCGAACGCTTCGACTTCGCCGTCATCGCCCGCCGCACCGGCGACTTCGACGACAGCCCCGCCGGGGCCGCCCTCCCGCGGCCGGCGGCAGACGCACCCGACGCGGCCGAACCCGCCGCGAACAGCAAGTGAGAGAGAACGGACCGGAGGTCCAGTGACCACTTTCGCCCTCAGCGCCTACGTCCTGATCTGGCCCGTCCTCGTGGCCGTCGTCCTGTTCGTGATCAGCCGCAGCTTCTTCCGCGAATGGGCCGAGGCCCGCCGCAAGGGACAGCGCATGATCTGACACCACCCCACCCCGCCCCACCTCACCCCGGGACCCGGGCCGGCCCACCACGGCCGGCCCGGGTCCCTCCCTTTCCGGCCCGGGTCCCTCCCTTTCCGGCCCGGGTCCCTCCCTTTCCGGCCCGCCACCGCCCGTCACCACCGATGCCCACCGCCCGGCACACCGTCACCACCCGGCGCCCACCGCCGGCACGCCGGCCACCGCCCGGGCGGCCACCGCCCGGCGCCCCGCCTCCCGTCCCCGCCGCACGGGCGCGGACACGGGCGCCCACGGGCGCGGGCGCGGCGGGCGGACGGCCGGGACGGCCCGGAGCACGGCGGCGGGGGGAACAGCCCGGGCCGGGCGGAACGGCCGGAGCGGCCGGAGCCGGCACACCACGCGAAGTGCCCGGGCCGCACGCCCCGCACCGGCCGCGGCCGGCTGCGGTCACGGTCACGGCCAGGACCGGGCCGACCACGGGCCACGGGCCACGGGCCACGACATGACTACGGCTACGGCTACGGCTACGGGCCATGCCGCGTCCGCGGCTGCCGCTGGTAACCGGTGGGCAGCCGGGGTGTGTTGCGCGGCGGGGCCGGGCGGTCCCGCGGGCTGCCCGGGCGGGTGCGCGGCGGGTCTGGCCGGATACCCGCTTGCCCTCGCGCCGCTCCCCCGCCTGGTCTCCCGCGCCGCTTTCGGGTCCTCCACAAACAGATGAGATGAATCCATAACGGAGTGTGACGGGAGCCCTGGAACCCGGTCAACACCCTCCGAACCGGGCTTCCGGGAGGCCGGGGCCGGAACCGGGCGCCGAAGCACCCTCCCCGGAAGGGTCATCGCAGGTCACAGGGGATTTATCGGAGTTCTGACGCCTGTTCGGCCATCACGGGTCATCCATTGCGCACACCGGTTGTCAACCCCACAAGAGCGGTAATAAGGGGCAACCTTCTGTTTTCTGGCTCTCTCTCAGCCCATGGGGCACTGGTCTTGACCAATGTGTCATTGTGTGAAATCCATGGCCAAAGCTGCCACAGAATCTTCTCAGCCACTCCGCGGGAGAACCCAGTCCCATGCGCATATCCGCAACCGCCGCCGCCGCCGCGCTCGGTGGAGCCCTCGTCCTCGGCCTGACGGCCGTCCCGGCCGCCGTGGCCGCACCCGCCGACTCCGCCGGGTGTGCCACCGACGCCTTCGGTGTCGCCGGCAAGTACGGCGAGTTCGTCCTCGGTGACAACGTCCACTCCCCCGACGCGGAGGGGGCCGTGGCCGTCGGCGGCGACGCCGACTTCAGCGGCGGCTTCAGCGTCGCCAACGAACTGACGGCGGGGCAGGTCGCCGCCCTGCCCGGCCGGGCCTCCCTCGTGGTCCGCGGCGACCTGGTCAGCGGCTCGTCGTCCACCGTCGTGATGAAGGGCAACGCGGCCGTCGGCGGCAAGGTCGACAGCGCACCCGTCAGCCTGCACGACGGCTCCTTCAGCCGGAACGACGGCCTGATCGACTTCGAGGCGGAGTTCGCCAAGCTGCGCGCCCACTCCTCCGCGCTGTCCGCCCTGCCCGCCACCGCCGGGGCCACGGTGACGCCGGACGGCGCCCGCCTCACCCTCCAGGGCACCGACACCACCCGCAACGTCTTCCACGTGAGCGCCGCCCAGCTCGAGCAGGCCAGGGACATCTACCTCAAGGTCCCGGCCGGATCGACCACGATCGTCAACGTCAGCGGCAGCGCCTACGACATGGCGGGCGCGAACACCACCGGCTTCTTCCTCTCCGGCGGCCAGGACTTCGTCCTGGACGACAAGCTCCAGAGCGCCGCCGACGGCGCCGTCCGCGCCAAGCTCCTCTGGAACTTCCCCGACGCCACGAAGATCGCCAAGAGCAGCAGGGCCGCCTGGCCCGGCAGCGTCCTGGCCCCCGGCGCCCACCTGGACCTGGGCAGCGCCGCGCCGGTCAACGGCTCGGTGTGGGTGGCCTCGCTGCGCGGCACGGGCGGCGCGGAGACCCACCACTACCCGTTCACCGGCTGCCTGCCCGAGCCCGGCACGCCCCCGTCCGACCCGCCGGCGCCGACCACCACCGAGCCGGCGCCGTCCTCCCCCGGGACCACGCCGCCCACCGACACCGTCACGCCGACCGGTGAGGCCTCCGAGCCCGCCGTCCCCGGCTCCCCCGCCCCGTCGGACGGCACCACCCCCAGCGCCGGGACCTCCGAGTCCCCCGCCCCCGGCGCCTCCCCCGCCCCCTCGCAGAGCACCCCGGCCGCCGCCCCCGACGGCGACCTCGCCTCCACCGGCAGCAGCGGCACCGTCCCGCTCGTCATCGGCACCGTCGTCGTGCTCGCCGCCGGCACCGGCCTGGTCGTGGCGGCCCGCCGCCGCTCCAAGCAGGCCTGACACACCAGGGCCGCCCCCAAGACCGGCCCCGCACAAGGGCCGCCGCCCCGGACCCCCCGCACACCGGGACGACGGCCGCCGCTCACAAGGAACCCCGCTCACACCGGAAAACCCCCCGGCGCGAGCGGGGTTCCCCACGCCCGCCCCCGAACCGGCAGCACAGCCCGAACACCCCGCCCACCGGACCGAACCGCGCCCCACGGACAGAGAACCCGCACCCTCACCCGGCACCCGGCATCCCGCACGCCGGACCGGGGACCGGGACAAGGGCAAGGGCAGGCAGGGGCAGGGCGTCCCCGGGGCCCCGTCGGCCCGGCGGCTGAGCGGCCGGGCCGCACCCTCAGCCTCCCGCCCGCCGGGCTGAGCCCCGGGGGACGCAACCCGGGGGCACATCTGGCGGACAGGACCGGGGCCGTCCCGGGACACGCAGCCGGGCGGGGCCAGGCACCCCCGGGGCCCCGCCCGCCGAGCGGGACGGGCATCCCCGACGGGGCTCCCGCGCACGGGACACCCCGCGCACCGGACGGGAGCGGACACCACCGAACCCTCCGGCAGGCAGGCTCCCGTCCAACGGAGATCCCGTCCGGCCGGGCCGGGCCGGACACCCCGGCGGCGTTCCGGCACACCCCGGGGACTCCCGCACCCCGGGGACTCCCGCGCACCGGGGCGGAGGGGGCACCCCGGCAGGGTTCCGGCGTATCCCGGCGGGGGGGCGGTCGTCCCGGCGGAAGCGGATGTCCGGGCGGAGCCGGGTGTCCGGGCGGGAGCCGGGTGTCCCGGGGCGCGGCGCGGGCCGTTCACCGGCACCGGACGGGCCGCCGCCCCTGGGACCGGCCACCGTTCCTGGGGGTACGGGGGCAGCCCTCCCCGGGCCGGGGGGGCACCGCCCTCGTGCCGGACGGGTCACCGCTCCCGGGGCCCCTGAGGGGCTGTCCCGGTCCGGGCGCCGTTCTGGGGGGCGGGGTGGCCGACGGGCCGGGCCCGCTGCTCCCCCGGACCCGGGATGACGTCCTCGGGCCGGGCCTCTGCCCCGTAGCGGGCGGGGGGCCGTGTCCGGGCCCGGTGCGCCGTACCGGGCCGGGCCGGCTGCCCTTCCGGAGCGGGCGCCCGCCTTCCGGGCCGGACCGCCGGCCACCGGCCCGGGGCGCTGCCGGGCGGACGGGCCGTCGCTCGCCGCCCCGGGAAGCAGCGTCCTCCGGCTCGGATGCCCGCCCCCGGGGGCCGGGCCGCCGTCCGCCGGCTCGGGGAGAGGACCGGCCGCCGTCAGGGGACGCGCAGGCCCCGGCGGGAAAGGGCGGGGGTCCGTGGGTGCCGTGCCCGGTGCGCACGCCGGCGGTGTTCACGCGGGCCGGCCGGGGGGCGGTGCCCGCGCGGGCCGGGACCGGGCCGGGCGCTGGCCGGAACCGGGGTGAGGGCCGGGGGCGGGGAGGCTCCTCCGCCCTCCGCTCCCCTGCCCTCCGCTCCCCTGCCTTCCCTCCCCTGCGTTTCTCCGGGTCCGGGTCCTGCCCGGGAGCCGTCCGGCCGCTCCGGGGGCTGGTTCGGGGGGCCGGTTCGGGTGGTCCGAGGGGGCCGGCGGGGGCGGTCCGAGGGGCCCGGTCCGGGCGGGGTGGTGTGCGGGGAGGGGGTGGGGCCGTGGCCGGGGAGGGGGGTGTGACGTGGGCGGTGTGACGTGGGACGCGGCCGGGACCGCGTCATGGGAACGGGGGGCGGGGCTCTGGAAGGTCGGGGCTCCGGTTCGTCAGGCCCCGGGAATGCCTATGGGAGGGGCGGGGTGGCCGTGAGCGATGTCCGACGGTCCGCGGGGAGGGCCACCTGGGACTGGACCACCTTCCGGCGGGGTGTCACGGTACGGCCCGCGCCCGCCGAGCCGGAGACCCTGCGGCTGCCCAGACCCCCGCTGCTGGGCCCCGACCCGTTCCCGCACGCGCTGTCCACCGGACCGCCCCTCCTGCCCCCGCTCCCGCCCGAACGGGCCGACCTCCTGCACCGGGCCCGGCTCGGCGAACCCGGCGCCGTCCACCGGCTGTGCGCACGGGCGGCCCGGCCCGGGCAGCGGATCGTCCGGCGCTACCTCGGACCGGCCCAGCGCGAGATCACGGAGGCCCTGCTCTTCCACGCCTGCCGCCGCGCCGTCGGCGCACTGCAGCACACCGCGCCGGAGGACCGCACCTTCGACTTCGACCGCGAGGTCCGGGTCGGCGTGCGGCGGTCCGCCGCCGGACGCGCCCTGCACCGCGAGGTCACCGGCGGCGGACCGGGCGCCGAGGAGACCCTCCTCGCCTACGACGTGCTCGCCTCGCTCCCCTCCCACCACGCCGACGTGCTCTGGGCGGTCTGCGTGGAGGGCGAACCCCCCGCCCGCCACTCCCCCGCACTCCTGCAGGCCGCCCTCGACACCCTGGCCGACGCCTACCTGTGGCGGGGACTGCGCCGCACCGGCCCCGTGGAAGCGCGGGGAAGCCACCTGTCCTACCTGACGGCCCTCTCCCACGCACGGCACGAACTGACCGCGCACCACGCCACGGAGATCCGGGCCCACCTCGACGGCTGCGTCCTGTGCCGGCTGCTCACCGCCGAGGCCGCGGCCCCCGGCTCCAGCCTCCCCGCCCGCCTGAGACGCCGGGGAACGTAGCACCCCCGCCCCGGCCACCACGACCGGCACGGAAACGATGACCGGCACGGAAACGGCGGCCGGCCCGGCAGCGGCGGCCGGCCCGGCAGCGGCGGCCGGCCCGGCAGCGGCGGCCGGCCCGGCAGCGGCGGCCGGCCCGGCAGCGGCGGCCGGCCCGGGACCGGCAACCGCCACGGGGACGGTGACCGCCGTGACCGGCACAACGCCGACCGCCGGCGCCAGGGCGGCACCCGGTCCGCCCCCGGCCGCGGTGACCGGCACGGCACCGGCCACCGCGGCCCGGACGGAAGCGACGGCCGGTACGACCGCGGTGACGGCAGCCGGTGCGGGAACGGCGGCGGCCGGCCCGGCAGCGGTGAACCGTACGGCCGCCGCAGCAGTGCCCGGCGCAGCGGCGGCGGTCACCGGCGCGACCGGGACGGAGGTGACGGCCGGTACGGCCGCCGTGGCGGTGCCCGGCACAGCGGCGGCGGTGACCGGTGCGGGAACGGCGGCCGGCGCAACTGCAGTGACGGTGCCCGGCGCGGCGATGGCGGCCGGGGCCGGGGCGGGGGTGGTGTCCGGCGCGGCAGGGCCGCCCGGCACAGCGACGGCGGTGGCCGGGGCCTGTGCGGAGACAGCAGCCGGTACGGCCGCCGTGACCGTGCCCGGCGCGGCGATGGCGGCCGTGGCCGGTACGGGGGTGGTGACCGGCGCGGCGGCGGTGGCCGGGGTGGTGACCGGGGCCGGGGCGGGAGTGGTGACCGGCGCGGCCGCCGTGACCGTGCCCGGCGCGGCGATGGTGACCGTGTCCGGTGCGGGAGTGGTGGCCGTGTCCGGGGCGGGGGTGGTGCCGGGGGCGGCGGGGGTGGGGTGTGCGGTCACCGGGGGGCTCCGTTGCCCGCGGCGGGGGCCGCTCTGGGCGGGGGCGGGGTTCTCAGGTGGCGGGCCGGGGCCGGGCGGGGGGCGGCGGCGGATCCCGGGGGGCCGGCCGCGGGCGGCGGATGGGCCGGCGCCCCCGGGTCCCGGACCAGGGTGATGGCATGGCCCAGGGTCGCCGCCCGGACGCACACCGCACAGCTCGGCGTGTGCGCCGGATGGACCCAGCAGGGGCTCCACGCCTGCCGCAGCGCGCGCAGCACCCGTTCCCGGTCCTGGCTCCAGCCCCGGTCCAGGCTCTCGGGCAGATAGCCCCGCTCGATGGCCGCGATGACGGCCGGGGCGCGGCTGCGGACGCCGAAGGCGGCGTAGATGGCGCGCAGATGGGTCTGCACGGTGGCTCTGCTGATGCCCAGTTCCTGGGCGATCCGGTCGGCGGTGGCGCCGGTCAGCATGAGCCAGAGCACCTCTTCCTGGCGTCGTGTCAGCTCCCGCGGCGGTGAGGGCCTGGGCGGCCGGGAGGGCTGGGCCGGCTGGGGCGGCTGGACGGGCTGGGTGGGCAAGGCGGGGCCTCCTCCTCGGGGCGGCGGGTGCCGCCGTACCGTGTGTGACATCTGAAGAGAGGCCCCACCCGCTCCTTCATGACGCGGTCGGGCCCGGATGGTGCCCAGGACCGGTCAGGGACGGCCGAACAGGTTCGGCGCGTAGCCGTTGGACAGCGAGGAGATCCTGATGTTCACGCCCGGCCGGGGGGCCTCCACGTAGCGTCCGCCGCCCAGGTAGATGGCGACGTGGTGGACACCGGACTGGCGGCCGTTGGAGGACCAGAAGATCAGGTCGCCCCGGCGCAGGCTGCCCGCCGTGATCCGGGTGGTGGCCCCGTACTGGTCGGAGGCGACCCTCGGGAGCTGGATCCCCACCCGACGGTAGGCCTGCTGCACCAGACCGGAGCAGTCGTAGCCGAGGTAGCCGTTGCCGCCCCAGATGTACGGCTTGCCGAGCTGGGCCAGGGCGTAGGAGAGAGCGGGCTCCAGCGAGCCCGAGTCCGCCTTCGGCGGCACCACGCCGCTCCCCCCGCCGCCGCCCGTGCCCGGGGCGGTGCCCCCGCCGCCGGTGCGCTGGAGGTAGACGCTCTGATGGCTGGTCCACCGCCACTGGCCACCGGACTGGAACCAGTAACGGGTGCCGTCCCAGCCCGCCCGGCTCGGCGCGGGCAGCCAGGCGTCCGCCGACACCTTCCCCCCCGACCCCGGGCGTGCCGGGGCCGGTGCGGGTGCGGGTGCGGGGGCGGTGCCGCGGCCGGTGCGCTGGAGGTAGACGCTCTGATGGCTGGTCCACCGCCACTGGCCACCGGACTGGAACCAGTAACGGGTGCCGTCCCAGCCCTCACGGCTCGGCGCGGGCAGCGCGCTGGCCGGGGCGGCCGTGCCCGCCTCGATGCCCACGACACCGGTCGCGATGGCCAGCAGCGCCCCCGCCGTCCGGCGGCGGCAGGCACGGGCATGAGCCGCGGTGCGCACGGGCCCGGCCCCCTTCTCCCGCTGCGCGAAAGCGGTGCAGAACTCGCAGGTCCCGCAGTCCTCGGCGGCGTTCAGCTCGACGAACTTCGGTGACTGGGCCACTGGTTTCCCCATTCCTTCGGATTCGCGCTCGGGCTGAGCAGCGACAGTACGAGCAGGCGCAGGAACTCGGCGTCCCGGCCCGAGGGAGCGTCGCCGCCCTCGCCCTCGCCGGCCCTGATCCGCTCCAGGGCCGCACGGGCGATGTCGACGGCGTCGCCGATGACGGTGGTGCGCAGCTCGGCGTTGAGCTCCGCACTGCGCAGCCGGTGGATCGCGTCGGCGACCTCCGCCGCGTAGTCCAGGGAGAGCTGCTGGACGGAGTAGACCTCCAGACCCGCCGGGGTCATCTCCGACGCCAGCCGGCGCGTCGCCTCCTCACCGAACCACGCACCGTCACGCAGCGTCGGCCCGGGACTCCCGAACCGGTCACAGGGCAGCAGCGACACGGCCTCCGCCACACTCGCCACCGCCTGCTCCCGCAGGAACTCCTCATGATCATCCACGGTGAACACCGCCCGCGCCGTGTCCCTGACCCGCCACACGATCAGCAGACCGACCACGACCGGATGCCCCACACGGTCCACCGCCGACACCCCCTCCCCCCGGAAGTGCCGCAGCCGCACATCCACCCGGTGCCGCCTGGCGAAAGGATTCACCCACACCAGCCCCGTACGGCGCACCGTGCCCCGGTAACGGCCCCACCGGGTCAGCACGACCGCGTGGCCCTCCCCGTTGCGCAGCAGGCCCCCCACCGCGAGCAGCACCACCACCGCCAGCCCGGCCAGCAGCGGCGGCGACGCCTGCGGCATCCCCTCCCACCGCACCAGCTCCCGCGGCCGGACCGCGAGGGCCACCAGCACCGCACAGCACAGCACCGCGCACAACAGCGCCAGCATCCCCGGCAGAACCGGACGGGCACGGAACTCCCGCACCTCCGACACACCCCCCGACCGCGGCGCCCTGCGCCGCGGCACCGCCGAGGACACCCCCACCGGACCCGCACCACCGGCATCAGCACCGCCGGGGACACCCTCGGGGACACCGGCACCGGCAGAAACACCACCGGCACCGTCGGAGACGTAGACACCGGCACCGGCAGCACCGGCACGTGCGCCGACACCGGCAGGACCAACGGCACCGGCAGGACCGACGGCACCGGCAAAGCCAACACCGCCAGCACCAGCGGCAACACCGCCGTCAGGACCGGCCACGGGACCGCCGACGGCACCGTGCACCACACCCGGCCCGATGCCGGGGCCAGTGCCGGTGCCGGGGCCGGGGCCGGTGCCGGTGCCCGGAGGCCGGTCGGTCACCTCCCCCAGCCAGGACCCGCCCCCACCAGCCCCCGCACCCTGGACATACGGGCCGGCCTCCACCACGAACGGACCGGACGGACCACCCTCCCCACCACGCAGACCCTCCGGACCATCACCCAGACCCCGGACACCACCCAGACCATGAAGACCACCCGGGTCGTGAAGACCGCCCGGGTCATGGAGACCACCCGGGTCATGGAGACCGCCCGGAACACCCTCCGGGCCCCGGACACCACCGAAACCGACCTCCGGACCCCGGACACCCTCCAGGACACCGTCCGGACCACGAACACCGTCCGGGTCACGGAAACCGCCCACGACACCGTCCGGGCCCCGGACACCGCCCAGGCCGCCGTTCAGGCCCTGGACACCGTCCGGGTCATGGAAACCGCCCGGAACACCCTCCGGGACACCCCCCGGACCGTGCAGAGCGTCCGGGACACCTCCCTGATCGTGCGGGACGCTTCCCGGGGCCTGCGGACCGCCCGCACCGCTCCCCTGCTCACCCGGACCGTACGGACCACCGGGACCACCGGGGCCACCGGGACCACCGGGGCCACCGGGGCCACCGGGGGCGCTCTGAGGGCCGTGGAGGGCGTCGGGGCCGCCTTCCGGGCCCTGGACACCGTCCGGGCCGTCCTGCGGGCCGTAGGGGCCGTACAGGCCGTCCTCCGGACCACGGCGGCCGTCCGGGTCATCCTTCAGAACACCCGGACCACGCAGACCAGTCACACCGCTCCCCGCCTCATGCGGGCCGTCATGACCACCCGCGTCGTTTCCCGGCTCACGCCGGCCGCGCAGACCACCCGCGCCGTCCACCACTGCCCCCGCACCGTCCGGACCGGCCCCCGGGCCCCGCAGGCCCCGCGGACCGGCCATACCGTTCCCCGGGACACGACGGCCCTGCGGACCGCCCTCCCCGGCATACGGACCCCGCACACCGCCCGCACCGCTGTCCGGGACGTGCAGACCCTGCACACCACTGTCCGGAGCGTGCGGACCCTGCACACCGCCCTCCGGACCGGCCGGACCGGCCCCGTCGTCCTCCGGGACGAGAAGACCGTGCGGACCGCCCTCCGGGGCACCCGGACCCAGCGGGCCGCCGCCCGGGACACCCGGACCACGCCCGCCGCCGCCCGGGACACGCGGAACACTCACCGTGTCCGCGCCGTCCCCCGGGACACCGGGGCCGGGCACAGCACCCGTACCGCCCTCCACGCCCCGCAGACCCCGCGGGCCCTCCGGAACGCGCGGAACCCGCGGCCCGCCCGCACCGCTCCCCGGAACACGGGACGCAGCCGGACCGCTCCGACCGGGCAGAGCGTGCGGACCGCTCTCCGGACCCTCCGGACCTCCCGGGCCGCTCTCCGGGGCGTATGCGCCGGGCAACCCGCCCGGGCCCCTCCCCGGACCGCGGAAACCGTACGGGCCACCGGGACCGCTCTCCCCGACGGACGAGCCGGACGGGCCGTCCCCCGGAACGCGCGGGCCGTCCGGGACACCCTCCCGGACGCGCGGACCACGCGGACCGGCCTCCAGACCACCCGGGCCCTGCGGCCCGTCCTGCGGAACCTGTGGACACGAGTCACCCGCCGGGATGCGCCGGCCGCCAGAACCCTGCGGACCTTCCACCGCACCGTCCGGACGCCCCTCCCGGGCACGGGGCCCCTGCGGACCGCTCGGGCTGTCCGGACGCCCAGAGGCACGAGACCCCTGCGGACCGTCCTCCCGGACACCCGGCTCACCCGGACCGCCCTGCGCGGCACGCGGACCCTGCAACCCGCCCTGCGGAACCTGCGGGTACGGGCCGTCCTGCGGACCGGGCAGACCGCCCTCCGGGATGCGCGGCCCGTGCGGAGCGCCTCCGGGGCCTCCCGGGCCGGGCCCGCGGTACGGACCACCAGAACCCGGCGGACCGTCCCCCGGACCGCCCTTTGAGCGTGGGCTGTCCGGACGCCCTTCCCGGGCACGGGACTCCTGCGAACCCTTCTCCGGACCGCTCGGGCTGTCCGGACGCCCAGAGGCACGAGACCCCTGCGGGCCGTCCTCCCGGACACCCGGCTCGCCCTGCGCGGCACGCGGCCCCTGCAACCCGCCCTGCGGAACCTGCGGGTACGGGCCGTCCTGCGGACCGGACAGACCGCCAGAACCGCGCAGACCACCCTCCGGGATGCCCGGGCCATGCAGGGCATCTCCTGGATGTCCCGGGCCGGGCCCGCCGTGCAGACCGCCAGAACCCAGCGGACCGTTCTTTGAGCCACGCGGGCCGTCCGGACGCCCCTCCCGGACACCCGGCCCGTACGGACCGCCCTGCGCGGCACGCGGACCCTGCGACCTGCCCTGCGGGACATGCGGGTGCGGACCGTCCTGCGGACCGGACAGACCGCCCTCCGGGATGCGCGGCCCGTGCGGAGCGCCTCCGGGATCTCCCGGGCCGGGCCCGCCGTACGGACCACCAGAACCCGGCGCACCGTCCCCCGGACCGCCCTTTGAGCGTGGGCTGCCCGGACGCCCTTCCCGGGCACAAAGTTCCCCCGGGCCGTCCTCCAGGACACCCGGCTCGTACCGACCGGCCTCCGGGCCGCCCGGGCCCCGCGGCCCGTCCTGCGGAACCTGTGGACACGAGTCACCCGCCGGACCGGGCGGACCGTCAGAACCCTGCCGGATGCCCGCCGGACCGCCCGGACCGCCCGGATCATCCGGACCGTCAGGACCGCCTCCCGGACCACCCTGGCCGAGCCTGCCGAGTTGGCCGAGTTGGCCGAGGGTGCTGTCCGGGCCACCCGGGCCGAGGGAGCCGTCCTCCGGGCCACCCGGACCGCCCGCGCCGCCCTCAGGGCCGCCCGTCTCCGCTCCCGGAGGGCGGGCACCGCCGGGGACGCGAGTGCCGGACCCCGGAACGCGCGGGGCGCCGTCCGGGCCCTGCGTGCCGGACCCCGGGACGCGGGGGCGGTGCGGGACGGGCCCGTCACCGGCCCGCGGGACCGGTGACGGGCCTTCAGCCCCGCCCCCGGCCGGACCCCGCACCGGAACAGACCCCGCAACAGGACCAGCACCCGCACCAGAAGCCGCCCCCGAGGCGCCGGGGCCGGGAGTGGGGGCGCCAGGGCCGGGAGTGGGGGCGGGGGCGGGGGCGGGCTCCTTGAACGACACGTCCCCCACCTGTTCCAGCGGGAAGGGGAACTCCTCCGAGGGCAGGACCGAATTGACAGGTGCCCGTGCACGTTCGCTCTTCAACCGCGGCTTCCTTCTCCTGCGACACACCCGGCCGGCTGACCGGGCACCGTCCCGAGACACCGGCCCCCGAACCATGACGCGACAGAACGGTCCGATCGACGTGATCTATGACACGGTCGACACACCACCCCCCGCCGTGAAAGGAAGAAACACCGGGTCAGAGACCCGCCGGCACCTGGGATGACATCATTTCCGGGTATAGGCGGCGGCGCACGCCATCTCATCACTTGCAGGTATGTACCTGGTTACATCTGTTGACGTGTCAACTGTCCCTCTATCTAATGTGTTGCGCACTGGTAACCGTCAGTAAGCGCCGTGTCCGGCCGGCCAGGGCCGTACCGCCGCGGTAGAGGATTCATGAGCGACAACACCGCGTTCCCCCCGCCGGAGCCCGAAGAGTCCGACGAGCCGAGCGACGCCCGGCTCATCGCCGCCACCCGCGAGGGCGACAGCACCGCCTACGAAACGCTGTACGCACGCCACCGCAGGGCCGCCGCCCTGTGCGCCCGGCAGTACGCCACCCGCGAAGCGGACGTCGACGACCTGGTCGCCGAGGCGTTCGCCAACGTCCTCGCCGCCATACGCAAGGGCTCCGGCCCCACCGAATTCTTCCGCGGCTACCTCGTCCGCACCGTCCGCCACTGCGCCTTCCGCGTCACCCGCCAGCAGCGCCGCACCATCCTCACCGACACCTGGGACAGCCACGACACCGCCGAACCCGCCCCCGACCCCGCCACCGAAGCCTTCGACCACCAGGCCGTCACCGAAGCCTTCCACTCCCTGCCCGAACGCTGGCAGGCCGTCCTCTGGCACACCGAAGTCGAAGGCGAACCACCCGCCAGCGTCGCCCCCCTCCTCGGCCTGCGCCCCAACAGCGTCTCCGCCCTCGCCTACCGCGCCCGCGAAGGCCTGCGCACCGCCTACCTCCAGGCCCACATCACCACCACCGGCAACCACACCTGCCGCAGACACGCCACCCGCCTCGGCGCCTACACCCGCGGCAAACTCACCCCCGCCCAGAACACCCAGATCCGCGAACACCTCAACACCTGCCCCACCTGCACCGCCCTCCACCACGAACTCACCGACCTCACCGCAACCATCCGCACCACCATCCCCCCCATCTACCTCGGCACCACCGCCACCGCCTACCTCCTCCACACCACCACCAACACCAACGGCAGCAGCAGCAGCGGAAGTACCAGCAACAACACCAGCACAGACACCAACAACAACGCACCCCCAGACACCACCAGCACCGCCACCGGCACCGCCACCGGCACCGCCACGGGCACGGGCACGGGCACGGGCACGGGCACGGGCACGGGCACGGGCACGGGCACGGGCACTGCTACCGGCACCGGCACGGACGCGGACACGACCGGCACCGACCCAGACGCAACTCCCCCCGCAAACACCAACGCAGACACCGCCACACACACAAGTACCGGGACCAGCACGGACACCGGCACGGGCACAACCACCGACACAGCCACCGGCACCACCGCCGGCACGGCCACCGGCACACCACCGGCAAACCACACCCCCACAGCCCAACCCCCACCAACCACCCCAAACCCCGCACCCGCACCCGCACCCGCAACCCCCGGCCCACCCCCCACCCCCACACCCACCCCCGCCCCCACCCCGGCCCCGGCCCCGGCCCCGGCAGCAACCCCCGCAGCACCAGCAACCCCGGTATCCATACCCCCCTCCAAAATCCCCTGGAAAAACAGCCGCACCCTCACCACCACCACCCTCACCACCACCACCATCATCACCGCAGCCACCCTCGCCCTCGCCCTCACCACCAACCACACCACCCCCAACCAACCCCCCACACCCACACCACCCCCCACCACCCACACCACACCCCACACACCCAACCAACCCGCCGCCCGCCCCACACCCCCCACCACCACCCCCACCACAACCCCAGCAACCACCCCCACCACCGCCACCGCAGCCGCAGCCGCAGCCGCAGCCGCAACAACCCCGGAACCGACACCCACACCAGAACCGACACCGACACCGGAACCGACCCCCACCCCCGAACCCACACCGGAGCCCACACCCCAGCCCACACCCGAGCCGACACCGACACCGACACCGGAGCCCACACCCACGCCCACACCCACCCCAACCCCCACACCCGAACCGACGCCGACACCGGAGCCCACACCCACGCCGGAACCGACGCCGACACCAGGGCTGACGCCAACACCCACACCCACACCGGAACCGACGCCGACGCCCACACCGGAACCGACACCCACCCCCGAACCCACGCCCACACCCGAACCCACACCCACCCCGGAACCCACCCCAACCCCCACACCGGAACCGACCGCCACACCCCAACCCAGCCCCACACCCCAACCCACATCAGAAACAACCCCCGAACCCACCCCCACCCCCGAACCCACCCCCGAACCCACCCCCACACCGACACCAACCCCCACACCGACCCCGACACCGACCCCGACCGGCGAATGCAGACCCCCCGGCAACGGCAACGGCAACGGCAACGGCAGACCCTGCCACCCCTGCAACCGCCCCCACCACCCCCACACATGCCCCCCAAACAACAACTGGGCCTTGACCCCTGATGCTGGGCACACGAGACACTGGATCCTGAGGACGTGAAAACGGACATCTCGTTGGCCATGAAGAACTACCCGCCGGAGTTCACAGCGGACGCGGTCGCGCTGTACGAGTCGCGGCCAGAGGCGACGATCAGGTCGGTCACCGCCGATCTGGGGATCAACCCGGAGACACTGCGGAACTGGGTGAGGGCAGCCGGGGTAAGCCGTCCCCAGGACGGCGAGCGCAGGAGCCGACTCAGCCGCCGGCACCGGGGACAGCGGAGAGCGCCGACCTACGGAAGAACGTCCGTGAACTGGAGGAGGAACGCGAGATTCTTCGGAAAGCCGCGAAGTGCTTCGCCGGGGAGACGCGCTGGTGAACTCGAGTGTGTCGCCGATCTCCAGCCCCGTTACGGCGTGAAGCGGCACTGCAGCGGCTGAGGGTGGTGAGGTGCTCGGTCAGCTCGGCCTGGGTGAGTCGTCCGTGCGCGGCAAGAGCGCGCCGGATGAGATGGTCGGCGCGCCGGCGCAGATCGTCGTCCTGACCCAGCTGCTGGTAGCGGCGGTTGGCTGCGGCAAGAATCCGAGGGGACAGCAATGGCACCACTCAGCGGGCGTCGTTGCTGGGGATGGCGTGCAGGGTGCCACGCAGGTACCAGTTGCGGACGATGCTCCGCTCTTTCTCGTACGCCGTGCGGATGGCCTGGGCGGTGATGTCCCGGCCGCGTGCCCGGACGCCCAGGGCGGCGGCCGTGGCGTGGAAGACGTAGGCCCGTTTGTCGTAACGGGTCGCGACAGCACGGGAGTTCTTGAGCCGGTTGATGGTCCGCTCGACCTCGTTGCGGCGCCGGTAGCGCTCGCGGTCGAACCCGGCGGGCCTGCCGCCCGCGCTGCCTCTGCGCCGACGGTTGGCCCGCTGGTCCTCCGGCTCGGGAATCGTGTGCCTGATGCGGCGTCGTCGCAGGTAGTGGCGATTGCGGCGGGAGCTGTAAGCCTTGTCACCGCTGACGTGACCGGGCCGGGTGACCTCTGACAAGGGATCTTGCTCGTTTGCCAAGTGATCTTGTCGACCGGTAGGTTTCTGCCACTTGATCTTGATCGGTGGGTCTCGTCTGGTGGGGGAGACCGTGGCTAGTGCCGCGCTGGCGTACGGCGATGCCGTCCTGTCGGCCTTTGAGCTGGGGTTTATCGAGTCCGGGCAGCGCCGTCGGCTGCCGTTGGGCCAGGGCTGGAACCGTCGGTTCGAGGCGGCCGATCCGGTCCGGGAGTTCCGCTGGGCCAAGGGTGGGGACAGTTTCGCCGGTCTGTACTACTCGGCCACGGTGGGCGCCCACGTGGGCTACGAGTCATGGTCGGAGCGGGATCGGCTGATCCTGCTGGACCGCGATCCCGAGGTGGTCGGGATCGCGTCGCAGCCGTTCTGGCCGCACTGGCACGACGGGAAGCGGCGGCGCTGGCACGCGCCCGACTTCTTCGTGCGGCTGTCAGACGGCCGGGGGCGGGTTGTGGACGTGCGGGCCGGGGACCGGATCGATCGGGCGGTCGCCGAGTCGTTCGAGGAGACGGAGCGGGCCTGCCAGGCGGTGGGCTAGGGCCTGTCTTCAAAGGGTCATATCCACATCAGGAGTGACGCGATAGTGAGTGCCGCTTCGTATGATTCACGGGTTTTGTCGTAGCGGGTGG